>JAZRWB010000013.1:0-33781 GCA_045599445.1 Kiritimatiellia bacterium | reverse complement strand
ATTAAAGCGGAACGCGAGCTGGGTTCAAAACGTCGTGAGACAGTTTGGTCCTTATCCTCTGTGGGCGCAGGAAAATTGAGGGGAAGATTCCCTAGTACGAGAGGACCGGGAATCACGAACCAATGGTGTTTCGGTTGTCGCGCCAGCGGCAGGCCGGGTAGCTATGTTCGGAACGGATAAGCGCTGAAAGCATCTAAGCGCCAAGCCTCCCCCGAGACAAGTCTTCCCAGACGCAAGTCTCTGAAGCCCCGTCGTAGACCACGACATTGATAGGCCGAGGGTGTAAGCCAAGCGATTGGTTGAGCTGATCGGTACTAATCGGGCGTGCGGCTTAGCTTATTTCGCTTCCTTCGGAAGCGAAGGTTGAGAAGTTGAGGTGTTGAGGGGTTGAGAGGCCTCCGACATCTGGCTTTGAGACGGACTTCACTTGAATGTGAGATCAACGAACTCGCATCTCGTTAAGGGCTGTAATTCTCTTTAGTTCCCAACTTCGCAGGTTGTCGGATTGTCGGCTGGTCGGTTGAACTTCTCAACCCCACAACTTCTCAACCCCTCAACCTGCAAATCGGCTTTTTGCCGGTGGCCATAGAGGAGTTGTCATACCCGTTCCCATTCCGAACACGGAAGTCAAGGGCTCCATCGCCGAGGGTAGTGCGGGACTCGCCCGTGCGAGAGTAGGACGCCGCCGGCTTAATTTACGGGGATATAGCTCAGTTGGTAGAGCGTCTCAATGGCATTGAGAAGGTCAGGGGTTCGACTCCCCTTATCTCCACCATCTAACGATGGAAAAGTATCGCGAGGTAGATCGCGTACGTTATCAGCAGCACGGCTCCTTCGCGGAGTCCGAGCCGTTTTCGCCACAGCATCAACGGCCACAGCATCAGCGCGGTCGCGAGCATAAAGGCGAAATCGATTTCGCACATGCCTTCGACTTTGAACGGCGAAAGGCAGGCGGAGAATCCGAGGATTCCGAGCAGATTGAAGATGTTCGAGCCGATGATATTGCCGATGGCGATGTCGGCCTCGCCGCGTTTTGCGGCGACGATACTGGTCGCGAGCTCCGGCAGACTGGTGCCGATCGCGACGACGGTAAGCGCGATTATTTCGTCGGCGACCCCGAATTGTCTCTCCAGATGCATCGTCGCCATCAAGAGCAATTTTGCGCCGAGCACGAGCGCCGCGAGTCCGCCGATTGTCGCAAGCACGGCAAGGACGAGCGGCATTTCGGATTTTTCGCCACGCCCTTCAATCTTCCGGGCGTCGGCGATACTCCAAAGAGTGTAGCCGAAGAGTATCGCCAGAAATACGATTCCCGCGATTATTCCCATTCCGCCGTAGACGCAGCACAAGACCGTTGTCGCCAGCGAGGCGAGGAGCATTAGCGGAACGTCGCGTTGGAAGAGGAGCGGATTTACCGCCACCGGATTGATTATCGCGGTGAGTCCGAGGATTAGCGCGATGTTGCAGATGTTGGAACCGACCACGTTCCCGACGCAGACGTCGCCAAGTCCGTCGATCGCCGCCCACGAGGAGACGAAGAGTTCCGGCGCGCTGGTGCCGAAGGCGACCAGGGTAAGACCGATTACGAGCGGAGACACTCGCGCGCGAATTGCGACCGCGCGACCTCCGCGAACCAGCGCCTCCGCGCCGTAGTAGAGCGCGAACAGTCCGGCAATGCCTCCGAGTACGATTGACAGATCTTTCATAACGATTCCTTTCGTTTTTTTAATGCCGCGAATTTTAACAAATCGCCTGATCGTCGTCAGTTGTATTTACAACGCTTTTTGCCGAGGCCGGAATTTGATATAATGGGCGGCGATGAGAAGCTTTAATATATGGGTGGCGGGGTGGCTGGTGGCGTTTGCGACCGGTTGCGTGGAATTGGACACGGTCGCGAAGGCGGTGGACGATGCGCGAACGGTCGCCAAAATCGGATTTTTGGCGAATACCGAAATCGAATGGCCTTCTTCGACCAAGATGCTTACGAAGGCGCTCAAGTATTACGTCGCCGAGGGCGTGGATGCGATTGTGGTCGTGGGCGACCCGACCAAGGGGCGGATGAAAAACCAATACGAGGTGTTTGACGCGGCGGTGAAGGACGCGCTCAAGGGCTCGCACGTCGATTTTTATCTCGCCACCAATCGAATGGAGATGGCGGTCAACGGATTCGAGTTCGTCGCTCAATACGAAAACCCCATGGGGCTCGCCGACAAGCCGACTTTTTACGGCGCGGGGAAGATGGCGCTTACCGACGAGAGATGCGTTTATCCGGTTAGGGCGAAGTGCGTCAATGTCGGATCGATGCGCGGAATTTCGCTCGCGGACGGATATTTTCCGCTACCGCGGAAGGATTACCTTAACTCCGCCCAAGGAGCGCTCGTAAAGGTCTATTCCGACGAGATGAAGGTTTTGCGGCTTGATTTCGGCGAGTCCGCGCCGCCCGGCAAAGGCAAGCGCGGCTCGGACGTTCCGCGCGGGATTTACGTCGAAGAAGTCTCCGAGCCGTGGACGATTCGTCTCGAAGGCGACGACCAAGTCGACGAAAGCGGCATTCCCCGATTTTGGGACGATGTCAGGATTTCCGTCGTTCGGGGCTACGATAACGTCGGCAATGCGCTTTACACCGTGCGCTGGCCGCACCTCAAGAAGCGCAATAGCGGTGTGCGCGCCGGCAGCTACGAAGTCGTCGTCGAGGCGGGCGGGGAAAAGGTCGCGCGTCAGTATTTCGTTTCCAGCGGCTTTTATCTCGCGGAGACGCGCGACGACGATTCGCTTGCATGTACCATTCCCGAATCGGTATTGGGGGAGAATTGCGGCGAAAAGCCGGCGCGAATCGGGATAACGCCGATTTCCGGCTTTGGCGAAAACGGCGATACCGTGTGGACTACGCTCCCTTGATTGTGGTATAATTTACACCGCTTATGAAGCATTTTATCGTCGGTTTGGCAGTGGTGCTTTCGGCGTTCGCGTTCGGCGAGACGTTCGTTGACGTTTCCGGCGTCGGAACGCGAAAGTTTTCGGTTAAAATCGATGTTCGGAATCAGGCATTTGCGAAGTGCTTGGCGAAGAATCTCGAACTTTCCGGAATTTTTCGCGTGGGCAACGACGGAACGATCAAAGTGTCGGACGCCACGGGACGAATCGTCGCCGAGGGCTCGGGCAAAACCATTTCCTCCAACGAGCCGTTCGCGGACGAAAAGGGCGCTCGAATGGCGGCGCGTAAACTTTCCAACGCCATGTGCGAGGCGTTCGGAAATCAGAAGGGATTTGCGCTCGACCGAGTCCTTTTCCTCAAACGCGGCAAGCTCAATCGCATTGGCGGGACGCTTCCCGGCGAAATTTGCCTCGCCTATCCCGACGGCTACGACATTCGCCAGCTGACGAGCGACGCGCAGGCGTCGGTTTTCCCGCGGTGGAACGGCGAGGATTCGATTTATTACATCGGTTATCTCAATCAGGCGCCGCAGGTGTGGGAGCTTAACGTCGCAAGCGGCAAGCGCACCATGAAGTGGAGCTTCAAGGGTTCGCCGACGGGAATCGCGGTTTCGCCCGACGGCGCGAAAGTGGCGGCGGTACTGTCCTTTCAGGGCAATCCCGAGCTTTACGTAATCGACGTCGCGACCGGACGGTGGACGCGGCTTACCACCACTCCCGGCGCGAGCGAGGGCCAACCGACCTGGAGCCCCGACGGCAAGAAGATCGCCTACGTCTCCAACGAGACCCGCCGTCCGCAGATTTACGTCATCGACGTCGCCACGCGCGCGAAGCGTCGGCTTACCTCCAAAGGTCGCGAGAACGTCGATCCGGATTGGGGCAGGGACGGTCGCATCGCCTACATTACCAAGCGCGGCGGCGCCCAGATCGCGGTCATGAATCCGGCGGAAGGCGACGAAACCGCCGAGCTCGTTACCGAAGAGGCCAATTGGGAACATCCTTCGTGGTCGCGCGACATGCGCCATCTCGTCGCCAACCGCGATCGGGCGATCTTCGTAATCGACACTTTGAAGGACGGGGACGCGCCGAGGCAGATGTTCTTCGCCGACGGCAATTGGATCAGTCCCTCCTGGAGCAAACGATGAAAATCGACGTGAAATACGTCGCCGAATTGGCGAGACTTGAATTGAGCGAAGCGGAGCGCGCGACTTTCCAGCCGCAGCTCGAGAATATCGTGAAGTACGTGGAGAAGATTTCCGCGGTTAATGTCGAGGGCGTCGAGCCGATGATGCACGGGCGAGTGCTCGTGAACGCGTTTCGTGACGACGTGGTTCGTCCGTCGCTCGCGACGGAAACCGCGCTCGCGAACGCACCCGCGCGGGTTGGCGAAGAGTTTCTGTTGCCGAAAATCGTGGAGGGGGCGGAATCGTGAAGCTCTACGAACTTGGAATCAAGGCGGCGCAGGACGGGCTTAAGAAGGGCGAGTTCACCTCGGTCGAACTCGTGCAGTCGATCATCGAGCGCTATCACGGGCAGAACGCGGAGATCGGCGCGTATCTCACTTTCGACGAGGAAGGGGCGCTTGCGCTCGCGAAGGCGAATCCTCGCGCCGTGCCGATTGCGATCAAGGATCTCATCAACGTCGCGGGCCAACCGTGCACTTGCGGTTCGAAGATTCTCGAAGGCTACGTTTCGCCCTACGACGCGACGGTAATCAAGAATCTCAAGGCGAACGGATTCATTCCCGCCGGACGCGTCAACATGGACGAGTTCGCGATGGGATCTTCGACCGAGAATTCCGCGCTCGGCAGGACGCGCAACCCTTATAATCTCAAGTGCGTTCCGGGCGGCTCGTCCGGCGGTAGCGCGGCCGCGGTCGGCGGCGACATGTGCATCGCGGCCTTGGGTACGGATACCGGAGGTTCGATTCGCCAGCCCGCGTCGTTCTGCAATTGCGTGGGAGTGAAGCCGAGCTACGGGCGGGTGAGTCGCTTCGGAGTGACGGCGTTCGCCTCTTCGCTCGATCAGGTCGGGCCGATGACCAAGAGCGTCGAAGACGCGGCGATTCTCCTGAAGGCGCTAGCCGGGCACGACGAGATGGACGGAACGACGCCGAAGGATCCCGTGCCGGATTATCCGGCGGAGCTCGAGGGCGCGAGTTTGAAGGGCGTGAAGTTGGGGCTTCCCAGGGAATACTTCGACGTGAAGGGCATGGACGCCGAGGTCAAGCGCATTACCGAGGAGGCGATTGCGAAATGCGAACGCGCGGGCGCGGAACTCGTCGAAGTTTCGCTGCCCCATACCGAATACGCGATGGCTGTTTACTACATCATCGCCCCCGCCGAGGCGTCGGCGAATCTCGCGCGCTTCGACGGCGTTCGCTACGGGCACCGTTCGGCGGAGGCGAAGGACGTATTTTCCCTTTACACGAAGAGTCGCGCCGAGGGCTTCGGCCCCGAGGTGAAGCGCCGCATCATCATGGGCACCTATGTTCTTTCCTCGGGCTACTACGACGCCTACTACGGGCGCGCCCAAAAGGTTCGGACGCTCATCAAGCGCGACTTCGACGAGGTTTTCAAGCGGGTGGACGCGCTCCTCACTCCATGCGCGCCGACGCCGGCGTTCGAGTTCGGCGCCAACCAGGATCCGCTGACGATGTATTTGAACGATCTTTATACGATTCCCTCGGCGCTCGCCGGAATTTGCGCATCTTCGGTACCCGCCGGCTTCACCGCCGGAAGGCTCCCGGTCGGCGTGCAGTTCGTCTGCGGCGGCTTCGAGGAAGCGAAATTGCTCAAGGTCTGCAAGGCCTTCGAGGAGGTGGCGAAATGAAGAAGGCGATAATGGAAACGTCGATGGGAACGATCACGCTTGAACTGGACGAGACGAAGGCGCCGGCGACCGTGGAGAATTTCGTCAAATACGCCGAAAGCGGCTTCTACGACGATACGATTTTCCATCGCGTCATCGACGGATTCATGATTCAGGGCGGCGGATTTACCCGCGATATGAACCAGAAGGATACGGATTCTCCCATCCGCAACGAGGCGATGAACGGGCTCAAGAACGACCGCGGCACGATCGCAATGGCGAGAACCATGGTCGTCGATTCCGCGACCAGCCAGTTTTTCATCAATCTCGTGGACAACGACTTCTTGAACTTCTCGGCGCCGACCGCGCAAGGATTCGGATACGCGGTTTTCGGCAAGGTCGTCGACGGTATGGAAGTCGTGGACAAGATCGCCAAAGTGCGCACGGGATTTTCCGGGCCGCACCAGAACGTTCCCGCCGAGCCGATTGTCATTAAGAAAGTGTCTTTGGCTTAAATTTGACGCATGGTTGATTTTTCGCAAAATAAAGTGTATAATGAACGCACATTTGAAAGGAGTCACGTCGCTATGAAGAAACTTACCGTTTTCGCGCTTTTAACCGCCTTGGCGTTTCCGGTGCTTGCCGAGGAGGCGGCCGAAAAGACCGAAGGCGAAGCCGTTGAAAAGCTTCCCGTGGTGGAGAAAACCGCGGATAGTACGCTTTGCCCGTTCCCGGTGGCGCTCTTCCAGTGGCCGGCTTCCGCGGATATCGTGGGCATTCGCTTTACGCTGCCTTTCTCGACTTCCCAGGAGAGCGTGACCGGAATCGATCTTGGATTTTGGGGCGAGTCGCGTTATTTCGAAGGCATTCAGCTCAACATCGTTCGCAACAATGTGATTGACAGCGCCGCGGGTTTCCAGGTCGGACTTTACAATTCCGTGGGGCGTGGCGATTTGCTTGGTTTTCAGGCGGGTCTTTGGAACGAGGCCGGCAGCATTCGCGGTTTTCAGGTCGGGCTTGTCAATCTCGCCGGTGAAGCGGAAGGATTTCAGGTCGGCGTCATCAATCGCGCGGAGACGATGTCCGGCTATCAAGTCGGTCTCGTAAACATCATTCGCGACGCCGAGCTCCAGTTCATGCCGCTTGTCAACGTCGGCTTTTAAGCCCGGCGAATGACGATGCGGGAACGAGTCGTCGCCTATTGGCGCGTTCTCCGGCGCAAGATTATTCGCGATCCGCTGCCGGTTGAAGCGGTGGCCGGCGGTTGGGCGCTTGGAATGTTCATCGGCTGCTCGATCCCTTTCGGATTCCAGCTGATTGTTTCGATTCCGTTGGCGATGATGCTGCGCTTGTCCAAGATAGGGGCGAGCGTGGGTACGCTTATCACCAATCCAGTGACGATTTTCATCATCTATCCCGTGCAGACCTGGGTGATGAACTGGTTGTTTTTCGACGGTTCGCTGTCATTTGAGCGGTTGATGGAAATGGAGTGGACTTGGGAGTCGGTTCGGCGGCTGGGAGCGGATGCGATGATGTCGTTTTTCATCGGCGGAATCGTCCTTGCGCTGATTTTGTCGCCGATTACGTATTTTATTGTCAAACGCATCGTCAATCGGCATCGTTCGTTGCCGCTCAAGCGGTGAAAATGGTATAATACAGGCATATATGAAAGCGACAGAAGCAGAACTCAAGTTGGTAGCGGACACGATTCGCTGTTTGTGTGCGGACATGGTGGAAAAGGCGTCTTCCGGACATCCGGGCGCGGCGATGGGGATGGCGGATCTTGCGAGCGTTCTTTGGCTCAAGCATCTTAATGTCGATCCCAAGGATCCGAAGTGGGCGGAACGCGATCGACTGGTGTTCTCCGGGGGACATGCCTCGTCGCTCGTTTACGCGCTTTTCCATCTTTCCGGCATGGGTGAGCTTTCGATGGACGAATTGAAGAGCTTTCGTCAGTTCGGCTCGCGTTGCGCGGGCCATCCCGAACGCGGTCTCATGCCGGGCGTCGAAGTTACGACCGGACCGCTCGGCCAGGGCATTGCGATGGGCATCGGTCTCGCGCTGGCGGCGAAGAAGGCGAAGATCGACAACAAGACGTGGGTTTTCTGCGGCGACGGCGATCTCGAAGAGGGCATCAGCCACGAGGTTTGCAGCTGGGCGGGGGCGATGAAGATCGACGATTTGATTCTCGTTTACGATTCGAATCGCATTACCATCGAGGGCTGCACTTCGCTCGCAATGGCAGACGACACGAAGAAGCGCTTCCAGAGCTACGGGTGGAAGGTTTTCGAGGTGGACGGGCACGATCCGAAGGCGATTGACGCGATTTATCGCCGAGCGGCGAAAGTTTCCGGGCAGCCGGTCATAATCATCGCCTCGACGCATATCGGTTTTGGCGCGCCGACCAAGCAGGATACCGCCGATTGCCATGGCGCGCCGCTGGGCGCCGAAGAGGTGGCGGGCGCGAAAAAGCGCCTCGGCTTCGATCCCGAGAAGAGCTTTTACGTTCCCGACGAGGTGTATGCGCTTTTCGCCGCGCGCACGGCGAAGTGCCACCGGTTGCGCAACAAGTGCGTCAAGGCGGCGAAGGCGAGCGGCGTCGCCAAACCCGCACTTCCGTCCAAGGCGGAGATTTTGAAGGCGTTGCCCGCGTTCGATCCCGCGAAACCGGTCGCCACTCGCGCGGCCTGTGGAGCGGTAATGAACGCGATTGCACCGCTCGTTCCCGGGCTCGTCGGCGGCAGCGCCGATTTGGGCCCTTCGAACAAAACGATTCTGAAGGGGCTTGGCGATGTCGCGCCGGGATCGTTCGAGGGACGCAACATCCATTTCGGAATTCGCGAGCTCGGAATGTCGGCGATCGTCAACGGCATTACCGCTTTCGACGAATCGTTTCGCGCCTACGGGGCGACGTTCTTCGTGTTTTCGGACTACTGCCGGCCGGCGATTCGCCTCGCGGCGCTGATGCAGGTTCCTTCGATTTACGTCTTTTCGCACGATAGCTACTGCGTGGGCGAGGACGGGCCGACTCACGAGCCGGTGGAGCACCTTGCAGCGCTGAGGGCGATGCCGAACGTGATGACGTGGCGACCGGCGGACGCTAACGAAACCGCCTACGCGTGGGCGGAGATTCTCGAACACAAGACGGGACCGAGCTGCCTTTTGACGACTCGCCAGAACGTGCCGATTTTGGAAGGGGTGAACGCCGAAGGCGTCGCCAAGGGCGGTTACGCAATCTATCAGGCGGGCGCGCAGACGAAGGACACGATTCTCTTCCTCGCCACCGGTTCCGAAGTCTATCTCGCGATCGAAGCGGCGAAGCGGCTTTGGAAGGAAGACGGCCAGTCGGTACGCGTCGCGTCGTTCCCCTGCGTGGAACGCTTCCACCGCGAAACCTCCGCCGAGTACCGTTGCTTCGTGTTGCCGCAGGAGATGCACAAGCGCGTTATCGTCGAAGCGGGAACGCGCTTCGGGCTCGATCGGTTCAGGATCGACTTCCGTTCGACGAGCTACGTCACGCTTGACCACTACGGGGCGTCCGCGCCCTACAAGGTGCTTTCGGAGAAGCTTGGCTTCACCGTCGACAACGTCTATCAGGCCGCGAAGGCCTTGATGTAAGTTCTGCTTGCGAGAATCATATCATCGGTAATCGCGGTGTTTTCCGCGTCACTTCCGCTCGGAGCCGATACCGGGGCGTATGTCGGAGTCGGCGACATTTACGTTCGATACGATCGCGACGCGGAGTATTCGGCTAAGGATTTCGGCAAGACGTTGGAGTTAAAGGGCTGGAAGGGCGAGCGGGTGCACGGATTGCTGGTGGTCGGCGACAAGACGGGGTTTTCCGCGCTTTCGGCGAACACCGACAATTTGTCGTCGCGCGTCGACGTTTTGCGCTACACTTCCGGCGGCGGCAAGCTTTACGCCGACATCGTGGAAGCGCCGACGGCGAAGAAATACGAAGGAACGACGCGTCCGTTTCTCTATACTTTCGACATTCCGCGCAATGTCTCCGCGCGAACGATCAGGGATACCGTGCGCTTTTCGGTAAACGGGCGGAAATTCGCGCTTCCCGTGAAAATCACGGTCGAGAACAAGGTGTTGCCGCCGCCGTCGGAGTGGAAGTTCAGACTCGACATCTGGCAACATCCCGAGGCGATCGCCCGTTGGCACAAGGTGGAGAAATGGAGCGACGAACACTTTCGGCTGTTGACCGAGTACTACCGGATTCTCGCCGACGCCGGGCAAAAGACGATTACCGCGTCGATTGTCGACGAGCCGTGGAACGGTCAGACCTACGACAAGTTTTCCTCGATGATCGGCGAGGGGGACGACTTCACCGTATTCGACAAAGTGGTTGAGGCGGCGGAAAAGGCCGGGCTCGCGAACGCGGAGATCGATTGCTACTCGATGATACCCTGGTCGCTGAAGTTCGATCCTTCGTCGCCGGAATACGAGGAGTACTGGGGAAAGCGGCTTGAAAAATTCGCGGCGCATCTGAAGGAAAAGGGGTGGCTGAAGCGTACGCGAATCGCGATGGACGAGCGACCGGATCGGTTGCTTAAGGGGGCGATTGACGTTTTGCGTCGCCACGCGCCAGGACTCGAATTCGTGATGGCCTGCAATCATCCTAGCGAACTCAACGACAACGCCAAATCGGTGAGCTACGCCTATCAGCACCGCGAGCGATTGCTTCCCGTCTGCGAAGCGCGTCGTCGCGCCGGCAAGACCACGACCTTTTACGTCTGCTGCAATCCGAAAAAGCCCAATACTTTCCTCGCTTCCGATTTGCATGAGTGCGAAGCGTTGCCGATGGATGCGGCTCGGCTTGGGTTTGACGGGTTTTTGCGCTGGGCGTTCAATTCCTGGCCCGCGGATCCGCTCGTCAGTCAGGATTTCGGCAACTGGCCCGCGGGCGACACTTCGCTCGTCTATCCCGGTCCGCGACTTTCGCTCCGGTGGGTGCTTTTGCGCGAAGGATTGGAGAACGCCGTCAAGAATTATGGTATAATAGGCGACAAATGAGCGAAGAAAACAGCGGTATGATCGACTTGGGATCGATTGACTTTACGCCGGATTGGGCGCGAAAGGACGCCGGAGTGAGCGTCGGCAAGGTTCGCCCGGTTCGCGAAACGAAGGATAAATTTCCGCGAGGCGACGGATCGAAGGCGCCGCGCGGAGACAAAAAGCCGTTCCGCAAACCATCGCCGCGTTTCGTCGAGCGGCCGAAACCGCTTGAAGCCGAAGTGAAGATTCTACCCGAGACCAAGGCGCTCGGAACGATAATTCGCAAGTTGCAAAGCGACGTTCACGCCTACAAACTCAAGGATCTCGCCTATTTCTTCCTGAACAATCCCGAGACGATTCTGCTGAAGATATCTCCCAAGGTCTCTGAGGACGGAACTGCGGTAAAATTCTTCCAGTGCAAGGCGTGCGGTTTCGCTTCCGTCGACCGGAACGAAGTCGTCGAGCACGTAGTCGCGGCGCATCTCTCCGATTACTACGAGACGAAGGAGGTCGAGGTCGAGCCGCCGAAGGGCAATTTCAACTGCGTCGCGAAGTGCGGACTTTCCGGGGTCTTGCTGGGGCCGCCGAACATTCACGAATTCAACGATGTCGTCAAGGAGACGGTTCGTACGCGCTATCCTGAAATGGGCGAGGAGCAGTACCGCTCGCACATCGAAATGGTGCGCGACGCCGATGCGATCGAGGAGTGGCGCAAGAGCGCGACGAAACGCACGGTGTTCTTCGCGAAATCCGCGGGCGGCGCGAACGCGGAGGGTGCCGTCGGCGCGAGCCGCGTCGAAGCCGAGGGCGAATTCAAGCGCACCATACTTCCTTCGCTCGTTGACGAGCCGAAGAACTTGCTGATTACGGCGCAAGTCGCCGCGAAATCGTCCTATCGGCCGTTGCAATGGTTGGTGAACGACGCCGTCGAAGCCGAGCGGAGGGCTCCGTACGGAATGTGTTTCGCTTTGCGCGGAGCGTTCCATCACCGCAAGTTGAAGTTTTTCCGGGCGAACGACGCGAGAGGGCCGGAATTCGTGACCAATTTGGAGCTCAAGGAATTCGACGCCGAGCACGCGATCGACGAACTCAAGGCGGCGGCGAAATTCGTCGAGGAACATCCTTGTTGCGACAAGAGCGAATTTCCGGCGACCGCGGATTTCGAGAAGCACCTCGCGTGGCTGGTTTCCACCGGTCATGTGGTGGCGTTCACCAACGGCGTCTATTCGAAGGTCGAGAAGTTCCCGAAGTACGGGCCGCAATGGAAGAAGAGGAAGGAAACGAAAGATGAGACTGCCCCTGTCGTGGCTGAATGATTACGTCAAGATCGACGATATCTCGCCGAAGGAACTGGCGGAGAAGCTGACGCGCGCGGGTTTGCAGGTCGAGGCGATCGAGACCGTCGGCGGAGTCGAGCTTTCCGACTATTTTGTGGTGGTGGAGGTGCTGGAGTGCGAGAAGCATCCCGACAGCGACCATCTGCACGTTTGCAAGGTTACCGACGGAGCTGTCGAATACCAGGTGGTTTGCGGCGCGCCGAACATGCGCAAGGGAATCAAAACCGCCTTCGCGAAAATCGGGGCGATCGTGCCCGACGGCGAATTCAAGATCAAGAAGGGAAAGCTTCGCGGAGTCGAGTCCTTCGGGATGTGCTGCTCGGAGAAGGAGCTCAAGCTCGGCGAGGGCAATTCCGGGATCATCGAGTTTCCGCCGGAGACGAAAACCGGCGCGTTCGTGCGTGACGTGGTCGGCGGCGAAAAGCCGGAGACGGTTTTCGACGTCGAGGTTACCTGGAATCGCCCGGATGCGCTTTCGGTCGTCGGGCTGGCGCGGGAATTCGGCGCGATTTTGCATCGCGAGGTCAAGCTGCCGCCGGTGGATTTCGTCGAGAGCGACACGCCAGTCGACGGCGAGGTCAAGGTCGTCGTCGAGGACAAGGAGAAGTGTCCGCGCTACACCGCTCGGGTCGTGACCTCGGTCGAGGACGGGTCTTCGCCGGAGCTGATGAGAAAACGGCTCGAACTTTGCGGAGTCAGGTCGCTCGGGCTGGTGGTCGACGTCACGAATTACGTACTTATGGAATTGGGCGCGCCGATGCACGCCTTCGACTACACCAAGTTGCGCAATCGCACGATTGTCGTAAGGACGGCTCGCGACGGCGAGGAAATGAAGACGTTGGATGGAGTCGTGCGCAAGCTCGATTCGTCAATGCTCGTAATTTGCGATTCGGTGAAGCCGAACGCGATCGCCGGAATCATGGGCGGGGCGGAATCGGAGATCGCCGAGGGGACGCGGAGCGTTCTTTTGGAATCGGCGCTTTTCGAACCGGTCTCGACCAAGCGCACTTCGACCAAACTGGGTCTTGCCAGCGAATCGGCCTATCGCTACATTCGCGGCGTCGACAAGGACATCGCCGACTTCGCGTCGCGTCGCGCGGCGCATCTTTTGCAGAAATACGGCGCGGCGAAGATTGCGAAGGGAATCGTCGACGTCGACAATCGGGTTCGTCCGCTAAATCCCGACGTATCGCTCGACTTCGACCGCGCCCGCAAGCTGATCGGCATTAACATCGGCAATGACGCGATGGTGTACATTCTGGAGGCGATCGGGCTCAAGATCAAGAACCGGAAGGAACACTTCGCCGCCGAGAAGTCGGTGACCTGCGAAATACCCTCCTGGCGTTGGGATCTTTCGATGGAGGCCGATCTCGTCGAGGAGATCGCGCGCGTTTACGGTCTCGACAACATTCCCGACACCATGCCGTCCGCGCCGTCGGTGTCATCGCTTTCGGACGCGCCGTTCAAGGCCAAGGCGAAGGTTCGGGAAGTTTGCATGGCGCTTGGGTTCACCGAGGCGATGCACTACTCGTTCCTTTCGGAAAAGGAGCTTGACGATTTTGATTCGCGCAAGGAAACGCGCGAAGCGCGGCTTGCGATTCCCGATCCGGTTTCCGCGGAATACGGAATGATGCGCGACAGCCTGTTGCCGCAAATGATGGGCTCGTTGGGGCGCAACGCCGCGCACCAGCTCGATTCCGCGATGCTCTTCGAAATCGGCAAGGTGTTCGGCGTCGGGCCGACGGAGAAGGAGATGCTTTCGCTCGGCTTCATCGGCCCGGTCGGGCGCGAGGCGTTGCGGCGTCGCGCGGCGGTAGGCGAGGAAGAGGCGATTCTCTGGATGAAGGGAGTCGTCGAAGAGCTCGTCGCCAAGCTCCACGCGGGACACGTCGAATTCGCCTCGGCGGAGCATCCGGCGTTCGTCGGAGCGCTCGCGGTGAAGCTCAACGGCAAGCCGATTGGCGTCATCGGCGCGCTTTCCGCCAAGCTGCGCCATCCCTACCGGCTTACGACCCAAATGGCGCTTTGCGAACTCGAGCTTAAGATGTTGCTCAAGAAAACGGGAGAGACGGGGAAGGTTTCGGCGGTGCCGCAATTCCCGTCGATTCGTCGCGACATCGCCTTGACGATCGCGGGCGGAGTTACCAACGACGATGTCGTAAAGGCCATTCGCAAGAACGGCGGCAAGGAGTTGACTAAAGTCGAGCTCTTTGATATATTCAAGACATCTCGCGCCTATTCGCTTGAGTTTCGTTCGAGCGAAAAGACGCTTACCGACGACGAGGTCGGAAAGACCTTCCAGCGGATTGTCGAAGCCCTCAAGGCAACCGCCGGCATCGAAGTGAGGGAGAATTGATTTTGGACTACGTGGGTCCTGGGTTGCACGCGGATTCAGCAGATATTTCTTCGACCGACATTTGAATAAGGGGCCTAAATGCTCCAAGTTTGGAACGGCGGGTTCCGGGGGTTCTGTGCTACGGCAACGTGGGATCTTTTTAAAGCGATGAAGAAAATCCTGACCATAACGGCAGCGCTTTTGACGGCGAGCGCGATGGCGATTGAGATTCCCAAGGCGAGCGCCAAGGCGCTGGGCGCGACCAAGGGTCGGTCGATTACCCAGGGGCTGGTATTCGTCAACGGCGCCTATATCGAGCCGCCCTATATCGTGGAACGGTGGGGCGCGGGAATTCGCATCAACGGCATCCCCGTCATCGGCGAGGTGGTCGAATGGACGGAGTTCATCAAGACCCAGAGCGGAGTCAAGGTGACGAAGAGCGAAAGCGCGGTTCCCGAAGCCGCTCCCACGGAAAGCGAGGAGGAGGACGAAGCCGACCTCGATCTTGGGGACGACGACGACAGTTCGCTGGACGATCTTTTCGACGACGATCCCAAGCCGAAGAAGGAAAAGGCCAAAAAGACGGTACGCAAACCTCGGGTACGCAAGCCCGTGGTGACCGTGACCTATTCACTTGAGGGCGATTTCGTGGCCAACGACGCCTCGAAAGCGCTCTTGGGTCGGGTCAACGCCCGTCGGCGCGATATTGATGCGGCGCTTCGGGCCGGAGGATTCTTCTGCTTCGGCGACAACTATTCGAGCGTCAACGGCAATCGTTCGCTGGCGGCGAAGATTTTGGCGAGCGTTCCCGAATTTCAGCGCAAGTGCAAGGACGCGCGGGAGTTCACGCTCGCGGTGCGCGGCGCGAATCTTTTCTATCTGACCGATCTCATCTGCGAAGATCTCTATCGCAACCGTACGGATTATCTGAAGTTGCAGCGTCGTCACGCCAAGCTTTCGGAGGATGAATGGCAGGATCGGATACTGAACGGCGCCTCGACGAACCCGTTGTTGTAATTCCGGCGTACGAACCGGACGAGAAGCTGCTTTCGCTACTCAAGAAGTTACGCGAGCATTTTCGTCGCATCGTCGTCGTGGACGATGGATCGACTCGCGCCGCCGGCATTTTCGCGGAGGCGGATCGCTACGTCGAGCGGGTGCTCGTTCACCGGGTCAATCGCGGCAAGGGCGCGGCGATCAAGACCGCGCTCGCCCATTTGGGCGAGGTCGACGTCATCACCGCGGACGCGGACGGTCAGCACACGGTTGAGGATATCGCGAAAATCGCCGAAGGGTTGAAGACGCATCGCAACGGACTGGTTTTGGGCGTGAGGGCGTTTTCCGGAAAGGTGCCGCTTCGTTCGCGATTCGGCAATTGGTGGACTCGATGGTTTTTCTTTCTGCTTACCGGTCTCGAAATAAGCGACACCCAAACCGGACTTCGCGGCATTCCCGCGCCGCTCGTCGCTCGCGTTGGGGCTTTGCCGGGAGATCGTTACGAGTACGAAATGGTAATGCTCGCGGACGCCAGGCATCACGCCGAAAAGCCGTTGCAGATCCCGATCGAAACCATTTATCTCGAAAACAACGCCACGAGCCATTTTTCGCCTATTCGGGATTCCGTTCGGATATACCGCGCGCTCTTCCGTTTTTTGGTATAATACGTATTCAGTTATGAACAAACTGGCTAAAGAACTCAACGCAACGCTCGGTTCCGCGGCGGAGTTCCTCTCGCAAGAGGGCAAGCGGATGTATTTTCCCTACGGCGGCATTCTCGGGCAAGGTGGCGAAGCCAAGGCTTGCGAAATCAACGCCACAATCGGCATGGCCTTCGAGGAAGACGGCTCTCCGCTCGTTATGAAGTCCTTCGGCGGCAACGTGAAGCTCGACAAGAAGACCTTCCTTTACGCCGGCAGCTTCGGATTGCCCAAGCTTCGCGAAGCGTGGAAGGCGATGGAGCTGAAGAAGAACCCGTCGCTCAAGGGCGTGAAATTCTCCAATCCCGTCGTTACCAACGCGCTCACGCATGGGTTGAGAATCGCCGCGGAGCTCTTCGCCGACAAGCGCGACGAGCTCGTCATTCCCGATCTTTTTTGGGACAATTACGAACTCATTTTCAAGGAGGCGGTCGGTTGCAAGGTCGCCAAGTTCAATACCTTCGCGAAAGGCGGCTTCGACGCCGATGCCATGAAGAAGGCGTTGCTTCGACCGGGCGCGAAGAAACTCCTGATTCTCAATTTCCCGAACAACCCGACCGGCTACACCGCGACCATGAAGGACGCGAAGCGGATTGTCGCCGCGGTCAAGGCCGCCGCCGATCGCGGAAAGCGAATTGTGGTTCTTCTCGACGACGCCTATTTCGGACTCGTCTACGAGAAGGGGATTCACGGCGAATCGCTTTTCGCCGAGTTCGCGAAACTTTCGAAGAACGTGCTCGCGGTGAAGCTCGACGGTACGACCAAGGAGGACTACGTCTGGGGGTTGCGCGTCGGATTCATCTCCTTCGCCTTCAAGGGCGCGAGCGACGGACAACTCAAGGCGCTCGAGGCGAAGGCCGCGGGCGATGTCCGCAGTTGCATTTCCAACGCCTCTTCGCTCGGGCAACACCTTGCCGTCTCCGCTTACGCGAATCCCGCCTATGCACGGGAAAAGGCGGAAAAATACGCGGTTTTGCACAAGCGCTATCGGGAGATTCGGCGAATCCTCGCGAAGCATCCGGAGTATTGCGGGGAGTTCGAGACGATGCCGTTCAATTCCGGATATTTCATGTGCGTGAAGCCGATCGGCGTCGAAGCCGAAAAAGTACGCAAGCACCTGATCGCGAAGTATTCGACGGGAACCATTGTCCTCTCGGGGCTCATTCGCCTCGCGTTTTCGACAATCCCGACGAAAAAGCTCGAGAAGCTCTTCGCGAACGTGGCGAGCGCCATTCGCGATCTCAAGTAGGCGAATATGCGTGTCGAGGCCCGTGCCAAGATCAACCTGACGCTCGAGGTTTTCGGCAAGCGCACCGACGGCTATCATGCGCTACGCAGCGTGGTGATGCCGATTTCGCTCGCGGACTTTCTGGAGATCGAGGAAGCATCTTCGCTTTCAAGCGATACCGGATACGACGACGATCTTTGTCTTAAGGCCGCGCGAGCGCTCGATCCTACGCGCGGTGCGCGAATCCACGTCGAAAAGCGCATTCCAGCGGGAGGAGGTCTCGGCGGGGGTAGCGCCGACGCCGCCGCGACGTTGATCGCGCTCAACGAACTTTGGGGACTTGGACGAAGCAGAACCGAACTCGCCGAAATCGGCGCGCAGGTTGGAAGCGACGTTCCGGCGCTCGTCACCGGCGGCGCGGTGGTGATGGAAGGTCGAGGCGAGAAGGTGACGCCGATTGCGGGCGAGGTAAAGTCGTTTGATATCATCCTCGTCAATCCGAATGTGCATTCTTCCACCAGAGAGGTTTACGCCGCCTGTACGCCGCGTTCCCCGTCGGAAGGTCTTTCGCCGACTCGGGCGATGGTCGAAGCGCTGCAGGCGGGTTCGCTTTCCTATGTCGCCGATGCGCTCGTCAACGATTTGCAGACGCCGGCGATCGGATTGCACCCCGAAATCGCCGATTTGCTCGCTTCCCTTCGCGCTTCGGGAACTTTGGGGGCGATGATGAGCGGGTCGGGCTCGTCGGTTTTCGCAATAGTCGAAAACGCGCGCACGGCCGAACGGATTGCGGAAGTCTTCCGCGCTCGCGGATTTTTTGCCTGGGCGGTGCGAGCGCGCCCTTGATTGTGGTATAATATACGAGTATGAAAAAGAGAATCGTACTCGTCGTTTCGCTTGTCGCCGGCGTTCTCGCCGCTCTGGTAACGAGGCTTTACCTTTCCGCCCGCGAGGCGGAGGTGCGCGAACTCAAGGATTCGTTGCGCAGGCAGTACGGAGAAATGGACGTTCTGTGCTTTAAAAGGGATGTTCCCACCGGAACGCTGATTTCGCGCGACGATTTGGGAATCAAGGTCGTTCCAGCGCTTGGAATGCGCGGTCAGGCGATCGAACCGGAATACGCCAACGACATCGTCGGCAGGAGGACGATGCTGATGCACAATCGCGGAGACGTCGTATTCTGGTCGGACATCGAAGGCGGCAATCCGCGCGCGGAGGGGCTTTCCGCCGACATCAAGAAGACGATGCGCGCGATTTCCATCAATTGTTCGGGTGCGGCGGCGGTTTCGTCGATGGTTAGGCCGAACGATCATGTGGATGTGATCGGGACGTTCGACTTCGACGGCGCGACCGGAAAGCGCAATTTCGTCACGTGCACGATTCTCCAGAACGTGCTTGTTTTGGCGACCGGCGACGACACCGCGAAGAATTCGCGCCGGAGTCTCGGGCTCGCGGGCGGCTATTCGACGGTAACGCTCGAGGTTACTCCGCGCGAAGCGGAGATGCTGGCGTTCGCCGAACAGCTCAAGGGCCGGCTGGTTCTTTTGCTTCGCAACCGCAACGATACTTCTTACGAGAAGGAATTGCCGAAGGTCGATTTTGGCAAGATTCGCGAGGAAATCGAAACTCTCAACCTGAAGCGTCAGCAGCAGAAGCTGACGACGCGCTGAAAGTCGATGTACCTTACTACCCTCATCGGCGGCGTACGCGAAACGCGCGAATTGACGGACGGAACGTACGTAATCGGTCGTGGCGAGGCGTGTCGCATACGATTCGACTCGCCGGAGGTGTCGGAGCGTCACGCGGTTCTCACGGTACGCGACAATCGGGCGACATTGGAGGATTTGCACAGTGCGAACGGAACCTTCGTGAATGGCGAGGCGATCGACGGCGCGGTCGCGTTGGACGGCGGAATGGTGGTGCAAATCGCCGGCAACATGTTGCGGGTCAGCGACGACGAGAGCCCGGTTGCGGATTCCGAGCCGCCCGCCATCCCGATTGTCGAAAAGATCGAATCCCCCGACGAGGAGCGGCCGGAGAACGATCCGCTGCGCGATTTGCGGCGTAGCGTGCAAGAGCAGATACAAAACGAATTGTTGAAGCGCATGGACATGAAGCGCCTTACGATTCAGGGAGTGGATCGCGAAGGACTCGAGGAGAATGCGCGCGACCACATTCACGCAATCGTCGACGAGGTAATCGCCAACGGGAGACTGCCGAAGGGAATCGATGCGGTGCGGCTCGAAGCGGATGTTTTCAACGAGGCGATGCGACTGGGGCCGTTGGAGGAGCTTTTGGCCGACGAATCGGTGAGCGAAATCATGGTCAACGGTCCGGAGCGGGTCTATGTCGAGCGCAACGGCAAGTTGCAGCTTTCGGATTGTCAGTTCACGGACGATGCGAGCGTCCTCGCGACGATTGAGCGCATCGTCGCTCCGCTCGGACGGCGGATCGACGAGTCGCAGCCTTATGTGGACGCGAGACTTCCGGACGGAAGCCGTGTGAACGCGATCATCGCGCCGCTTGCGTTGTCGGGTCCGACGATTACCATTCGCAAGTTCGCCAAACAGGCGATGACGGCGGAGGATTTCATTCGCTTTGGAACGTGGACGCACAACGCCGCCGAGTTCATGCGGTTGTGCGTGCTTCTGCGAAAGAACGTGATTGTCGCCGGCGGAACCGGTTCCGGCAAGACGACGCTTTTGAACTTGCTTTCCGGATACATCCCCTCGACCGAGCGCATCGTAACGGTCGAGGATGCGGCCGAGTTGCGGCTTCGCCAGCCCCATGTCGTGCGACTCGAGGCGCGTCCTCCGAACATCGAGGGCAAGGGAGCGGTGACGATTCGCGATCTCGTGAAGAATTGCCTGCGCATGCGCCCCGACCGGATTATCGTCGGCGAATGTCGCGGTGGCGAGGCCCTTGATATGCTTCAGGCGATGAACACGGGCCACGACGGTTCGCTTACGACGGTGCACGCCAATTCTCCGCGCGACGTCATTTCGCGTCTCGAAACGATGGTGCTCATGAGCGGGATGGAACTTCCCTCGCGAGCGATTCGCGAGCAGATCGCGAGCGCGGTCGACGTAATCATCCACGAGTCGCGGCTTTCCGACGGTTCGCGCAAGGTGGTGGCGATCTCCGAGGTTACCGGGCTCGAGGGCAATCAGATCGTAATGCAGGACATTTTCGCCTTCGAGCAGACCGGAGTCGGCGAAGGCGGGAAGGTGCTCGGGGCGATGAAGCCCACGGGAGCGGTTCCGACTTGGTTCGATCGGCTCGCCGGTCGCGGGATCGAATGCGACGCGCGGATGTTCGATCCGGCGTGCAAGGACGACGTGGAGGTGCGTTTGGCATGACGGAGGCGCTGATAGTCTTGCTGTTCGCGCTCGCGGCAGCCGGCATCGGCGGAGCGCTGGCGGCGTCGCTCAAGTTTCGCGCCGGATGGCAGAACGGCAAAAGTCCGCTTGCGCGCTATCTCGATTCGCGTCGTCGCGCGAAGTTCGAAGCCCAGCTTCCCGAGGCGCTATCGACCATGTCCAACGCCTTGCGCGCGGGGTTTTCGATTTCCCAGGCGTTCGATTCGGTGGTGGAGCAGGGGGAGAAGCCGGTAAGCGAGGAATTCGCGATTTTGCAACAGCAACTCAGGATCGGCATGAGTTTCGAAGACGCGCTTGAGTCGATGAGCGCGCGCGTGGGCTCCGACGATCTCGCGCTCGTCACCACGGCGATTGCCATCAGTCGCAAGACCGGCGGTAACGTGACCGAGATTTTCGACAAGATTTCGGAGACGATCCGTTCGCGAATGAAGATCGAACGCAAGGTACGGACGCTTACGGCGCAGGGAAGAATGCAGGGCATTATCGTTTCGGCGCTGCCGATCGTGCTCGGGCTTGCGATGTTGGCGCTAAAGCCGAAAATGATGATCGATTTTCTTACCAGCGCGGTCGGGGTGATTTCGCTGCTGGCGATGTTCGCGCTTATTGTTCTCGGTTGGCTCATGATTCGCAAGATCATCAAAATCGACGTCTGACGGAATGCTGGAAGTTCGAAATATCGCCTTCACCTATCGCAAGACCTCGATTTTGCGAGACGTCTCGTTCGTCGCCTCTCCCGGCGAGGCGGTGGCGATTGTGGGCGCGAACGGCGTCGGCAAAACGACGCTTTTGAAAATTCTCGCAACGCTATTCACTCCGGATTCGGGGTCGGTGATCGTCGACGGGCTCGATGCCTTTGCGCGTCCGCTTCGTTATCGTGCGCAAATCGGCTATCTTTCCGAGGTTTCCGCGCTTTACGAGGATATGACGGTGCGCGAGTATCTGAACTATCGCGCTCACCTCAAGGGCGAACCCGCCAAGCGCGTACGTCGACGGGTCGGCGAGTCCGCGGAGATGTGCCGCCTTGCGGGAACGATGCACAAGCGTATCGGATGGCTTTCGGCCGGAATCAAGAAGCGGGTGGCGCTTGCGGATGCGCTGCTTTTGCGTCCGCGCATTCTTCTTCTGGACGATTTTCTCGCCGGGCTCGACGCGGACATGCGCCGCGCCTCCGGGGAAATCCTTTCGAACGCGGCGGCGTTTTCCTCGGTAATCGTGACCGGTCACGAAATCGACGATTTCGCCAGATGGGCTACGCGTTTTCTCGTTTTGCGCAACGGAACGATCGCGTCCGAGGTGCCGACGGCGGGTGTTGAATTCGACGAGCTTAGACGCAAAATCGCAAATTCGCTGGTCGGGGAGGGCGGATGAGTCGAATAACCGTAATCGCCCGACGCACATTCGCGTATTCGCGAAACCTCTTTTCCACGGCGCTGGTGATGTTGGTTTTCTTCGCGGTCTCGTCGGCGTTGTTTGCGTTTAACCTGGAGGCGGCGGAGAATACCCGACTTTCGCTGGCGGAGGTTTGGGCGTCGTCGATGGCGCCGATCATGCCGATCTTCGCGGCGTTTCTGGCGATGGACGTCTGGAGCGAGGAGCGACGGACTCGTCGAGTCGAAATGCTCATGTCCATTGCCGTCAGGGAGCGCGATCTTGTCGTGGGCAAATTTCTCGGAGTTTACTTTCAGCTTATGCTGGCGGTGGCGATTCAGCTCGTGGAAATCGCGATTATGCTCGAAATTTTCACTCCGATTTCGTTCGCCGGGGTGCGTTTCGCGACCTTTGTACCGGCGTTCTTCGCCTTGGCGATGCAAGGCGCTCTCTGGTGCGCGGCCTCGGTTGCGTTTTCGGCGATGTTCGTAAATTCCGTGGCGGCGGTTTGCATGTCGATTACGTTTTTGTCGGCGCTGCCGAGAGGAGGTTGGCTCGCGCTCTCTCGCTTTTCGCCGTTAGGGAGGACGCACTTCGGGGAGATTCCGCTCGACGCCTGCGTTGCCGATTTTTCGTCCGGGGTGATCTCGATAGGCACGATTGCAGCTTATGCGGCGTTTACCGTAATGGCGCTGTTCATCGCCACCAAGAGCGTGTTGATGCTGCGATTCGTCGGCGGCGGTTCGCGCGCCAGAAGGACCTCCACGCTAACCGCGATGACGCTCGCGGTGATTGCCGCCGTCGCGGTCGCGGGCGTGGCGGCGCGAATCGGCACCGTGCTTGAGATTCCGATAAACGGCGTATCCGCCTTTTCCCCGCGTCTGCAACGCGTCATGGCGGAATCGTCGGGAACCGTCAACGCGACTTGCTTCCTGTCGCGCTCGGATGCGCAATACCGTTCGGTTTCGCAGTATTTGCGCTTGTTGAGGCGTCAAGCCGAGATTTCTGGCGGGCTTAAACTCAATCTCCGGTTTGTGGATCCGAATTGGGACGTCGTCGCCGCCGAGCGAATCGTCCGAACGGGTACGCGCGAAAACGCGATTGTTTTCGAGAAGGGGCATCGGATGTCCGTCTTGCCGCTCTCCGACGGTTATGACGATCGAATGGTGATTTCGGCGTTGCAACGCATTGTGATGCCGCCCAAGCGGCGCGACGTGTACTGGACCGAGGGCCACGGAGAAAGCCGTTTTGACGATTATGGACTTTGGGGAATGAGCGACATCGCCCGCGAATTCGTGCGCGAGGGCTATCGCAATCGGACATTGGATCTCGCGAATCGCGAATCGATTCCGTCCGATTGCGCGCTATTGGTCGTCGCTGGTGCGAAAAACGGGTTCTCGCGCGTCGAGCTCGGGCGGATCGACGCGTATTTGCGAGGCGGCGGGAGATTGCTGATATTCGCCGGCCAGCAGATCGAGGAAGGGCTTTCGTCATTGTTGCCGAGCTGGGGAATTCGTCTGTCTTCGCGTCCGCTGGCCGGTCAGCGGACGCTCTCCGGATCCGATGTCATCGTTTCGGATTTCGCGGATCACGCGGTGACCGCGTCGCTCGTCGGACAGCGCATCGTGTTGGAGCGGCCGCTGGTGATGACGACGTCGTCCGCGGCCGAAGGCGCGAGCGGCGCTGACCGCATCGACTTCGTTTCGCTGGCTCGTGCCGGAGATGCGACGGTGGCGGCGGCGGTGGAACGCGGCGCGGGTGCGAAGAGCGACATCGCCGTCAGGCCGACGCGCATTGTGGTTATAGGCGACGCGACTTTCGCGATGAACGGACAGTTGGCGGCGCGCGCCAACGCCAACCGGGATTTCGTCATTAACTCCATCGCCTATCTTTCCGGCACCGACGCCGTCGGCTCCGGCGGAATCGAAGGACGTTTGCTCGTCACCGGCATGGATCGTTCCGAGCGACGCGACTTCACGATTGCGACGGCGATTGCGTTTCCCCTGGTCGTTTGTATCGTAATGCTTGTCGCCGTCATTCGCCGGAGACGTCTTTCATGAGCAATCGCAAGGCCATAATCTTCCTCGTCGTGGTCTCGGTGGTGGCGATCGCCGTCAATGCGTTGATTGCGCTGCGCCCGCCGTCCGCGGCCGAAATCAAGCGCGCCACGTTAATTGACGGCGATTTCGCGCCTGTCAAGTTGGCGTTGCGACTTTCCGCTTGTGACGACGAGATGGTGGTGAGACTGGAAAAGAGCGATGTTTGGCGATTGGTCGAACCGCGGCTCGGCGAGGCCGATGCTCGCGTTGTCGCCAAGCTGGTGGATTCGCTGTCGAGCGCGGCAATTGTCGATGCGGTTTCGTTTTCCGAACTTCGTCGGTTGGGACACGCTCCAGAGGATTTCTTCAATCCGGATCGTCGCTTTTCAATCGAGATGGAGGACGGCGAGGGCGAGCGGGTGACGATCGAACTGGGCGAACGCAATGCCGCCGGCGACGGAATTTACGTCACGCTTTCGGGAATGGACGCGGTGTTGATTTTGCCAACCGAGCTCGAAAGCGTCACGGAACTCGTCGCCGATCGATTCCGGATTCGCGATATCTTTCCTTTCGCGCCGGGAACGGTGATCGGGTTCGATATTCGTCGTCCTGGCGAGGGGTCGATTGATTTTGTACGCGATGGCGACGGTTGGAAAGTCGGAAGTGCGAAATCCTCCTCTTCCGCGGTCGGCGAATTGCTGGCGTTGGTGGCGTCCACGGAGGCGACTTCCTTCGTGTGGCCGACCGGCGACAACGAGGACGAACACGGGATCACCGGTTCGTTGCTTTCGACTTACGGGCTGGATTCGGAAACCGCCATTACCCTGACCATGCGTTGCATCGACGGCGCGGAGCGGAGAATCGTGCTCGGCGGACGGACCGGAAACGCCTCCGTCTACGCGTTGGTCAACAATGGCGGGACAATCGTGACCTTGGACGAGGCGCTCAAGCGCGTCGCCTCGGAGCCGGCGAGCCACTTTGTCGAATCGAAGCTTTTCCCCGTCGATCTTGCGAGCGTCAATTCGTTTTCGCTGGTGGATGGCGACGTCTCCTATTTGATCGCGCGCTCGGACGAGGATCGGTGGCGGTTGGATTCTCCGGTCGTGGCCCAGGCCGACGAAAAGACGGTGACGACCATCTTGGGCAGAATCCTCGCGTTGTCGCGTGCCGACATCGCGGAATCCGGATTGACGGTCGGCGTGAACACGAACGGCGAAACGGCGGTGGTGTCGAAGACGGAACTTCTGAGCGACGTTCGATTGGAGGATTTGCGGGCGAAGGAGATATTGCGGATCGATCCGACGCTGGTGCGGAGAATCGTCTCGACTTCCGGCGGAAGGAATCCCCAGTCCGTCTCGGTCGTCCATTCTCGCGAGCGGCGGGAGTGGAGCGTCGAGACGAGTGCGAAAGACGCGGTGGCGAGCGAAGACGGAATCAAGGACGTGCTGGACGCGGCGTGTCGCTTGCGCGCGTCGAGCATCGTATCGCTCAAAGCCACCGCCACCGAACTCGCGCGTTACGGATTGGAAAAGCCGTTTCACGTGATTGCAATCGATCAGGAGCGGGAAAGCGCGCTTCGGCGCAATATTCTAATTGGCGACGAAACGCGCGGCGGACGCTACGCGACGATTGGATCGATGGACGCAATTTTCGTGATTTCCGACTCGACGGTTTCCAAATTGCTCTCCGAGTTGGTGGAATAATTTTTCTTTTTCCTCTTGCACGCATGCGCGTGAATATGCTATTATTCCGTCAGAAGCCGCGGTTGTTGCGTTCAAATGAGCGTGCCGACGGCTCTGACTAAGAAAAGGATCAACAAAATGGCTACTACGAAGAAAGCCGTCAAGAAGCCCGCCAAGAAGGTCGCGAAGAAGCCGGCCAAGAAGTGCTGCAAGAAGTGCTGCACGAAGGTCGCGAAGAAGCCGGCCAAGAAGCCTGCGAAGAAGGCGGCTAAGAAGCCTGCGAAGAAGTAAGCCGATGCGATCCCTTGCGGATCGCCACGAGCGCGCCGGTTCCAAAAGCCGCCGCGCTCTTTTTTTGGTATAATACCCCTCGTGATGACGAGCGAACCCAACTGGTTTGTAAAAACCGACGACGGCAAGGTGTACGGTCCGGCCGATGTCGCCAAGCTCGTCGAATGGGCGAAGGATGGCCGGATCGAATCGACGAGCTTGGTCTCGCATGATCGGATCAAATGGTCGCCGGCTCCGTTGATGAAGGAGCTGGAGATGAATTGGATCGTCGAGACCGAACTTGGGAAGTTGTTCGGGCCGCTCAACCACGAAGTGGTTTCCCGGCTCATCAACGACAAGACCATTCCCGCGTCCGCGCGCATCTATCGGCTCTACGACGGCAACGAGGAACACGGCGCGCTTGCGGTGGTCGAGCCGCGGCGCGTGGCGGCGCCGCGATCGGGCGCGTTTTTCCGCGGGGCCAATCGCGAACAGCTTTCGGCGCTCGAGGCGGCGGTTCGTCGCGAACTCTCCGCCGCGCAAAGCCGCGGAGTGATCGTAAATCTATTCGGGGGTAAGAAGAAATGAACGAAGCGAAATGGTACCTGCGCACCCAAGACGAAACATTCGGGCCGGAGAGCGACGACAAGCTCCTCGCGTGGGCGCGACTCGGTCGGATTCAGCCCGGTCAGGAGATTTCCGACGACAACGTCGTCTGGCGCAAGGTGGAGGAAGTGCCGTTTCTCGACATGCGTTTTTCGATTGACATCGGCGACGGCAATCCGCGCGGGCCGTTCCACCGTGATGCCGCGGAAGCGCTCTTGAAGAGCGGTCGACTTCCGCCGACGGCGAAGATAGTGGAATCGCGTCCGCCTTTCGAGGAGTCGGAGGTTGCGCAAAGCCCGGAGACCGAGCCGACGACGGAACCGAAGGTTGTGGAAAAGATCGTCGAAGTCCCGGTCGAGAAGATCGTGGAGGTGGAGAAGGTCGTCGAAGTGCCGGTCGAGAAGATCGTCGAGAAAACGGTCGAGAAAGTCGTAATCGACGATACTCGCGTCAAGGAGCTCGAAGGGCTTTTGGCGGATTCGCAATCGCGGGTCACCAAACTCTCGGAGCAGGTGGTGGCGCTCGAGAATGAATTGAAGCGGCTTCCGCAGGCGGCGAGCGAGGTCGCGGACGTTCAAGCCGCGGTTTTCAAGATTATGCAGGACGAGTCGAGCGAAATCGCCGGACTGATCGAGAAGGAGAAAACCGAGTTCGAGGAGACGAAGCGGCGTTATTTCGAACGCGCGGATCGACTGGTCGAACGTCGGCGCGAACTTTTGAAGCGCGCGGGCGCGAATCTCGACGACATGACGCGCAAGGCGCTCATCGAGCACCCGGAGGATCCGCGCACCGCGCAGCTCCGTCGCGAATTCGAGGAACTAAAGCGCGTCCACGAAAAGAGCGTCCAGGATTACGAGCGCAAACTCGTGCTCGTGAACGAGGATTTGAAGCGCAGCCGCACCGACGCGCTTAGGGAAGAGCAGGGTCTCAAGGACGTCACCCAGTTGCAGGCCGAGGCGCAGCAGCTTCGGGAGATTTTGCAGCGCACCGAGCAGGAGCTCGTCGCCTCGCGTCAGCAGTGCGAGGAATTGCGTCGTCGGGAGGCAACCAGCCAACAAACGCTGATGGCGCGTTTGAAGACCCTGGAATCGCCGTCGATCGGGACTCCGAGCACGATCGAAACCAATCAGTCGCGTGAGGCGAAGATGGTGAAGTTGCCCGGTTGGATGAGGTTGAAGCACTGATGAGCTCGGTCGTTTTCGCGCTCTTTGCGACGCTTTCGATTTTCGACTATCCTGCGCGTCAACCGATGCACGAGCGATTAAGTCGCCAGTTCATCGTCGCTTCGCGACAAGGCGATACGGCGACGATGGAGGAGACGTGCCGGAAGGGCGTTCAACTCCTGCCGGACGATCCGACTTGGCACTACAATCTCGCCTGTTCGCTAGCTTATTTCGGCGATCGCGAAACGGAGGCCTTTGACGAACTCGAAAAGGCGATCGATTTCGGTTTTCGCGATGTGGCGGCGATCGAGAAGGACGCCGACTTGAAGCGCATCGCGAAGTCGCCGCGCTTCGCGCAACTCGTAGAATACGCGAAGGAGATCAAGGGCCGCCCGCTTATGCTGGGGCCGATGGCGAACGTGCCGGCGACCGGGATTTTCGGGAAGTCCATCGCGCTTGGCGAGCAGAATTTTGCCTGGGATTTCGACTTCGGGGTTTTTGTTGCGAAGCTGAAACTCGCGAAAGCGGTTGACGGCGCGAATCTCGGAGACATCTATATGAACCGCGATCATTGGCATTCCTCGATTGCGGTGAAGGATTACCCGGGGCTTACCGAAGTGCGCCTCGACAACGACGGTCGTGCGCGCAATCTCGACACCACGATTCCGAACATCCTTTTTCCGTATCCCGTTTTCGGTAATTCGTCGATGGCGTACGCCAATGGTGCTTATTGGCGTTCGATTCCGCGGGCATTGATGACCACCGAGGTCTTGAAGCTAAAGCGGATGCAGAAGTTCTATCTTTCCAATCAAGTGTGGGTGTTTCCGAGCAATCTGGACACCGCTCCCGTGGGAACGAACGGCGATGTTTTCGCTTCGATTACCCCGTATTGGCTGACGAGCGCCGGCCGTAGCTATTCCGACAAGCAGTATCTCAGGGCGGCTATCGAGACGAGCGCCGCCTTCAAGCGGGAGGTGAAGGCGGAACTCGTGAAGCGCGACTTGCTCGCCCCGACGATCATGACGCTTATTCGTAAGAACCTCAAGACGGTGGAAAGCGAGGACGATTACCTGACCGCGCGCGCACACCCGACGGCGTTGCCGAGCGTTGGCGTGGATTCGACGCGGCTTGCGGACGCGGCGCGGTCGCTCTCGATCGCGGAGATCCCGCCGCTCGTGACGGTTACGGTTCGCCCGACGCCTCCGCGGAAGCCGGCGATTCATCCCGAGCTTACCTACGCCTCGTCGTTCGCGTGGGCGTTTGTGTTGCGAGCGGAAGACGAAACGCGCGAATTCTTCATCGAAGCGCAGGGTGCGAGGGAATACGCGTTCTTCCAAAGCCACGGCGAGGCGATTGACTGCAAAATCGACCGCATTCGCCCTGACTCGATCAGGCTGACGCTCGGCAAGAGCTCGCTCAATCCCACCAATCGACTGGACATCACCATCGTCGGACGGAATCCGGGAACCGGCTGGGGCGCGCCGGCGTACGTTTCCTTCGCGCGCATGGATCATACCGCGCCCTATTCCGATCCGGCGCTGACGATTCTACCGCCGCCCGAAGAGTCGAAGTGATGCGCTATTTACTCGCGCCGCTCGCCGGCTTTACGGACGCGCCGTTTCGCCGTCTCGCCTTCGAGGGCGGAGCGGATCTCGCCTACACCGAGATGACGAGCGCGTCGGGGCTTTTCCACGGCTCGAAGCCGACGCGTGAATTGATGGAGACGATGCGCGGAGAGGGGCCGGTCGCCCTGCAGCTCTTTGGCGCGAACGAGGACGAACTCGCGTTCGCGGCGAGTGAAGCTTCGAAGAGCTTCGTCGAGGTGAATTTGAACGCGGGCTGTCCGATGAAGAAGGTTACGGTATGCGGCGCGGGCGCGAAGCTTGTGGAGAACCCCGAGAAAATCTACCGGCTGTTGCGCGCGATGGTGAAAGCGACGACGCTTCCCGTTACCCTGAAAACGCGTCTTGGCCCGAATCCGAAGAAGGTCAATGTCTTCGAGATTCTCGACGCCGCCGAACGCGCGGGCGCGAAGGGAATCGTTTTGCACGCGCGCTACACTTCGCAGATGCACGGCGGCGCGACCGATCTGGAAACGCTTGCCGAGGTCGTTCGGCGCGCGAAGATTCCGGTCGTCGGAAACGGCTCGGTCGTGGACTTGAAGAGCGCCGAGGCGATGGCGAAAACCGGCGTCTCCGCGATTATGGTCGGCCGCGCGGCGCTCGCGAATCCCGGGATTTTCGCTGCGCTCAAGGGCCACCAAAATCCGTTCGCCGACGTTTCGGTCGTACGGCGCCATCTCGACTACCTCTTGGAATTTCGCGAACTTCTCGCGAGGAAATACGAGCACGTTCCTTCGGTCGACGGCTACGCCGCGGTAAAGATGCACGTCCATCTTTTCCGCTATTTCGCCGGTCGCCCGGGCGCCGCCGCCTTGCGCGCGCGTCTCAATTCCGTGCGGACGCTTGCGGAAATAAATGATATAATCGCTTCGATATGAAGGTTTGGATAGAAAGCGCCTTCGACAATCTCCCGCACGAGGGTTTCCGCAAGCAGCGCTATTGGCTGATGGCGGAGGCGTTCGCCGCCGCTGGACACGAAACGACCTACTTTACTTGCGACTTCAATCACGGCACCAAGTCTCGTCGCGTTCTTTCCGCCCCGATCGAAAGCGCGGTGAAGCCCGTTATGATACCTGTCTTGCCCTACGCGAAAAACGTTTCTTTGAAGCGCGTAATTTCCCATCGTGCCTACGCGCGCGATCTCGCGAAGAAGATGCGGACGATGGCGAAACCGGACTTGATCGTGGTCGCGACTCCTCCGCTTTCTTCCTCGATTGCCGCGCTCGATTACGCGCGCGAAGCGGGAGCGAAATTCGCCCTCGACATCCAGGATGCTTGGCCGGAGACCTTTTATCGGCTTTTGCCGAGCGCGCTAAAGTGGCTCGGCAAGCTCGCGTTCGCGCCGATGGAGGCGCAGGCGAAGCGACTTTACGCCGAAGCCGATGCGATTACCGGCGTCGCCGAGCGCTATCGCGTTCTCGCGCAAAGGGACGACTACCGGCTTTTCCGTCACGGAATCGAACCGACCTCGCCGATCGCGAGCCCGTCCGCCGCTCCTCGCCATCTCGTCTATCTCGGCAATCTCGGCGAGGGCTACGATTTGCGGACGGTAATCGACGCGGTGAATGCCGACGAGCGTCTTACTCTGGACATCGCCGGTAAGGGTCCGCGCGAGGCGGAGCTCGGGAAGTTCGCGAGCGAGCGAATTCGCTTCCACGGCTACCTCGGTGCGGCGGCGACGAGGGAATTGCTCTCGAAGTGCGAAGTCGGGGTAATTCCGATGCGCGACGACAGTTGGGTAGGACTGCCGTACAAGCTCGGCGATTATCTCGTCGCCGGTCTTAGAGTCGTAAGTTCCCTGCACGGCGAGTGCGGAGAGCTGATCGAACGCGAAGGCGTGGGCGCGACCTACGACTTCGGCTCGCCCGATTCGCTTCGCCAAGCGCTCGGCCGCTTGCGCGCGGGCGTATCGCACCTGCCGGACTCCCTTCGCGCCGACCTCATCTATCCCGCGTACGTGCGCGCTTTATCCTAGGCCTTCGGCCAGAACTTGTCGGAGAGCTTGGACGGAATTCCGACTTCGTCGCGATTGAAGTTCTCCGCGAGAATCTTCCAGCCGAGATCGAGCGCCTCTTCGAGCGGAATGTTGACCGAAAGATCCATCATGTTCTTCTCGAACGACGCGCCGTATTTGAGGAGCTTGAGATCCCACTCGGACATCTTGAAGCCCATCGACTGCTTCTCGACCGTCTCCTTGTACTGCGCGTAGAGCTTGATCATCGCGTCCATGACCGTGCGATGATCCTCGCGCGTATTCTTGTTGACCTGCTGCTTCAGACGCGAGAGCGAACCAAACGGCTCGATGCGACCGTTCTTCAGGTAGAACTGGCCCTCGGTAATGTAGCCGGTGTTGTCGGGAACCGGGTGGGTCACGTCGTCGCCGGGCATCGTCGTCACCGCGAGAATGGTAATCGAGCCCGCTCCGTCGAAGTCCACCGCCTTCTCGTAGCGCGAGGCGAGTTGGGAATAGAGGTCGCCGGGATATCCGCGGTTGGAGGGAATTTGCTCCATGGTGATGGCGATTTCCTTCATCGCATCGGCGAAGTTCGTCATATCGGTCAACAGCACCAATACGCGCTTGTTGTTCAGCGCGTAACTCTCCGCCACCGCCAGCGCCATATCCGGCACAAGGAGGCACTCCACCGCCGGATCCGCCGCCGTGTGAATGAACATCACCGACCGGCTCAACGCGCCGTTTCTGTCCAGCGTGTTCCGGAAATAAAGATAGTCATCGTATTTGAGCCCCATGCCGCCCAGGATGATCACATCCACCTCCGCCTGCAGAGCGATCCGCGCCAGAAGTTCGTTGTACGGCTCGCCCGCCACGGAAAAAATCGGCAGTTTCTGGGATTCCACCAGCGTATTGAACACGTCAATCATCGGAATCCCGGTGCGGATCATTTTGCGGGGAATCACCCGCTTGGCGGGATTGACCGAAGGCCCCCCGATGGGAATCATCTGCTCCGTCAGCGGAGCCCGGTTGTCCCGGGGAACCCCCCGCCCGTTGAAGATGCGCCCGAGCAGAGCATCCGACCCGGAAATCTGCATCTCTCTCCCCAGAAAACGCACCTCGTCTCCGGTATTGATCCCCCGGCTTCCGGCAAAGACCTGCAAAAAAACCTTGCGGTCCGCCAGCCGGATCACCTGCGCGAGCGACGTTCCCCTCGCCCCTGAAACTTCCGCCAGTTCATTATACGCCACACCGTCGGCCTCCACCGCAATGACATTGCCTACGATCTGGATGATTTTGTGATAGACTTTACGCATGATGGCACACTCCCGCGATTTTTGCCCCGATCTCCTGCTGTTTTGTCGCAAACTCCGGCGCGGAATCCTTGATATAATTCCAGTCGATGAAAAGCTGGCGCAACTCCAGAAAATAACGCCGCGCCGCCGCCTTGTCCTCAAAATCAAAGACCCCCTTCAGCACTTCAAGCACCTGCGCCATCATCACTTTCTGGCGCGACGCCCCGCAGGAACCGTCCACGGCATCAAAGGTATTCTGCTGCAGATAAACGTAGTCGAGAAATTCACTCTTGAGATAAGTGACGAAATCCGCCATGGAAGTGCCTTCCTCGCCGATGACTTTCATCATCTGACTGACTTCGTTTCCGCCTGCCAGGATTTTTCTCGCAACCGCCAGATCCTCCACGGATGCCAGACTGCGGTATTTGCTCCACGATTCCAGAGGATTGATGGCAGGATACCTCCGGGCATCCGACCGTTCCCGGGAGAGCCCCAGGAAACACCCCACCACTTTCAGCGTCGCCTGCGTTACAGGCTCTTCAAAATTACCTCCGGCGGGGCTGACCGCACCGCCGATGGTGATGCTCGCCATCTCCCCGGTACGCAATTTCACCAGTCCGGCGCGTTCATAGAAAGCGGCGATCCGGGATTCCAGATATGCGGGGAACGCCTCCTCGCCGGGAATTTCCTCCAGTCTTCCGGACATTTCCCGCAACGCCTGCGCCCAGCGCGAAGTGGAATCCGCCAGAAGCAGCGTATGCAATCCCTGCTGACGGTAATACTCCGCCAGCGTGACCGCCGTGTAAACGGAGGCTTCGCGCGCCGCCACAGGCATGCTGCTCGTGTTGCAGATGATCACCGAGCGGTCCAGCAGAGTCTTGCCGGTGCGGGGGTCTTTCAAATGCGGATATTCCCGCAGGATTTCCACCACTTCGCCCGCCCGTTCGCCGCAGGCGGCGATAATCACCACGTCCGCCTCGGCATTCTGACTGATGGAGTGTTGCAGAACCGTCTTGCCCGCGCCGAAAGGGCCGGGGATGCAGTACGTGCCGCCGACGG
>JAZRWB010000012.1:0-34520 GCA_045599445.1 Kiritimatiellia bacterium | reverse complement strand
GGCGCGATCAGGGCTGATCGCGGCAATCCGGCGGCGGACTTCGGCGCGGGGTTCTACATGGGCATGGACGCCCACCAGCCGCAGACGCTGATCTGCGGCGGGGCTTCGCCTGTCCTCTATACCCTTGACTTTGATCCGTCGGGACTGAAGGCCTACGAGTTCCATCCGGGACTCGACTGGGCGCTCTTCGTCGCTTTCTGCCGCGGACTTGTCCCCGCCGCATTTCTCGAGACGCCGTTCGCCCGCCGTTACCGTGAGATTCGGGACGGCTACGACCTCATTCGCGGCAAGATCGCGAATGACCGGCTCTTCACGACCGTGCAGGCGTTCTTCCGCAATGAGCTGACGGACGCCGCCCTCGTGCACGCGCTACAGGCGCTGAACCTCGGCGACCAGCTCTGCGCGAAGACGGCGGCGGCGTGCGCACGGGTGACGATCGTCGATTCGCGTCCGCTTTCGGCGGCGGAATGCGAGGGGCTCTGGACGAAGGCCGCGAACCAGCGCGACCGTGCGGTGCGCGAGACGGAGCGGATTCGCCTCAAGTACCGCCGCGAAGGACAGTATTTCGACGAGATCCTGGACCGCATGGCAAAGGAGGGCGCGGAATGTCCATAGCGTTCGAGCCCAGGATGACTGCCGTGCAGTTCGAGCTGTGCAAGGTGCAGGCGGAGCTTTTCGAGGCCGCGTGCGCGAAGAACTACGACATGTCAGCGTTCGTCCCCGCGTTCATGGCGAGCGAGATCGCCGCAGGGCTCGACGCGCCGTTCAACCACTACCAGTGGGCTGGGGTGCCGTACCTCCTGAACGCGATGGGTGATATCTGCGGCATCGTGCCGGCGAAGCATCCGCCGATGCGTGATTCGGCCGAGGCCTGCTACTGGGCGGGCTACACCTACAGGTTCTGGAACTTCAAGACCGGTGAGGCGAGCCGCGACATCTACCGCATGGCCGACTACAGGACGATGGACCGGGCGTATGCGGGCTATCACACGCTCTCGTGCGACATGGCGGTCGACCGGCTGAGGGAAGGGAAGGAGCGCGGAGTGCTTAGTGCATAGTGCTTGGTACGAGGGTGGTAAACACGATTTTCTAAAGCAAGCTTAAATAAGATGACAAAGGGAAAAGAAGCGACAGGGAAATGACCAAGGCGAAATCGAGCGTTGCCGTTTTATCGAGCGTGTCCGACTATACGACTTTTTCGTATGGGGGGCAGGTCATTCGTTTTGCCGCGCCCTACAGTCTGCGTCGCTATGTCCGCGTCAAGAAGTGGCATAACGGGTTTCTTGAGGTCGGAGCGGACTATGGCGAGGGGGAGGAAGAGGATTACATTGACCTTAAGTCGATTCTCAAGAGTCTGTTCATCGATGCCCGCAGTTTTCTGCGGCCAATCAAGCGAGTGGAGGTGAAATATGCCGACTAAGAAAGCCAAGCGAATCGCCGACGCGGCGAAGATGATCGTCGACGGGTATGCCGTCCTGAAGGACGAGTTGGGGTATAAGATCGTCAACCTCAATTCCGGCCACGCGGTCATTGTCTCGCCCAAGCATAAGGTTCTTGCCTCGAGCATGGATGCGATCGAGGAGAAGATCGCCATTCACAACTTCCTGGACAATCTCCAATTTATGGCCGCCTGATCATGCCAAAATACACAGAAGACAAGGTCTTTGACCATTACCTCTACTTCACGTCCTATTGCGTCGTTGAAGCGATGCATGTGCATGCCAGTGATGAGGAAATGACGCAGAGCAAGGCGGCGAAATTCTTCGTGAAGGCCGATGGAAGTTCGGTCATGAAGCGGAAAGGCGATTTGACAGCCCGCGAAGCGAAAGGCATTCAGGCGTATATCAAGAAACCCTATCTTGCCATGTACGCCAAGTGGTGTCGCAAGTCGAAGAATGGCTTTTACAAGGGCGAATGATTTTCTGAAGCAAGCTTAAATAAGATGACAAAGGAAAACAAAATGAAAACGAAACTGAAGTCAATTATTGCGATTGCGATGGTCGCAGTGGGGCTCGTGGCAACTGCCGCCGAACCCGAAGCGGTTCAGCTCTGGGAAGGAGGCCCGATCTGGGCGACGGTCAACGTGGGCACGTCGGAGGTGCAGGATCACCCGGAATACGGCGCACTCTACACATTTGACGACGCGGATGCGGCCGTAAAGTCGCTTCTTGGTCAGGAGTGGCGTCTGCCGACTAAAGAGGAGCTAGAAAACCTCGCCTATAGTTGCACAAAGACATGGGACTCCACCAAGAATGGCTATACCTTCACGGGCGCAACAGACGGTTATACGGACAAGAGCATCTTCTTGCCCGCCGCCGGCTGCGACTACGGCGATGGCGATGGTCGGAGACTCGCCGGGAATAGCGGCTCCTACTGGTCCTCGGATTTGGATGAGCTCAATGACAACGGCCCGTATAGCATCTACTTCTACGAAGGATTTTCCAACGTGGGCAGCGGTATGAGCAGCAGCTGCCCCATGTCGGTTCGCGCGGTGCGCGATGCTACTGGCGTCGCGTCCACGATTGCGGCGAAGTCTGCGGTGGGTGCGCTGGATTTGACAGTTGGTGACCGCGTGGCGAAGGACGAGGAGACGCTCGTCGTCGATCCGGCGTGGGGTAACGTGGATTGGGCGTATGTTGCGATTGACGGCGAGGACAATCCACGGGAGTATCCGTCCTTGAGCATTGATAAGTGGTATACGACGGCGCTTACACCCGGCCGCTACGCGCTGACGCTCACGGCGGGCGAGGTCATCTATGGGGCGAACTTCTGGAAGATCGGCGCGGATTGGGTCGTCTTCAATAGCTCAAACATCACGGAAAGCGTGACCTTCGAGGCGGGCAAGACCTACCTCATCCTCGGAGAGAATACGGTCGAGAGCGGCAAGGCGTTGACGGTTATGGACGGCGCGAAGTTCGAGTATGGCTCGGGCGCGGGCTTCCTCGGCGGCACGGTCGGCGATCTGCCGAATCGCTACGAACAGAAGACGGTTGAGGGCGACCTCTACCAGATCGTCGAGAAGATCAAGGGTTCGGAGGGGAATCCGTGGAACATCGGCACCGACGGCAAGACACCGCCCCAGTACGTGACGGCCTATACGAACGGGACGGAGCTCGTCATCGGCGGCGCGGGTACGGTTGCGGCGCTTAAGGATGTCGACGGGCTTAAGGATCTGCTCGCGAATCTGACGGCGATCACGATCACCGAGCCCACGGTGATGGGCGCGGCGGACAATGCGTTTTATGGTGTCAATAACGTCACTCTGACGCTGCCCGACGGCTGGCAGGGCGAGCTGCCGGACGAGGACGGCCGCTGGTACGGCGCGGAGTACGTTCGCTGATGGCCTATCCGCTCTCGGTCAAGAGCGTCACTTTCCAGCAGCGGTATCCGTGGAACGGGCTCGTGAATATCGACTTTGGCGTGACGGGTCCTGCGGGTGAGAAGGACGTCGTTGTTACGGTCAGGGACGGAGAGGCAGAAGTCACGAACTTCACGGCGGCGGTCACGATTCCCGAGGGCGGCGAGCTCTCGACGAGCATCGTCTGGGACGCAACGACCGCAGGTCTCGCGGCGGACTTCAAGAGCGAAGACGTGACGGTCGAGGTGGCGTTTGCGGGCGAGGCGGCCGTTGTCCCAGTTCAGCTTTGGGCGGACGGCCCGTACTGGGCGACGGTCAACGTCGGCACCGCGGAGCCGGGGGCGCCCTCTGAATACGGCGCACTCTACACTTTCGACAACGCGACCAACGAGGTTGCAAAGCTCGATGATGGCTGGCGTTTGCCGACGAAAGAGGAGCTTACGAAGCTTGACGGTGAGACTAGTGGGTACTGCAAAAAGGCATGGGATGCCACGAAGAAGGGCTATACTTTCACGGGCGCAACTGAAGGTTATACGGACAAGAGCATCTTCCTGCCCGCCGCCGACTACAACTACGGCTATGGTCGGACCGAGGCCGGAAGCAAAGGCTACTACTGGTCCTCTACGGAGGATGGCTCCTATAATGCGATGTACCTCTACTTCATGGAGAATGGTGCTCGCGTGAACACCATCGACCGCAGCTACGGTTTGTCGGTTCGCGCTGTGCGCGACACGCCGTCTGCGCCATCCGCGCCGGTTGCGTCCGACATTGCGGCGAAGTCCGAGGCGGGTGCGCTGGATTTGCGCACAGCGGTGACGCTTGCGGAGGGCGAGGTGACGGTTGCGGGCGTGAACTACAGCGACACGGCGTGGGGAGCGGCGGACCAGGCGGCGGTTACGCTCGGCTGGACGAACGAGACGACGGGTGCGTCCGACGTGATTCAGACGGGTCTTGAGGGCGAGGGCAAGACGGATATTTCCTTGCCGAAGCGGAATGGCGCGTATCGGCTCACGCACTCGACGGGCGGCTTGACGTCTTTCGTCGAGTTCATGGTCGAAGGTTGGCCGGAGGTGAAGATTCCGGTGGTAACGGGCTATACGTATGTCGTTTCCAACGAGACGGCGGAGGTTATGGGCACATTGGCGGACGGCACGAACACGTATGTCGTCGCGAAGGGTAGCGAGCTGAAGGTGTACTTCACGCTCGATAAGAACTACCAATTTGTCGGCACTCCAGATAATCCGATGGTGCTCGGCGCGATTAACGAGAGTAAGGTTATCGATATCGAGAGCTTGCCAAAGGCGGAGTTGGGCCCGATTTCCTATCTCGATTGGGATGGGGAGACGATGACGAACGCGGTCTGCAAGGTGTATGAGGAGTATACGGGTCAGACGACGCTCGACGCGGGCACGACGTATGTGGTGATGGAGAACAAGGAGGTTTCGACCCGCATCACGGTGAACGGCACGGTCGAAAGCCCGACGCGGATTATCCTTTGCGATGGTGCGAAACTGACGGCGGAGAAGGGCGTTGAGGTCGTAATCGGTAAGGCACTCGTCATCTGCGGTCAAAGCGAAAGCGAAGGCATGGGTGCGCTCACGGCAACGGGCGGCGATTATGCCGCTGGCATCGGCGGCAATTTTGACGACGGCGGCGTGGTGACGATCAACGGCGGCACGGTGACGGCGACGGGCGGCTATTGCGGTGCGGGCATCGGCGGTGGCGCATATAGTACTGGCGGCATGGTGACGATTAACGGCGGCAAGGTGATCGCGGCAGGCGGCGTTGGTGGCGCGGGCATCGGCAGCGGCTATGATGATGGCAGCATTGGTACCGATGGTGGCGTGGTGACGATTAACGGCGGCACAGTGACGGCGACGGGCGGCGATTATGCTGCGGGCATCGGTGGCGGCCGCGGAGGCGAAGGTGGCGTGGTGACGATTAACGGCGGCACGGTGACGGCGACGGGTTGTAGAATTGTAGATAAAAATGGCGGCGCTGGTATCGGCGGCGGCTACAAGGGCGCTGGAGGCACGGTTACAATCAATAACGGCACGGTAACGGCGAACGGCGGCAATTATTCTGCGGGCATTGGCGGTGGCGTGCACAGCGCTGGTGCTACGGTGACGATTAACGGCGGTGAAGTGACGGCAATAGCGGGAATGGATGACCAAGATGGTCCTACCGTCGCTATTGGCGGCGGACAGATGGCTGATAATCACGGCACGGTGACGTTCGGCGCGAGCTTCGTGGGCGGCGTGGTGGCTGGCGATGATGCGGCGAGCGCGGTTTATATGACGACGGATGAGTTTGCGGCCGATCATAGCGCGAAGTATGTGACGATGCCGAAGCTTGGACTTAAGATTCCAGTAGTAACGGGCTATACGTATGTCGTTTCCAACGAGACGGCGGAAGTTACGGGCACATTGGCGGACGGCACGAACACGTATGTCGTCGCGAAGGGTAGCGAGCTGAAGGTGTACTTCACGCTCGATAAGAACTACCAATTTGTCGGCACTCCAGATAATCCAATGGTGCTCGGCGCGATTAACGAGAGTAAGGTTATCGATATCGAGAGCTTACCGAAGGCAGAGCTGGGCCCGATTTCCTATCTCGACTGGGACGATGTGAACAAGATGCTGACGAACGCGGTTTGCAAGGTATATGAGGAGTATACGGGTCAGACGGCGCTCTCAGCGGGCACGACGTATGTGGTGATGGAGAACAAGGAGGTTTCGTCTCGCATCACGGTGAACGGCACGGTCGAAAGCCCGACGCGGCTCATCCTCTGCGACGGCGCGAAGCTGACGGCGCAAGAGGGTGTTAATGTTGCAAGTGACAATGCGCTTGTCATCTACGGTCAGGAGAATGGCACTGGCGCACTTGAAGCGACTGGCTCCAATTATTCTGCGGGTATTGGTGGCGGATTCATGGGCAACGGCGGCACGGTCACGATCAACGGCGGCGCTGTGATGGCGATGGGTGATTGGTATGCTGCGGGTATCGGTGGCGGTGCGGGTGGCTCAGGCGGCACGATTACGATCAACGGCGGCGATGTGACGGCAACTGGCGGCGTACAGGGAGCTGGTATTGGCGGTGGCGATGCTTACAATCTTGGTATGGGCGGTGGTTGTGGTACGATTACGATCAACGGCGGCACGGTGACGGCGACGGGCGGCCAATATGGCGCGGGCATTGGCGGTGGCAGCGACAACGTGGAAGGTGGCACCATTGCGATTAATGGTGGCGATGTGACGGCGACTGGCACCTTTGGCACCGAAGGGATCGGTCGTGGATGCGAAGGCCTTGTCGATTGCACCGTCACGTTTGGTGCGGACAAGGACTTCATTTTGAAGATCGGCGATGATGCGGCGAGCACGGTTTACTTCCCGCAGGCGCAGTATGTGACCGACCATAGCGCGGCGTACGCGAATATCAAAGCGGCAGACGTAGTTTTATTGAAGATTCCGTCGCCGACGGAGGGATTCTTCTATGCGGTTACGAATGTGACGGATGCGGCTGGAGTTGAAGTAATTGGCACGCTTGAAGACGGCACGTACACCTGTGCTTTCGCGAATGGCGATAGCTACGAGGTTACTTACACTCTTGAGTATGGCTACGATTGGGTAACCTCTCCAGCGTCGAATCCGCTGACGGGTACGATCACGGAGGATACGGCGCTACCGGAGGTAACGGTTAAGCAGCTGGGCGCGGACGTCGAGTTTAATGCGATGGGCGGCGCCTATTCGGACGGTAGCGAAGTTGTGACGACCTTCTGCGTCTTGGTGTATACGATGCCGGCAACTCCGACGCGCACGGACTACGAGTTCCTCGGCTGGTACGATAGTTGGAAGGCGGACGCGGCCAAGGTCGAGGAAGGAAGCGTACTTAAAGAGTACTCTCCACACTCGATTTACGCAAAGTGGAAGTCGACAAAGTTCGAGCCGTCCGAGGATGAGGAAGTCATCAAGACGGACGGTAACGGCGTCATTGTTGCGCAGGAGGTCGAGCCGACGGGTGAACTTATCCTACCGGAGATGAATCGCGGTGGATCAAGCGGCGTTGCGAACGTGGAGATTGGAGAAGACGCCTTCTTGAAAAACACGGGTATCACATCCGTCTCCTTGCCGGTTTTCGTCAAGAAGATCGGCTCGTACGCCTTTGCCAATGCGACTGGAATCAGCAAAATCAAGTTCGTCCAACCGCGTGATGCGACGACGGGCGAGAATACGACGCTGACGATCGGTGACGGTGCGTTCTCCGGGCTTTCGCTTACTAAGATAGAACTGCCGCCATACGTCGCATCCATCGGTGCGAAGGCCTTCGCGGGTAATACGAAACTTACCGATTTGACGATTATGGGGCCGACGACGATCGACTGGGAAGCTCGTCCGTTCTTGAACTGCGGCACGGCAACGCTCGATGGGAAGGTCACGTTGCATCTTTCTTACGAGGTTGCGACGAACAAGGATTATGCGACCAAGCTTTGGGACTATGTCGAAAACTATGCGGATAACATCGTAATCGACTTCAATCCGTATGGCACGGCCAAGGTTCTTAGGTTTGGTTCCGATTTCGTGGAGTTTGAGGCAAGGATCGATACGCTGTGGCCGACTATTGACATCAATAGCGTCAAGGTACTTACGACAACCGAGCTTACGGGTGCAGACCTTGAAAAGACATGGACGACAGTGCCGTTGACGAATGTGACGCCCGTCGAAGGCAACGTCTATCGGGCGACGTTCGAGGGTCAGGGTGGAGGTACGCGCTTCTACCAGATTGCCATTGTCATGCCGGCAGAAGAAAACTAAGGTTAATTCAGGGAGGTAAAGAAAATGAAAAAGTTTGTTTTTGGAGCGATGGTATTTTTAGCTGGAGGGGCGCTGGCCAGCGGATGGAATCTTAATGTCGGCTACTCATGGAGAGCTAAGGCCAAGACATCTTTCAGCGGTGGCGCTCCGGCCGCGCCGGGCGAGTATTCGACGGGATCGATTTCGGCGGACGGAAAAACGTGGTCGGGCGAAATCGACGAGTTACCGGTGCGCTCGAGCGGTATCGATACGGGCACGAAAACGGCAGGTGTAGCGGATTATGCGCTACGCATCAATCGATCCGAAGGCGTAGTTGCAAGCGGTAGCGACGAGGATTGCGCCCACGGGCTTACGGCGTCGATCGGCTACGACTTCGGCGATGGTCCAGTTGCGCTTGGGCTTAACTTGCGCTTTGCCGGATATTGGGGCGTAAAGAACGGTACGCGTGGAGGTTACTGCGAATACAACGACTACTATCGCTTTGATAACGTGCTCGGCGACGCGCCCGATCCAACTCGCGACAGTGTCAATCCAAACCTTGCGGACGGCCGGCGCGAGTATATCGCGGGCGGGGCGCTTGGCGGTATGCGAACGGAACTTAAGAGCGACCTTTATCAGATCGCCTTTGGTCCGAAGGTAACGTGGCATGTGGCCTCATGGCTCGACATCTACGGCGGTGCGGAGGCGCTTTGCACGTTTGCGAATAGCGAACTTAGTGCGGGCGGGGCGAAAACGGATGAAGTCAATTGCCTTTGGGGCGCTGGCGGATACGTCGGCTTGACGGGATGGCTCGCGGAGAATGTCGGTATTTACGGGCAGGTAGGTTACGAGTGGATCGACGAAGACGACGTTTCCGTGCAGGGCATTCGCGCTTCGACCGACTACTCCTCGCTCGTCCTCTCGGCGGGCATTCAGGTCCGCTTCTAAGGGCGCGGAGGACACCTGAGGAACGGAATGGTGTGCTTATGACACTATGCCGCGCTCTTTCTTCTTGCTTGTCGAGCCCCATGGTCTTCCTCTTTTCTTTGCTGACCCATTAGATATTACAACTTCTGATATTATCCCCCTTGCGCAGTAGCCCGTAAATTTGATACAATACACTCATCAACAACAAAGGAGTTGAACAGATTATGGCAGGAAAGCTTGAAGATCGCGTGAAAGACATTATCGTCGAGCAGTTGGGCGTGAACGCCGAGCAGGTTACCCCGGAGGCGTCGTTCATCGATGACCTCGGCGCGGATTCGCTCGACAGCGTCGAACTCATCATGGCGTTCGAAGAGGAATTTGGCGCGGCGATTCCCGAAGAGGACGCCGAGAAGCTCACCACCGTCGGCAAGGTCGTCGAGTACCTTAAGTCGAAGGGTTACGGCGACGATGCCGCTTCGTAAGCGTCGATGAATAACGCTTATTTGCGAAGGGGACGACTGCTTGTCGTCCCCTTGCTACTTTTCTTGGGCTTGGAGCTCAAGGCGGATTGCCTTGACGAGTTGATGCCGCGCCCGATGGAGGTTTATCGAGGTGCGTCGAGAACGCTAAAGGAGCGCGTTTCGCCCGGCGCCTACGTTCTTGCTATCCGCAATGGCGAGGCGAAAATCAGCGCCCGCGACGAAGAGGGCAAGCGCTACGCCAAGACGACGCTGTGGCAACTTAAGCGTCTCTCGGAAGGAAAAAAGCTTCCTGATTGCATCATCCAAGATTGGCCGCGCTTCAAGTATCGCGGGTTCTTGCTCGATTGCGGGCGCAACTTCCAGGAGCTTTCCTCGCTTAAGGACGTCCTTGACCAGCTCGCGCGCTACAAATACAACGTTTTTCACTGGCACATCGCGGATAACTACGGGTGGCGGCTTGAGTCGAAGAAGTATCCGCAGTTGCAACGCAAGGAGGCGTTTTCGCGTCAGGTCGGAAAGTACTATACCCAAGCCGAATTCAAGGAACTCGTCGCCTACGCGAAGAAGCGGGGCATTACGATTATTCCCGAGCTCGACATGCCCGGCCATACGCTCGCCTTTCGCAAGGCGTTCGATTTCGAGACGCTTGCGACCGAGGAGGCGAAGAAGATATTGGGCGAGCTGATCGACGAACTTTGTTCGCTCGTTCCCGCCGAGGATATGCCGATTATCCATCTCGGCACCGACGAGGCGCGCGAGAAAGGCGAGAAGGTTCCGCAGACTCATCTCGACCATTGGGCGGGGCGGGTCAAGGCGAACGGGCGAAAACTGATGGGCTGGTCGCCGGGGTTGCGCTTGCCCGGACAGGACATCAAGCAACTGTGGATGGGCGCGGTCGATCCGCGCGGAGACAAGTGCGCCTATGTCGATTCCCAGCGCAGTTATTACATCAATCACGTCGACGCCGAAGAGCTGTTGCCGATAGCGGCCTATCAAAAACCGTGTCGTTGGGGCGACGAAAGCGAACAGCTCGGAGCCATCGCCTGCATTTGGCACGACGACGCGATCGGCGATAACGAGGATATGATTCGGATGAGCTCGGGCTATCCGGCGATTGTGCTTTTGTCGGATGCGTTTTGGCGCGGACGGGAGAAGGACGATGCGGATTTGATCGCGCGCTTGCCGTTCCCCGACGATCCGCGTTTCGAGCTGGCGGTCGATCTCGAGCGGCGAACGCTCGCCCAGCGCGACAAGGTCTTGAAGGACTTGCGCCATCCGTTCACCTATGTCGCCCAAACGGGGATGCGTTGGCGGATGACCGATGAATCGGGCGCGGAAATCGCCCGCGACATCGCCCACGCAACCGTGTATCCGAAGCATTTCTGGTTCGATTCGGGCTATGTAAAGCGCAACGAGGGAACGGTTACTTTGGAGACGTGGATCGTTTCGCCGAGGGAAATCGATTGCGGCGCGTGGATCGGGATGACCGGGTTTTCGCGCTCGGACGGCAGGAGCCGTGACGCGCCGACGCCGAAGATAGGCCAGTGGAACAAGCACGGCGCGACCATCGAACTTAACGGTAAGCCAATCGATCCGCCGAAGTGGACGCATCCCGGAGTGGGCGGGAATCCGAAGGAACAGCCGTTGGTGGACGAGGACTACTGGTATCGCCCGCCGACCAAGATTCACCTCGTCAAGGGCATCAATCACGTCAAGATGACCTTGCCCAAGAAGGGCGGCTGGAAGTGGATCGGTACGTTCGTACCGATCGAAGGCGAAAGCGACCATCCGCATGAAGTGGAAGGGCTGAAATACTTCTCGCGCAATCCGAAATTATGATATAATAGCGCCCCGTTATGTGGAATTACAGCGAGAAGATGATGGACCACTTCCGCAATCCGCGGAATGTCGGTGAAATCGCCGCTCCCGACGGGACGGCGACCGTGGGTTCGCTCGCTTGCGGCGACGCTTTGCAGTTCCAGTTCAAGCTGGGCGCGGACGGCAAGATCGCCGAGGCGAAGTTCAAGACTTTCGGGTGCGCGAGCGCGATCGCGAGCTCGTCGGCGCTTACGGAAATGGTAATCGGCAAGACTCTCGACGAGGCGCGCAAGATTACCAACAAGGACATCGCCGACTATCTGGGCGGACTGCCGCCGCAGAAGATGCATTGCAGCGTCATGGGTCGCGAGGCGATGGAAGCGGCGATCAAGAACTACGAGACCGGCGAGAACACCGACCGCAATCTCGAGGACACGATGCTTTGCACGTGCTACAACGTTTCGGAGAACGAGGTTCGGCGCGTCATCGCCGAGAACTCGCTCACTACGGTCGAGGAAGTCACGAATTTTACCAAGGCGGGAGGTGGCTGCGGGAAGTGCAAGGAGAAGATCGCCGCCATTTTGAAGGAGCTTAATTCGTGAGGGTTGGCTTCGACAACGAAAAGTACCTGAAGGAACAGTCGGAGGAAATTCGCCGTCGCGCCGGCAAGTACGGAAGGCTTTATTTGGAGTTCGGCGGAAAGTTGATGAACGACTTCCACGCCGCGCGGTGTCTCCCCGGCTACGATCCGAACGTCAAGCTTCGGCTTTTGCAGACCTTGAAGGATCAGGCCGAGGTAATTCTCTGTCTCTATTCCGGCGACATCGAACGCAAGAAAATGCGCGCCGATTTCGGGATTTCCTACGCCGACGACGCGTTGAAGCTGATTGACGACTTGCGGTCGCTCGGGCTTACGGTGCGCGGAGTGGTGATTACCCGCTATCAGGAGCAAGTTGCCGTCCAGCAATTTCGCGCCAAACTCGAACGGCGGGGCGTAAGGGTTTATTACCACTACAAGACCGCGGGCTATCCCGCCGACGTGGACACCATCGTTTCCGACATGGGCTACGGCAAGAACGAATACGTTCGCACCGAAAAGCCCATCGTCGTCGTTACCGCGCCGGGGCCGGGCTCGGGCAAGTTCGCGACTTGCCTTACCCAGATTTATCACGAGTATCGCATGGGCAATCAGGCGGGTTATTCGAAATTCGAGTCGTTTCCGGTTTGGAATCTTCCCTTGGATCATCCGCTCAACATCGCCTACGAAGCGGCGACCATCGATCTTAACGACAAGAATATGATCGACCCGTACCACAAGGATGCGTACGGCGTGGAAGCGGTGAATTACAATCGCGACGTCGACGCGTTTCCGCTGTTGGCGGCGATTTGGCAAAAGATGACGAAGGGGACTTGCCCTTATCGTTCGCCGACCGACATGGGCGTCAATCGCATAGGATTCGGCATCGTCGACGACGAAATCGTCAGGAACGCCTCCTGCCAGGAGGTGATTCGGAGGTTTTTGCGTTACCAGTGCGCGTTCGCCGAGGGCGCGACCGACCGTTCGATGGTCGAACGCGCGAAAGAGCTTATGGATTCGCTGGGCCTCAAGACCGAGGATCGCGTCGTCGTCGAGGCGGCGCGCCAAAGCGCCGAGGCCGCCCACATCCAGGGCAAGGGCAAGGCGGGCGGAACGATTGTCTCCGGCGCGGCGATCCAGCTCAAGGACGGACGCGTCGTCACCGGTCGCAACTCCGACGAAATGCACGCGGCGGCGGCGATGGTCATGAACGCGGTGAAGACGCTTTCCGGAATTCCCTCGCAGATTCCGCTCATCGGGCCGAACATCATCCAGTCCATCGCCCACATGAAGCAGGATATCCTCAAGGTCGGCTACACCTCGCTCAACCTCGACGAGGCGCTGATTGGGCTCGCGATTTCCTCGACTTCCAATCCCGCCGCGCAAATCGCGATGGAGAAGCTTTCGGAACTTCGGGGTTGCGAAGTCCACATGACCCACATTGTCACTCCCGGCGACGAGGCGGGCTTGAGGCGACTTGGCTGTCGATTCACCTCCGATCCGTACTACGCGTCCAACCAACTCTTCACAGGGCAGCAGTAATGGCGGGCGTCGGGGTCGTAGAACTCAAGAAGTGCAAGTTGCATCTTCCCGAGGGCGGGCTTAAACTCGCCTACGGCGGCGTTTTGAAGGAAGTGGAGGTCGCCTACGAGGAGTGCGGTGCGCCGATTCGCGAGGACAACGTAATTTACATTTGCCACGCGCTCACCGGCGACGCCCATGTCGCGGGTATTCGTCCCGGCGAGACCGAGCCGAGCGGTTGGTGGGAGGGGATGATCGGGCCGGGAAGGGCGATCGACACCAATCGCTATCACGTCATTTGCGCGAACGTGATCGGCGGCTGCAGCGGAACGACGGGCCCCATGTCCATCGATCCCGATACCGGCAAGCCCTACGGTTCGCATTTCCCGCAGTACAGTTTCGACGACGCGGTGGACGTCTATCGGATGCTCTTGAAGGAACTCGGCGTCAAGCGTCTCGCGGTTCTTATCGGCGGCAGCTACGGCGGAATCCAGGTCGTGAACTGGATTACCCGCTATCCCGACGAAATGGACAAGGTCTGCCTCATCGCGACGAGCGCCGCCTTGAACACGCAAGCGGTCGCTTTCAGCGTCATGAGCCGCAACTCCATTACCTACGATCCGAAGTGGAATGGCGGCGACTACTATCTCGAAGGCGACGGCAAGGGGCCGCGCGACGGACTCGCCTCGGCGCGTCAGCTCGCCCACGTTACCTACCTTTCGCGCGAGCTTCTGGAGCGGAAGTTCCACCGCGCCAAGCAGGAAAACTTCGTAAATGCGCCGGCCGCCGAGAAAGCGGAGCGCGACCGGCTTTTCAAGACCTATTTCCAAGTCGAAAGCTATTTGGATTATCAGGCGAAGAAATTCCTCGACCGCTTCGACGCCAATAGCTACTTGCATATCACGCGGTCGATGGATCTCTACGATCCTTGCGACCAGTTCGGCTCGCTCGACGCGGCGTTCGCGCGCGTGAAGGCGCGGACGCTCGTTTGCTCCTACGCAAACGACGTTCTCTTTCCGGTGTGGCAATCGAAGGAAATCGTCTCTTCGCTAATGCGCGCCGGGAAGCGCGTTTCCTACTGCCACCTCGAAAGCGGCACGGGTCACGATTCGTTTTTGACCGACATCACCCATCTTTCGAAGATCGTCGGCGGCTTCATTTCGGAGCGGCCGGTGAAGGTTCTGAAGTGGCAGGAGCGGCTTTACGCGAAGATTGTGAAGATGGTGAAGAAGAACGCGCACGTCGTCGACATCGGTTGCGGAGACGGAACGCTGCTCGACGTCCTTCGGGAGAAGAAGAACGTTCTCGGCGACGGCATCGAGCTCGACGTCGAACGCTACGAGGAGGCGATCGCCGACGGGCACGACATGATTTTCGACGATGTCGACGAAAACGGAATCGAATGCGTTCCCGACGCGCACTACGACACCGCAATCGTCTCCGACACTTTACAGGAGGTGAAGAATCCGCGCGGTCTTTTGCACGAGGCCTTGCGCATCGCCGACGAGGCGATCGTCACCTTCCCGAACTTCGCCGCCTATCGAATTCGGCTCACGCTCGCGTTCACCGGAAGGTTGCCGGTCTCGAAACAGTTGCCGTTCGAGTGGTACGATACGCCGAACATCCATTGCATAACGCTGAAGGATTTCCGCGCGCTTTGCGAGAAGGAGGGGATCGAGATCGTCTCGGTCAAGGCGGAATCGCGCCATTTCCTCGGCAAGATCTTGCTCCTTTTGGGGCTCAAGAACCTCGGGGCCTCCAAGATAACCGCCAAGATACGGCGGAAGCGGTAAACGAAAACGCGCGCCCGTTCGGGACGCGCGTTTTTTTCGTTCGCCGGAAGGCCTGATTTACTTGACGTCGACGACGCTATTGAACGTACCCTGGTCGTTGGCGACCGAATTTACGTTCTCGGGATCGGCGCACCAAGTTCCGTTGATCACGAACTTGTACTGGTAGCTGCCGGCGGCGAGCTTGAGCGAGGTCGAATAGACGCCGCGCTTGAAGGTCATCTTCTTCGCGGTCGGATTCCAGTCGTTGAACGTTCCGGCGAGATAAACCTTCTGACCCTTGTCGGCGTGAATCGTGAAAGTCACGGACTTCTTGGCGACGGCCTTTTTCGCAGGGGCCTTCTTGGTCGCGGTCTTCTTGGCGGGGGCCTTCTTGGCCGCGCACTTCTTTACGGTTTTGGTCTTCATTTTGAGCTTCCTTCCTTCTTTTACTAGGCGAACGGGCGTATAGTATCTCATATTTTTTGCAAAAGTCAATGTTTTGGTGATGGAAATTTTGCTATAATTCTCGCCATGGACGAGAGTTTCAATAACCGGTTTTTGCGGATTTTCACCTATTCGCTGATCGTGCTGATAATCGTAGGCGGGGCGTTACTTGCGCTTCCAGGGTATCGTCGGTGCCAATCGCTCAAGCGCCAAGAGTCCGAGTTAAAGGCGCAAATCGAGCAAAAAAAGCGGGAAATCGCCGCACTTGCCGAGAAGCAGAATCGTTTTCGCAGCGATCCCGATTTCGTGGAAGCCATCGCCCGACAGAATCGGCGGGTCTTTCCGGGCGAATTGGTGTTCGTATTCGAGGATTGATTGACGATGGCGAATTTTCTGCGCTTTCTCCTGGGAATCGGGCTTTTGCCGCTTTGCTGGGCGTTTGTGCGGAGTTTCGTCGACGCAATCGTCTCGGCGACCGGTTCGGCGGGCGGCGTGAGCGCGGAATCGATCGCGCTTCTCGGAGGGATCGCGGCGTTTGCGATGTGCTGGACCGCGTTGAGCCATCCGGTAAAGGCGTACGTCCTCGGCCACGAGCTCACTCACGCGCTTTGGGGCATCATGTTCGGAGCGATGCCGAGCGACGTCAAGGTCTCGGAATCTGGCGGTAGCGTCCGGCTCACCAAGTCCAATGTCCTTATTACGCTCGCGCCGTACTTCTTTCCGTTCTACACTTTCGTGGTAATCGTAGCCGCGCTCGTTACCTACGCCTTTTTGCGGCCGTTGCCGTTTTTGCCCTTGTGGATGTTCTTGATCGGATTTACCTGGGCGTTCCACGTCCTTTTTACAATCGAGACGCTGACCGTTCGCCAACCCGACGTAAAGCTCTACGGACGGCTTTTTTCCTGGACGGTGATTTTCCTCGTCAACGTCGCGATCGTTCTCGTTTGGCTTGCGACGACGACAAACCTTTCGTTCGCCGAATTGGGCGGCTCGCTCGTTCGCCGTTCGCTCGCCGCCTACGTCGGAACGGGGCGCGCGATTTGGTCGGGCGTCTCCTGGTTATGGTATAATATACCCCATGAAACTACTTGATGAACTGAAGGCGCGCGGACTTGTCGAAGCGCTGACCGATCCGGAAATCGAAAAGGCGCTCGATCGTCCCACTACGGTGTATTGCGGGTTCGATCCCTCGGCGCGTTCGTTGCAGGCGGGAAATCTCGTTTCCATCATCGTCTTGAAGCGCTTCCAGCAAGCGGGCCACAAGGTGATTGCGCTCGTCGGCGGTGCGACCGGACTTATCGGCGACCCGTCGGGCAAAAGCGCCGAGCGAAACATGCTCACGGTCGAGCAAGTCGCGGCGAACAAGGCGGGGATTCGCGAGAACCTCGCGCGCATTCTCGACTTCGACGGGCCCAACGCGGCGACGCTCGTCGACAACTACGACTGGTACAAGGGAACGAGCGCAATCGAATTCTTGCGCGACATCGCGATCAACTTCCGCGTGCCGCAGATGCTCGCGAAGGAGTCGGTCAAGAAACGGCTCGAGGCGAGCGAGGGTGCGCTTACCTTCACCGAGTTCTCCTATCAGATTCTTCAGGGTAACGACTTCCTGCATCTTTACGACAACTACGGTTGCCGGCTCGAAGTCGGCGGCGCCGATCAGTGGGGCAACATCACCGCCGGCACGGATCTCGTCCATCGTATGCGCGGCGAAACCGCCTACGGGCTTACGTTCCCGCTGCTTTTGGACTCGTCGGGTCGGAAGTTCGGCAAGAGCGAGGGCAACGCGCTCTTTTTGAACGGCGAAATGACGAGCGTATTCGACTGGTACCAGTATTTCCTTCGCGCCGCCGACGCCGATGTGATTCGCTACCTCAAGGTCTTTTCGATGAAGTCTCTGGAAGAAATCGCCGCGCTCGAAGCGGAGATGAAGGCGCACCCCGAAGCGCGCATCCCCCAGAAGGCGCTCGCCGAGGAACTGACTTTGCTGGTGCACGGCGAGGCGGGGCTTAAGGCGGCGCAAGCGGCGACCGAGGCGCTTTACGCGAAAAAGAGCGCCTCCGACGTCGCCAAGGCGGAGAACGTCCCGAGCGCCAAGGTCGCGCTTGCCGATTGCGTCGGCAAGTCCGTCTTCGCGGTCGCGGCGGCGGCGGGAATGTTCAAGTCGAACGGCGAAGCGCGGCGAATGGCGGTGCAGGGCGGGCTTTCGCTCAACGACGCGAAGATCGACGACAAGCGCATTTTCGCCGAAACCGACGTCAAGGACGGCGTCGCCGTTTTGAGAAGCGGAAAGAAGAACTATTTCGTCTTGAAGTTTTGAAAACGATCGAGAGATACGTTTTCGGCGCGTTTCTGTCGAGCTTCGTGCTCGCGTTTCTCGTCTTGAGCTTCGTGCTGACGATCGGGCTACTTGTGCAGATCGTCAGTTACATTATGGAAGGCGTGCCGATGTCGCTCGTGGGCGAGTTCTGCATGGTGTCGCTCCCCGAGACGTTGCAGTGGTCGATTCCGCTCGCCTTGCTGGTAAGCTCGATTCTCGTTTTCTCGCGGCTCTCCGCCGATAGCGAGATCGCGGCGATGCGCGCTTGCGGGATTCACCTCGTCGCGGTGATGAAGTGGCCCGTTCTCTTCGCGCTCTTTTGCACGCTTTTGGGCGTTTTCGTGAACAACGAAGTCGTTCCGCGCGGGCATTTCATCCGGCGTACGCTCAAGGAGCGCGTTTCGGTCGGCGCGGGTTTGAGTGTCCTCGAACCGGGAAGGGTGATTGACGACTTTCCGAAGGTAAAGCTCTACTTCGGGTCGAAGGAGGGCAACTGGCTTTACGACGTCGTCGCGCTCGACTACTCGAATTCCGCGGTCGATCGGCTTATCACCGCCGACAAGGCGCTCGTCATTCAGGACGGACGCGACATTAAACTCGAACTCTATCGGATGACCGTGGATCCGCTCGACGAAAAGCATCCGACCATGGCGCGTTTCAACCGCTTCGTCTATACCCTGAACGACGTTTTGAACGTCGGCAAATACGTTCCGCGGGCGAAGGATATGCGTTTTTTCCAGCTCGTCGGGGAGATTGGCCGCGAGCGACGGGCGGTGGATTTGAGCGCGGGCTCGAGCAAGCTCAAGGGCTCGGCGAAGAATCTCGCGAAGCGCGAGCTTTGCGCCACCAAGGTCGAGCTTTCCAAGCGGTTCGTTTTCGCGGTGGCTTCGATTTGCTTCGTGCTGGTCGGGATTCCGCTCGGCATCCGTTCGCAACGCCGCGAATCGTCGATCGGCATGGCGATTTCGCTCGCGGTGTCGCTCGGCTACTATCTCGTCGTTATTATGATGCTGTCGTTGCAGAAGAACTTCAACTTGCATCCGGAATACCTGATTTGGCTGCCGGTTGCGATTTGCTTCGCTTTGGCGGCGTATCTCGTTCGCAAACATCTTTAAGGAGATTAGAAATATGGCGAAAATCCATCCTACGGCGGTTGTGGAAGACGGGGCTGTGCTCGGCGCGGATGTCGAAATCGGTCCCTATGCGCATATCGGCAAGGACGTGAAAATCGGCGACGGCACCCGCGTTCAGCAGGGCGCGATTTTGGATGGACACACTTCAATCGGCTCGATGTGCCAGATATTCCCTTACGCGCTTATCGGCATGAAGACCCAGGATCTCAAGTATCGCGAAGGCTCGACGAGTTACGTGGAGATCGGCGACCGGACGGTCATTCGCGAGTTTGCGACGGTGCATCTCGGAACGGCCGACGGCGAGAAGACGATCATCGGCAGCGATTGCCTTTTCATGTGCTACTGCCACGCCGCGCACGGCGTCATTCTCGGGAATCACGTCATCTGCTCGAATTCGGTGCAGCTCGCGGGCGACGTCCATCTCGAGGACTACGCGATCGTCGGCGGCTGCTCCGCTTCCCATCAGTTCTGCACCGTCGGCACCCACGCGATGGTCGGCGGCATGGTGAAGATTCGTCAGGACGTTCCGCCGTATATGCTCTGCGATATGGTCGAGGGATCGATGAAGGTAGTCGGCGTGAACGTCGTCGGGCTTACGCGGCGCGGTTTCGCCAAGGAATCGATTCAATCGCTCAAGGAAGCGCATCGCCTCATATATCGCGACGGGCTCAATCGCACGCAGGCGCTCGCCAAGGTCGAATCGGAGGTCGAGCCGACCGAGGAAGTGAAAAAACTCGTCGCCTTCTATCGCGCCTCCGAGCGGGGAGTCGCGTGAGATACGTATTCGACAGCCGGGAAGTCCGACCGGGCTACGGCTTCGTCGCGCTCAAAGGCGAGAAGATCGACGGGCGCGATTTCATCCCGCAGGCGCTCGCGGCGGGCGCGAGCGAGATCATCGAGGGACTCGAGGAGCTGCAAAAGCGCGCGCACGAACGGCGTCGTAAATTGAAGGCGAAGGTCGTGGGCGTAACCGGCAGCGCCGGCAAAACGACGACCAAGGAGCTTCTCAAGGCGTTTCTTTCCGAGGCGGGCCTCGCTTACGCCACCGAGGGCAATTTCAACAACCACATCGGGCTGCCGCTCACGATCTTGAATTGCCCCGACGAGGCGGATTTTCTCGTTTTGGAAATGGGCTCCAACCATCCCGGCGAAATTGCGGCGCTTTGCGACATCGCCGAACCCGACGTCGGCGTCGTTACCAACGTCGGCACGGCGCACCTCGAATTCTTCAAGACCCGCGAAGGCATCGCCGAGGAGAAGGGAACGCTGTTAAAACGCGCGAAAACCGGATTTTCGTCGAAATACGAGGAATGTCTGCCGGGAACGGTCGATACTCGCGCGGAGTGGATGCGTGAGGCGCTTCAAGGGGTGCTCGTCGGCGACCATAACGTCGCCAACGCCTGTCTTGCGTATGCGGTGGCGGAAAGCTTCGGGGTGAGCCGCGATCAGGCGCGCGCGGCGCTTTCGGGTTTCGCCTTGCCGGGGTCGAGGTGGCGTAAAGTCGAAAAGTGGGGCGCGACTTTCATCGACGACACCTACAACGCCAATCCCGATTCGATGATTGCGGCGCTTAACGCCTTTGTCGCGACGCCTTGCGCGAGTCGGCGCATCGCGGTCTTGGGCGATATGTTCGAACTCGGAGAAAATGCGCTCGAATTGCACCGGAAGGTATTCGCGCATGCGATGAAGCTCGGGATCGATTTGGTAATCGGAGTCGGAGAACTCTCGTCGCAATGCCTTTGCCATCTCGTCTACAAGGATCTGACGCGGCTCGCGAAACGCTTTCGCGCGGACGTTTCCGCGGGCGATTTGGTGCTTTTGAAAGCGTCCCATTCGATGAAGCTTGGCTCGCTTTTGTGATATAATATCCTCCCTATGAAGGAAGGGTTCTTCTCACGACTCGACTGGGCGGCTTTTTGGACCGCTACCTTGGCGACGGCGGCGGTTTATTTCGCGACGCTGGGGCCTTCGGTCGGTTTGGAGGATTCCGGAGAGCTGGCGACGGCGGCGGCGAGCTTGGGCGTTCCCCATCCGCCGGGATATCCGTTCTGGACGTTTTGCTCGTGGATTTTCTGCAAGGCGTTTTTCTGGGTTACCTATATGGGCCACCCGACTCCGGCTTGGGCGGTCAGTCTCTGCTCCGCGACCTTCGGCGCGTTCGCCGCGGGTTGCACGGCGATGCTGATTTGCCGCTCGGGACGGGATTTCGTCGGCGGGGAGAACGATCGGACGATTGGCTGTCTGAGCTTCGGCGGCGGCGTCGGCGGGGCGCTTACCTTCGCGTTTTCGCCGGTCGAGTGGTCGCAATCGACGATTGTCGAGGTCTATTCGCTCAACGCGCTCTTTTTGATGTGGGTGTTCTTGCTTTCCTATCGCTGGATGCGCCGCCCGTCGGACAAGATTCTCTGGTTCGCGGCGTTTGTGTTCGGGCTGGGGCTTACGAATTATCAGGTGTTGCTTTTCGCCATCGTTCCCCTGGCGATTATCATGGCGATGAAGAACCTCGGAATGTTCCGCGACGTTTTCATCTATCTTATTCCGGTCGCGCTCGTCTGTCAGCTTCTGCAAATCGGCCAGTTGGTGCGCGCCGACGCTACGATGCAAGCGGATGCGATCAACAAGCACGCTCCGCTCGCCACGGCGACGACGCCCTCCGAGCCGCTCGTCTTTATCGCCCTCGCCGGTTTGCTCGTCGCCATGATCGCGGCGATCGTCCTCGCGAATCGCAGCGCGCGGGAAAAGGCGCGAAAGACGATGTACGCAATCGGCGGGCTTTCGGTTGCGCTCGTATTGCTGGCGGGAACGGTTTTCGCGTCCAAGACGACGTGGAGCGGTGCTTCGCTCGAAACGGCGCCGCTCGTCGAACCGATTCGCTACGTGCTTATCGCGTTTTTCGTCGGGGTGTCGGTAATCGCCGCAATGGCGGCGGCGTTGGACGACTCGGGCGAACGCGAATACCGCAAGGCGCTTCTCGCCTCCGCGATTTGCGCGGCGTTGGCGATTGTTTGCGCGGCGCTTGTGCCGATTGCGGGCGACGCCGGCTACACGGGGCCGAAGTATCCGTGGCTCAAGTCCACGGTCGTATTCGTGACGCTTTTGGCGATTCTCTTCGGCCTTTGTCTGCGCGTCAGGAAGGGGCTTGCCTTCGCGATTCCGGTCGCGGGCTTGCATATTGCGGCTTTCATCCTTTTGCGCCACGGCGCGCTTAACGGACTTACCCACCCCTCGTCGTGGTATTTCATTTGGCCGATCGTCTGGAATTTCGTTTTGCTCCTCCTCGCCTGGGCGACCTTGCCCAACGGTCGGAGCGTCGCCGGCGCCGCCTTCTTCGCGCAACTCGGCGCGTCGTTCTACGTCTATATGCCGATTGTCTCGGATCTTCGCAACCCGCCGATGAACTGGGGCTATCCGCGGACTTGGGAGGGTTTTAAACACGCGATTCAGCGCGGGCAGTACGAGGCGATCGGCTTGCCGAGCTTCCCGTCGGTCAAGGCGTTTTTCGAGTTCATGGGCAAGCAGATGTCGAATTACTTCGGCGATGTGATGATGCAGTTCACGGACTTCCTCGTGCCGTTCGCGCTCGTGCCGTTCGCGGCCGGGCATTGGCTGGTGAAGAAGGAAAACCGCAAGGCGTTTTGGCAGTGGATGATTCCCGCGGTCGTTTGCTTTTTGATGATGTCGGGGCTTTTGATTTTGCTCGCCAACGTGAAGGGCGACGTGCAGGACGGCTTCATCCAAAAGGTGAAGTTCATATCCTCCCATGCGATGATCGCGCTTTGGATCGGTTACGGGCTTTTGTTCGTCGGCGTGTTCGTCCGGCGGTGGGTTCCGGCGGCGCTGTTCGCGATTGCGATTATTCTGGTCGCCGGCGTCTGTCCGATCGTCCAGAACTACGTCGACGACCGGCTCGTCTTCGAGCTTGGCGGAGCGGAGCAAAACGGCCACACCTTCGGCTGGCAGTTCGGTGCGTATCAGCTCGACGGCGCGAAGGCGATTAACGAGCAACTCGTCGCCGACGAGGAACCGTTGCCCGACCCCGAATATCCGCCGGCGATGGACGAATTTTCGATTTTCTTCGGCGGCACCGATCCCGGGCGTTTCGTCCCGACCTACATGATTTACGCGGCCGATTTTCGTCCCGATGTCTATCTCATTACCCAAAACGCGCTCGCCGACGATACGTATATGTCGGTTCAGCGCGATCTCTACGGCGACGAGATTTGGATTCCGGCGAAGGAGGACAGTGCCGAGGCGTTCGACGTCTACGTCGACGAAGTGCAACGCGGCGTTCGGCAGGCGAATGGCGACCTTAAGATCGAAAACGGGCGTGTGCAAGTCACCGGCGCGCTCGGCGTCATGGAAATCAACGGCATTCTTTCGAAGATGATGTTCGACCACGATCGATTCAAGCACTCGTTCTACGTCGAGGAGAGCTACGTCATTCCGTGGATGTATCCGTATCTTTCACCGCACGGACTTATCATGAAGCTCAACGCCGAGAAGTCGCCGTACGACGATTTGACGGCGGAGAAGGACGCGGACTTCTGGGATTGGTATTTCCGTCGACTCGTCGCCGACCCGAACTACCGGCGCGATTTCGCGGGGCAGAAGTCGTTTTCCAAGTTGCGCGCCGCGATCGCCGGGCTCTACAACAATCGCGCCCGCTATTCCGAAAGCGCGCAGGCGTTTCGCGAGGCGATGATTCTCTATCCCGCTTCGCCGGAGGCGACGTTCCGCTATGCGCAGGAATCGCTTTTGCCGTTCGGCAAGTACGACATCGCGCTGGAATTGATGGACTACACCGACTCGATCGATCCGCGAAACCGCCGCGCCGGGACTTTGCGGACGTACGTCGTAAAGCTGCGCCGACTCAAAGGGGAGCTCGCGACGCTCGAGCGGAAGCGCGCGCAAGGCGCGCTTTCGGACGACGACGAATTTCGGTTGGCGCGGTGCGAGTACGAGCTCGGACGAATCGGCGACGCGGGGCAGATCGCAAGGCGACTGGTGGACAAGTTCGCCGACGCCGCCCATCTGCAGGCGCTTTCCCTGATGCTGACGGACGCGCGCATCGACGTCGAGGCGGAGAAGTGCCTGAACAAGTATTTGCGTCTCAATCCGCGCGGCGACGTCGAGGCGTGGATCGATCTCGCGCTCGTCCAGTGGCGGCTTGCGCGCAAATCGGCGGCGGCTTCCAGCTTCGAGCAGGCGCTGAGAATCGATTCCGAGACGTTGCAGGGAAAAGTCCAGCGCGACGAGCGGCTTTACGACATTTACGCTTATTGGTACAAACAACGTCAATCGCAAATGAAAACAAGGAGTTGGTAAAATGATCAAGCAACCCAAGAAGGGCGTGAAGTGGGAAAAGTTCGGATTCGGTTTCTCCGACGTCAACTGTCACGTTCGCTACACCTGGAAAAACGGCAAGTGGTCGAGCGCCAAGTTCGTCAAGGATCCGTGGATCACGATGCACATCGGCGCGGCCTGCCTGCATTACGGTCAGGAATGCTTCGAAGGCATCAAGGCGTTTCGCCAGAAGAGCGGCAAGATCGCGATTTTCCGTCCGGAGGAGAACGCCAAGCGCATGTATCGCACGGCGGAGCGGTGCGTGATGCCGCCGGTGCCGATCAAGATGTTCCTCGAGGCGTGCGAGTTGGCGGTTCGGAAGAACTCCGAGTACGTCCCGCCGTTCGGCTCGGGCGGTTCGCTTTATCTGCGTCCGCTGCTCATCGGCACGGGTCCGCAAATCGGCGTCGCTCCGGCGAAGGAGTATACGTTCATGATTATGGTGATGCCGGTCGGCGCGTACTACAAGGGCGGGATCAAGCCGGTGCGCGCGGTCATCTTCGACGATTGGGATCGCGCCGCGCCTCACGGCATGGGCGATGTCAAGGTCGGCGGCAACTACGCCGCGGGCATGTTCGCCCACGAGAAGGCGAAGCACGAGGGCTGGCCGGTCGAGCTTTATCTCGACGCGAAGACCCACAAGTACGTCGAGGAATTCGCGACTTCCAACTTCGCGGCGATCACCAAGGACGGCAAGTACGTAACTCCCGACAGCTGCTCGGTGTTGCCGTCGGTGACGAACATGTCGCTCAAGACCTGCGCCAAGGATCTCGGGATCAAGGTCGAATGTCGTCCGGTCGCCTATTCGGAACTGAAGAAGTTCGAGGCGGTGGCGGCGCTCGGTACCGCCGTCGTCATCACGCCGGTGTGGGAGATTACCCGCGGCAAGGAGGTCATCAAGGTCTCCAGCCCCGACGTCGTCCATCCGACGCTGCAGAAACTCTACGATACCGTACAGGGCATCCAGTACGGAATCATCAAGGACAAACACGGCTGGTGTCACGAAGTGAGATAATTCAGCGGTTGCTCGCCGCTCGCGGCATCGCCGCCGAGGACGCGGAGAAGTTCTTCAACCCGTCGGTTTCCGAGCTCGCGAAGCCGGAGCGGTTGCCCGGTATTGCCGAGGCGGCGGCGGCGATTCTCGACGCCGTGGAGGCGAAGAAGGAAATCGTGGTTTTCGGCGATTACGATTGCGACGGGGTTTGCGCGACGGCGATTATGACCCAGGCGATCGGCGCGATTCCCGGCGCGAAGGTGACGCCGTTTCTGCCGGAGCGTCTGAGCGAGGGCTACGGCATGACGCTGGAGGCGATCAAGCGAATGTTCGCGGACACTCCCGGCGTCGGACTGATCGTAACCGTCGACAACGGCATCAACGCGATCGAGGAAATCGGCGCGTTGGAATCCGAGGACATAAGGGTGGTCGTGACCGACCACCACTTGCCGGGAGACGAGTTGCCGGCGGCGACGGCGATTGCGAACCCCAAGGTCGCCTCGCCCGACGAATTCAAGGACTTGTGCGGCGCGGGCGTCGCCTTCCTCTTGGCGAATCGGGTGATTTCCGACGCCAAATCTCGCGGGCTGTATTCCGGCGGCAGCATCGGCGGGCCGTTGCTCGTTTTGGCCGGACTCGCCACGGTTACGGACATTATGCCGATTAGAGGGCAAAATCGAATTTTGGTCGCGGAGGCGCTCAAGCGATTTCGCGCTTCGGCGCCGCTCGGGCTCAGCGAGCTTTACGAGCGCGCCGCTCGCGTCGGCTCTACCGCGATTACCGCGCGGGACTTCGCCTTCATGCTGGGCCCGCGCATCAACGCCGCCGGCAGGGTGAAGTCCGGCATGGAGGCGTTGGAGCTCGTCCTGACGGCCGATCGCGACATCGCCCGCGAACTCGCGCGTATCGTCGACTTGCACAATCTCGAACGCAAGACCATCGAACAGGGAATGACGGACGAGGCGATGGCGAAGATCGTGCCGGGCGCTCCGGCGCAGGTCATCGACTTGCCGAACGGCCATCCGGGAGTTGCGGGAATCGTCGCCTCGCGCGTTCTCGAACGGCTGGAAAAGCCCTCGCCGGTTTGCGTAATCGTCGGCGACCACGGTTCGGCGCGCGCGCCGGCCGGCTTTAACTTGCGCGATGCGTTCGTCGCTTGCAGCGCGGTTCTCGAACGCTACGGCGGGCACGCGGCGGCGGGCGGGCTTTCGGTCGCGAAGGGGAAGATCGACGAGTTTCGAAAGCTCCTGTGCGACTATACCGCGTCGATGAAGTTCGCGCTTCCGAAGAGCGGCGAGTTCGACGAGGTCGAGCTTTGGCTGGAGCCGACGGACGTCGACTTGGAATTGGCGGAGGAAATCGCCGCGTTCGAACCGTTTGGCGAGGGCAATCCCGAGCCGATTTTCGGCTTCAAGAACGTGCATATCGCCGACTTGCGCACCTTGGGCGCGGACGGGAGACACCTCTCGATGGGTCTCGCGGAATGCCCCTTGAGATGCGTACAGTGGGGCGGAGGCGACAAGATCGAGGAGTTTCGGCGTAGCTGCGACAAGCCGTGCGACTTGTCCTTTACCGTGGCGATTTCCGATTACGGCTCGCGCCACGTCGAATTGCGCTTGCGCTCGTTTTCGGCTTAAAGTCGATAAGCTCGTTTCTGGTAACGCTCGGGCCTATAGGGTCACTTCGGAGCAGAAAGCGTTTTTGCCAACGCTCGGCTTTATTTATCGCTAACGCGATATTGAACCTAAAAGCCTCGCTCCCAATTTCGTCGCTATGAAGACACACATCCAGGCGAAATATTTTAGTAGCTCCTCAATTAGGTGTCAAAAACGCCGTTCTGCTCCTCCGTTCCCAGCGGAACCTTCGCATTCGCTCTTGTCGTAATCTCTCACTGGTGAGAGGCGCGAATCTCCATATATGGACATGGCCGACTGCTCGGGCGGACGTTTGCAAGACTCTGAAGTCTCCAATAGAGACACTAACATAAACAAGACAAAAAAGAAAACATAAAAAACAACAACACATGTATGTGTTAATGTTACTTAAGGCAAGCGGGGACCCCGAAAAAGCTTTCATCTTCTTTCCTTAAGAAATGAATTTACAGAAAGAATAGTACACTATCCTTGGAATGCTAATAGGATGTTGTGCATTTGATTCAGTTATTGAATATCCAATCTCTACTTGGGAATGTGAGCATTTGTCTGGGCAATATCGTGATTTTATTCACTGGACGCATTCTGATATTTCTGTTCCTGTATCAGTCGATATTAGCGATTTGTTTTTGACTCCATTAGCTTATGTTGGTAATCATGTTTGCGTGAAAGGCAACATTACAGACATTGGAAATCCAATGCTTTCATTTTATGAAGGCAGTATTGTCGCAACAAATGCGGTGGTGTGCGGAATGTCGAGTATTTGTATTGCATAGGTAGTATTTGGGGATGGTCAAATAGAGATATTGTATTGAGATTCTTAGAGGAATTACCAGATGAAGTGTTCAGTAATGGTCGGGTGACTAAATCTAATTGTGATGGGTTTGTAAGAGCAATGCCATTTTCATCTATAGAAACGATAACGGTCGGCGCAGCTGACAACCGTGAATTATTTAAGCACCTGTATAGATGGTGCAAGAACTTTGTTAAAGGTATGGAATGACGAAGGAACGATAGTCCGCCATGGTATAATGTCTGGAGTTTTGGGGTATGTTCCCGCGAGGCGAAAAGGAGGGTCAAGTCCCCGTTTACGAAGAAGTGAGAGCCGAGACCGTTTTTATCATTGCCGAGACTGCGACGAAAGCGACGCGGCAGATTCCCGTCGTGGAAAGCTTGGAAGGATTGGGAAGATAGGGAAGTATGGATGTTTACGGGCCGTTTATAATGTTGCGGCTGTAAAATGCGCGGAGGGATGGATGCTCGTCCCGAAGTGACGCTATTTTGGTATAATATCCCGCACTATGGCAGAGGAAATTCGAGTACGTTTCGCGCCTTCGCCCACGGGCAAGGTTCATATCGGCAACATCCGCGCCGCCATCTACAACTGGCTTTACGCGCGGCATACGGGCGGAAAGTTCCTTTTGCGCGTCGAGGACACCGATCTCGAACGTTCCACGCCCGAGGCGATCAAGGTGCTCTTCGAGTGCATGGAGTGGCTAGGACTCGATTACGACGAAGAGGTCTTTTATCAGACCAAGAACGTCAAGCGCCACCTCGAAGTCGTCGATCAGCTTCTTAAGACCGGATACGCCTACAAGGTCGAAAAGACCTCGCGCGATGGCAAGACCGGCGTCGTTACGATGTTCAAGATGCCCAAGGAGGGCGTAATCGAATACGACGACATCGTCAAGGGCCATATGGCGAAGAAGGCCGAGGACATCCAGGACTTCGCAATCGTCCGCTCCGACGGATCGCCGATTTTCCACATCGCGAACGTGGTGGACGACATCGATCAGCGCGTAACCCACATTATTCGCGGCGACGATCACGTCGAGAACACCTTCAAGCACATTTGCATATTCAAGGCGCTCGGCGCTCCCGTTCCGAAATACGGGCATCTTTCGATGATCGTCAATCAGCAGGGCAAGCCCTACTCGAAGCGCGATGGCGCGGCGTTCGTCGGCGAGTATCGCCAAGAGGGGTATCTCCCCGAGGCGCTTTTCAACTATCTCCTCCTCTTGGGGTGGAACCCCGGCGATGATCGCGAGGTACTTTCGCGCGAGGAGATGATCAAGCTTTTCGAGCTTGAAAAGGTGCATGTTACGGCGGCGATGTTCGACCCGAAGAAGCTCGCGTGGATGAATGGCGAATATGTAAAGCAAATCCCGGCGAATGAGTTTCGCGATATGCTGCGCAACGCTGCGGTTGAGCAAGTCGATAAGAGCATCGCCTGGTGGGATTACCTCGCCGCGCAGGTGCAAGTGAGGACGAAGACGCTTGCGGGGCTGGGCGAGAGCATACGGTGCTTTGTGAGCGACGAGTTCGAGTACGATCCCAAGGCGGTTGAGAAGCGGCTCGCCAAGGAGGGCGTGAAGGCGACGTTGCTCGATCTCGTCGAACGCTTCTCCAAGGTCGAGGATTGGACGGCGCCGACGTTGGAGGCGAAGGTAAAGGAACTTTCGCAAGGTCAGGGCATGGGCCCTTGGGTGCATCCGATTCGCGTTGCGGTTTCCGGTCGCGGAGAGGGCATCGGGCTATTCGAGATGCTCCAGCTCCTCGGTCGCGAGAAGACGCTTGCGCGCCTTAAGTCCGCCGCCGAGAAGTTCTGCAAGTGAAAAAGCTTTTGGTAGGTTACAAGGCCGGCGATCTTAACGCCGAGCTCTTGTCCGGCGAGACGACCTGCCACACGCTCGACATTTATCACGCGCACGCCATAAATCGCGTCTTTCCGTCCGCGAAAACGGTTTGCACGGCGCACTTACCCGCCGGCGAGTGGGACGAAATTCGCTTTCTTACCGGGCCGAAGCTGATGAGCGGCGAACTCGCGCTCGATCTTTTGCAGGAAATCCATCTTCTTCGCCCGTGCGCTTTCAAGCTCGATTACCTCGGCAAGGAGCGCGACCGCAACGACCTTTTGAACAAGATCAAGGACGACCCCGATAGGGTTCGCGACTTTTCCGCCGTTTGGCCGGCGAGCGTGCCGGGCGGCGAGAAGCTGATGTTCACGAGCTATCCGGGATGCTTTTGCCATCGTCGGCTCGACGAAGGCGGAGTCGCGCTCGCCGAAGTCGTCTCGCGGGAGATCTCCGGCGGCGTTAAACTGCTCGATATGGGCTGCGGATGCGGCTTGGTGGGGCTTTTGGTCGCGAAGAAAGTCGGCGACGTTTCGCTTACGATGGTCGATTCGCACACGCGGGCGGTGGAAGCGGCGGAACTGAACGCGAAGAATTTCGGCGTTCGCGCCGAGATGATTCTCTCCGACGACGGCACGCCGCGCGACCTTGACGGAACTTTCGACGTTTTCGTCGGCAATCCTCCCTATTACAGCGACTACCGAATCGCCGACGTCTTTCTCGCGACGGCGAAGCGCGCGCTCAAGCGGGGAGGCGTCGCCTATCTCGTTTGCAAAAACGCCGCCGGGCTTAAGCCCGTCCAAAAACGCTACTTCGACGAGGTGGAAATAATTTCTCGCCGAGGGTATTCGGTTCTCAAGTCGGTTATGGTATAATAGTGGCGTGATGATCAAGTCGCGCTATCGTCTTTGCGAGCTGTTCGGGATACCGATTTACGTCGATATCTCGTTTGCGATTCTGCTTTTGATATTCGTTACCTCCGGCGGTTCGCTTTTCTTCGGCGTTTCCACGGCGCTGGTTCTCGCGATTTCGGTCGTCTTGCACGAGCTCGGCCACTCGCTGACCGCGAGAGCGTTCGGCTATCCGACGCGCGATATTACGATTTCGCTCTTGGGCGGCTGCGCCTCGCTGATCGCCTTGCCGCGCAAGGCCTATCAAGAACTTTTGACCGCGCTCGCCGGTCCTCTCGTTTCGTTCTTGCTCGCGGGCCTCGTCGTACTATTGGACGTTTTTCGCGTTCCGGTCGAAAACGCCTATCTGCGCGGAGTTTTGCAGTACGTCTTTTTCCTCAACCTCATGCTCGGCGCCTTTAATCTTCTGCCCGGCTTTCCGATGGACGGCGGGAGGATTTTCCGTAGTGTGATGCGCGCTTTTACCACCAAGGCGAAGGCGACTTTTATCGCGATGTGGGTAGGGAGGGTGTTTGCGGCGATTTTGGCGCTCAAGGGCATTCATTCGGTCTTTACCGGCGGCAGTTGGGGCTTGGTTACGATTCTCATCGCCTACATGATTTGGCGCGAGGGCTATCGTGAATATCTTATCGCCAAGAGCGAAGAGAATTTCGGTTCGTGGACTCAAGACGATTTCAACGCGAGGGTTTCTCCTCCGCCATACGAAAGGTAGTAAAATACGAAAGGTGGTAAAACATGGTAAAGCAACAGCTCATAATCGGCGCGGCGCTCGTAGTCGGAGTGGCCGCGGGGTATTTCGTGCCGCATTCCGGCGCGAAAATTGCGAACGAACCCGCCGAAACCGACGAGTACGTTCCCGCGAAGGCGATTGACGACAAAGGCGACGAAGCGAGCATTCGCGCGCTTAAATCGCGCATCGCCCAGTTGGAGAAAGAGCTCGCCAAGCAAGGCGCCGAACGGAGCGAGGAGCGCGTCGAAGCGCGCGAGAATCGTCCGATGCGCGGCGGCAATCCGCGCGAGTGGATGGAGAATCTCAAGAAGGAGAATCCCGAGCGCTACGCCCAAATGACGAATGGTATGGCGCGTTTTCGCGCTCGTCGTACCGAGCGTCAGCAAGCGAAGCTCGACTTTCTCTCTTCGGTCGACACTTCGAAAATGAGCGCCGAGGCGCAGAAAACTCACGGCGAATTGCAATCGCTCATCGAGAGGCGCCACGCGCTCGAAGGCGCGATTATGGACGAGAATCTCTCGGACGAGAAGCGCGTCGAGCTGATGCGCGAGATTTTCGACAATTCGCGCCAAATTCGCGAATTGAGCCGCGAGGAACGGGATAATCTGCTCGAAGAGACCGGCAAGGCGCTCGGACTCGAGGGCGACGCCGCAAAGGAGCTTACCGACACGATTCGCGAAATCTACGAGGCGACCGACGACAACCTCTTCGGCGGGCGCGGAGGCCCTATGGGAGGCCCAGGTAGAGGTCCGGGCAGAGGCCCCGCTCGGCGCTGATGGAAGTTAAGATCGAGGAATCGTGGAAGCGAGAACTCGCAGGCGAGTTCGCGAAGCCCTATTTCTCGACGCTAACTGGTTTCGTGCGCGAGGCCTACTCGAAGACGACTTGCTATCCGCCGGCGAAGCTTATCTTCAACGCCTTCGAAAAGACGCCGTTCGATGCGGTCAAGGCGGTGATTCTGGGGCAGGATCCCTATCACGAACCCAATCAGGCGCAAGGGCTCGCGTTTTACGTGCCGCCGACGGTGGATGCGCCGCCGTCCTTGCGAAATATCGCGAAGGAACTCGGACACGAGCCGGACTTGATGAAGTGGACGGAAGAAGGGGTGCTGCTCCTTAACGCCACGCTTACGGTCGAGGCCCACAAGGCGGGCTCGCACCAAGGACGCGGTTGGGAGGAGTTCACCGACGCGGTCATTCGTCTCTTGGCCGAGAAGCGCGAGCATCTCGTTTTCATTCTTTGGGGCAGTTACGCCCGCAAGAAGGGCGCGTTTATCGACCGCGCTCGCCACTGCGTAATCGAATCCGCCCATCCTTCGCCGCTCTCGGCGCGGAACGGATTTTTCGGCTCGCGGCCGTTCGCGCGCGCCAACGAATATCTCGTAAAAGTCGGGAAGGAGCCGATCGACTGGTGAAAACGCGTGCGCTGGTATTGGGAGCGGGATATCGCGGTCGCGCTTACGCGTCCTATGCGTCGGCCCATCCCGACGAGCTTGAAATCGTCGGCGTCGCCGATCCCGTGCAGGCGGAGGCGATTCCCGCGACCGAACATTGGGCGGATTGGCGCGAGGCGCTTAACGCGAACAAGGCGGCGGAGCTCGCGATAATCGCGCTCCCCGACGCGCTTCACTACGAAGCGGCGCGCGCGTTTTTGGAACGCGGCTACCACGTACTCGTGGAAAAGCCGCTCGCCGACGATTTCGCGCGTTCGCAAGAGCTCATCGACCTCGCCGCGAAAGCGAAGCGGATGGTAATGGTCGCCCACGAATTGCGTTACAGCCCCTATTTCGCCCACATAAAGGAGCTTATCGACTCCGGCGAACTCGGCGAGGTCGTCTCGATCGCCCAACAGGAATCGGTCAATTTCCGCAAATTCGCCCATTCGTTCGTGCGCGGCTCGCTCGCTTCGGCGAAAAAGTCCTCGCCAATCGTGATTTCCAAGTGCTCGCACGATCTCGATCTCTTTTCGTGGTGGCTTAAGGCGAAGTGTAAAAAGGTGACGAGTTTCGGTTCGACGAAACTCTTTAGGCGCGAGAATGCGCCGCAAGGTTCGGCGGAGCGTTGCGAAAGCTGTCCGCTCGCGCACTCGTGCGTTTGGAGCGCGCAATCGATGTATCTCGAAAACGGCGAACTCGGCTACATGTTCGCCGATCGCTCGAACGAGGCGATGGCGGAACTGGTAAGGTCCTCGCCTTACGGGCGTTGCGTTTTCAAGTGCGATAACGACGTTCCCGACCACCAGACGGTGGCGATGGAGTTCGAGGGCGGCGCGACGGCGACGCTGGTCATGAGCGCGTTCACCGCCCGCAATATCCGCACTACCCGCGTATCGCTGACGCACGGCGAGATAATCGGCGATGGCGAGGAACTGAAGGTGGTCAATTTCGCGAACGGTCGAACAGCGACGATTCCCGCGGTTTCCGCCAATCGCTCGCGTCACAACGGCGGAGATTTCGGGCTTGTCGCCGACACGCTCGCGGTGATTCGGAGGAATGATGCGGAGGAGTTCGCGAGAGTCTCCTGCCGCGCGCTCGAAAGCCACCGCATTGGTTTCGCCGCCGAGGAGTCGCGGCTTGACGGCGGAAGAACGGTTTTGTTATAATACGCCCTAAATTACCCCGGGCGATTAGCTCAGTTGGTTAGAGCATTACCTTCACACGGTAGGGGTCACTGGTCCGAGTCCAGTATCGCCCACCAGGCGTCACTTCGGTGAGCGAACAAAAGCAGCTCCTCAGGGTCCCACGGCGAATACGCCGTATCCCTTCGCTCGCTCTTTTGCTTCGCTCACTTTCGTTCCGCAACTGAATGCTACGCGCAATATAAGTAAAGGAGCGGAGGGGTTGCCTCCGCTCTTGCGTTTCTTAAACGCTTACTCGCCGTTGTCGAGGTAGACGTGGTCGCCCTCGCCGAGCAACGTCGACGTTACCCGAACGTTTTCCAGCGTGGCCTTGCTGTCCTTCTTCGCGAACCAGCCGGAACGGAAGTCGCACATCAACGCGCGTACAATAGTTATTTCCGCCGGAGGTAAGCGATCAATAGCGTCGTAAAATGCGTTCAACCAGGCGTTTTCCTCGTCTTGGAGATTGTCGCAAGCGGCGAATATCCGTCTTGCGCCA
>JAZRWB010000011.1:0-70310 GCA_045599445.1 Kiritimatiellia bacterium | reverse complement strand
AACAGACGGTCAAAGACCGCCATTGAATTGCCTGTGGCGCGGGCGTCGTAGCCGGATCGGATTTCGCCAAAATTGCGTATGCCGAAGGCATCTGCGTACATAATGGGATGAACCCGCTGCTAGACAGACCCACACTTATGCCTGAAGAGCCATAAATTTCATCCCCCGCCCGCCCATCGCCGCAAGCCGGAAGACGTCAAACCACGGAAAGCCGGCTCCGCGCTGCTCACACCCGTCAATTCGAGGGACATTGAGGGTCATTTATTCAGGACGTCCGGACGCAAGGGCCTCAAGGGACGCAAGGGACGATTTGATTCTTCGAACGCCCGAGATGACGCCTCAGGCCTCCACTCGGGAATGGAATCGTCCCTTAAGTCCGGACGTCCTAAACCATGTCCCTTCCGTCCCTCAAATCTCCCCCGCCCGGGAAGCACTGGCGCTGGCACTCACCACCGCCCACTGCCCGCTTGAACACTTGCAAACTTGCACACTAGGGGAAAGGACGGTTCGAACAGAAGCACGATGCGCCACTCATCGGGACATTTATCGGGACATTTATCGGGACACCCTTCTCTTTGATAGTCTCGAGAATACGCTCAAGCATAAAGTCGATGAAAGGTCCGGAATCCGCCTTTGCCGTCGAACTTTCGATTGCGCGATAATACTCGGCTTGATTGTTGAAGACGATATTCTCAATCGGAGCGGCGAAAAACAGCTCGTTCCATCGTCCCAATAGCGCGGTCTGCAAGAAGCGCCCCATCCTACCGTTTCCATCAAGAAACGGGTGGATGAATTCAAACTCGTAATGAAACACGCAGCTCATAATGAGCGGATGTGCCGTGAAAGTCGAGGCCCACTCGAGCAGATTGCCCATGAGTTCCGGAACGCGTAATGCCGGCGGAGCCATGTGCAGTACATTGCCTCGCCCATCAACCACGCCGACTCCCCTGTTCCGCAAGCTGCCCGCCCCCTCGACAAGACCGCCCATCATCGCAGCGTGAACCTTCAGAATATCTTCCATCCTCAACGGATTTATTTCGCCGAGCAGGGAATATGCCGCATGAGCGCCTTTGATCTCGTCAATCTCGCGACGAGGCGCGACAACACGTCGCCCTTCCAAAACAGCGGTCACTTGCTCTTCCGTAAGCGTGTTGCCCTCAATCGCCGTAGTGCCGCGAATAGTACGAATATGATTGATCTTTCGAAGACGAACGCCGTCTGGACCTTCCATCACAATCTTATATCGCTCCAATGCAGCGGCAATCTCCGCAACCAGAGATACGGCCTTTTCGCTTATCGTATATGGAGGAATATAACTCATGTTCACAAAAGTTATCAACCTTTTCCTCTCAATGGGGTCGTACCCCGTAGCGGCCATGTGGCTTCCACAAGCATATTAGTAGTATATCATATTTCGCTCTTACGCGTCATCATCCACGACACTGCCAAAAAAACAAGTGGGAAAATTACGACTGTGATTCAAAAAATTGAGGTGAAATTGGGTCGACCCCTCGGGAGGGGTAGAGCTGACCCCTCGGGAGGGGTAGAGCTGACCCCTCGGGAGGGGTAGGGCTTATGACCGCCACAATTTACACTTTCCAACAAACTGGGGGTCTATATTTAGGAGGGAATAATCAAATGAAACTAACCAAACTCCTTGAAAAGGAACAACGATGGAAAAACGCCAAGCGCCGAGGGCACTACCGTCTCTCCTAAGTAAATATCTATCGGACCAAGATCGTGATTTGCTTGGAGGTCAGGCGCACTTTCAAGTATCCCTCCTCCGTCAACACGGTTACCTTCTTGCTTGAATTGGGAACGTTGATATGGAAAGCGGTCGGCGAATAGGTCCAGTTTTCCGAAACCTTGATAATGGACTGAGCCGCGCTACTGGTGTTCAAGCCCGTTATTTGCAAAGTCCCCATCGGATTGGACTGTAGCTCAAAGCCCGACGCGCCAGCGGCGACTTTAAGAACACCGCTGCCCGAAAGCGCGATCCTATTAACCTCCTGATTGTCGAATTTAAGGTCCTTAATATCAATCGTCGTTTCCGCATCCGGCTCGAAGACCATGAGTCCGTTATTGGTAATCGTCGCCTTGGTTAGGTTGTTCGTGCTCGCAACCGCCAAAACACCGCTTTCCGCCGTCGTTATCGTCATATTCTGGGGCAATTCCGCTTTCGGAACCAAGACGAATGCGGCGCTGCCGTTTGGCGCGTCCTCGACGCCGACGACCTGCACTCTCGCCTGGGCGGGGAAGGTGCCCATAAAGACGCTGCGCTTACTTTGAACGATCGTGAGATAAGCCACGCCCGAGCCGGAGAAGGTGAAAGTACCGTTGCCGCTCAAGTTATTGAGAACAAGCGGGCTACTTTCCGTGTATCCGCTATCCAGCACGATCTTGGTGTTGGCGCAAAGCGACATGTTTGCGACGGAACTTCCGACTTTAAGCGAATACTTAAGATCGTCCGACTTAAGCTCCAACGTGCCCTCGCCCGTAATGTTCGATAAGTCCACACCTCTCAGCGACTGATTATCCGCCGTCATCTCTCCCGTCTGACGCAAGATGAGCCGCGCATTATTCTTGACCTCGACCGAATGGCCGGAAAGCGGCTCGCGATTGTCCTTGTCCATATCGACCGTAAGTTCAACTCCGTCTTCGAGAATAATCGTCGCGTCGCCGGAAAGCCCTACTATCTTCGCGAGATTGGGTTCGCCCTTGCGATGGGTAAGATGGATAATACCGCTCCCTTCGATAAGAAGATTCACATACGCATCGTTCACATCGACCCAAATCTCGCCGCCCTCGGCATTAACCGTATCCGGCCAAGGCGGGAACTCGTCCGCAATCGCCTGAATCGTATTTTCCGACAAGGCGACATTGTAAAGCCGCCAATCGTCGAAGACGCTATCCGTGACATCCGCCTTGAATCCCGCGCCGCCGCCGCCATGAACGTGATTCCACTGCCAATTAATGGTTTCTCCGTAAGCGGGCGCGCCTTCATAATCCATCGCGCTTCCGGCAAGCTTGCCGTTCACATACAGCGAATACATTCCCTTGCGGTAGGTAATCGCATACATATTGAAGCGGCTCGTTACTCCCTCGACTTCGCCCTCGACCAAAATCTCGCCTTTCTTATGTCCGTCGCACCACCGTCCGATACCCGCATGCGTATCATCCACATTGATAAGCGCGATACCCGCCGTACCGTTGCCCAGCGGGAAGTGAATTGACTTCGGCGTCTTCGAGAGCTTCATCACGTACGTTATCGTCCAATCGTCAGTCCCGATTTCGAATCCGCCGCCATACAAATTTCTCGCAGCCGGCTTTACGCCCTTGCCGTCTCGCGTGTCTTCATAGTTATCCGAAGTAATATTACCAAGATCTCCCCCTTTATTTCCCCAGTTCGAGAGATTGCCGTCGAACTTATAGGCGCGGGGCATGTACTTGTTGGCCCGAGGATCGACAATGATGTATTTTAGCTCGTTATTCTGCGTCGTCCAAGTCCAATATGCGTCGGTAGGCCGTCCGTCCGACCCAACGACCTCTACCGTAAACAACTGAGGATCGTAGGTCCAGCCATCGGCAAGCTTTATCATCACCTGCTCGGTGTCCTTCAGCGCCTCGTCTACCACAAAGACCAGCTTGCCCGTGGGATTGGCGGCAAGCGTCGATTCGAGCGGAAAGACGCACTTGACCGTCGCGTTGTTAAGCGACAGCGTTCCTTTGAAAAGCCCGATCTGCTCTGACGCATCGAGATAGGAAGTTCCGTCCGCATTGCCGTTAATCGTAAGCTTAGGCGCTCCTCCCAGGAATTGATCGCCGATAAGCGTGTTGAAGTCGTTATCGTCGCCGGACGCGAGCTCGAAGATTATCTCGCTCGACTCTTGGATCGCATCCTTAAGCCAAACGAGCTTTCCGTTTTGAATATTATCGCTCGTAACCGGTTGCCACTTGCGCTCGCCGCCGTTTTCGGCGACGAGAATGATCGATCTATTGGTCGGAAGCGTGAAATTATTCTCGACGCTCATAATTTCCTGGTCCGCATCAAACTCATTTACCGCAAAATCGATTTCGCCGTACGACCCCGAGGCGAGCGGATATTTAGTTGCAAATGTCGGATACTGAAGAAGATCCAACTTGTCGCCGACTATGCCGATTCTGCCCGAGCCCTGGAAAATCGTCTTATCCTTGATTAGCTTATGCCGGCCCAAAACCAGAATGCCGTTATTGATAATATTTCCGTTCCAATAACCGTTAAGCTCCAAGCATCCCGTACTTTCAATTTCAAGGTCGTGATCGTTGCCACGATTTGAATTTCCATCATCGCCGGCAATACTCGAATAAATTAAGCGATGGTCAAGCGACGCCAAGTCAACCCCGGCAACGATAAGCTTAAAATCCGCAGCCGCATCATAGCTCTTTGCTCCAGACCACTGCGGTATGGCTCCGGACCATTCCGTCACTTTCGTTTGGGTCGTCCGCAAACACCGCGTAGTCCAGCTTCTGTCGTCAAAATCAAAGGTGCCGGATCCGGAAAGGTTTCCGACATTCACCGGCGTACTATCGTAGGCGCTCTGAAGCGTAAGAATCGTATTGTGCACAAAGGAAAGACTGGTGCTGAACATCTTGCTCGGTTCGGGCAAGGCGAAACAGCACACGCTACCCGAAATGTCCTTAATCTCCAACGCGCCATCGCCCGTAACCTTGCTGAGATCCGCCGAACCTATAAAGTCAACGATATGCGCCAAGGATAACGTCGAACCCGCCTTGATCTCGACTTGCGTATCGGGATCGAGCGGGAACGCATTGCCGACGATTATAAGCTCCGTAACCTTCCCCGTATCCAAGATCAATTTGCCCGTGCCTTGAATATAGTCAAGCTCCGGCAAAATTGCGCCTTGAACCGTAACTTCACCATCGACTTCCAATTCGCGCGGCATCGTAGTCGCCGAGCCGTCCTTCGCCTTCAAGGTAAGCTTACGACCCTCGCCAACCATCAATAGCTTGGTCGGGGCCCGATCCATAACGACCACCGCCTCGTCGCTATCGGAAATGATCTTCGCGCTATAAATATTGTTCCAATCGGAAATCGTCGATGGGCTTCCGTCATACGCACACCAAGTAAGCTTTGACCAATCCGACTCTCCGGCCGGCGCATGCGCGGTCGGCGGCGGCGGCACGAGATAAACCCACTCGTCCTCGAAGCTGATATAGCAATCGTCAACCACTTCGTCGGTATCGGGATCGATTGGCACTATATCCACCCCCAAAATCGGCCACGACTCGCCCTCGGGAAGTCTCAGGATCTTCTGCCGCTCGGTCTTCGTCTTATCCTCCACTCCGACGAAAATCGTCCCCTGGAAGCCATCGACAAACGTAAACGGCTCTTCCGGATTGTAAACGTAAATCCGATTGTTGGTCGTAGCTCCCAACACTCCCGACCACTTTCCGCGAATGCGCGTTTCCGGCGCGGCGTAAAGAATCCCGCTGCCCAGCTCGAGATTGGTGATGTCCGCCTTGGCGAATGCGTCGAAATGAACCTCTCTCGCCGTAAGCTCCGCCTCGTCGCCCAAAACCAGCTTAACGCTCGCCTCTTCCAACGAGGTATCGAAGGTAAGAGTATTGAAGTGCGCCCCGACTTCCAAGTCAAGTTCCGCGTTGTTTACGTTTACCGTAATCTCGCCCGTCGCAAGCCAATTCGGATAGCTCTCGCTCCACTTCTTCGCGAACTTGGTTCCGTTCGCATACCAGTTATCCGTATCCCAACCGGTTACCTGCGCGTTCAAAGTAAGCGTAAACGGCGAAGCGCAAGTATCGCACCTGACGAGACACACGTCGCCCTCTTTAACCGCAAGCGAAGCCGTGTTCGCCGATGGTTCGAGGTGTGAAATCCAGTCCATGTCCGCCCCGACGCCCCTGATGATTACGATGGGCTCGTCGGTAATCTCCCACTCGCTCACATCGACGATGACCTTGTCTTCCGGCCAGTTAATGTGCGTCAACTCGCTCCAGACGAGCGGACTTTCCACCATCGGTTTTAACTTGGCGCCAGCTTCGAGATTAAGATTCATGGAGTGGCTTTCGCCCGTCAACACCAAAGTTCCGCCCTTTTCGATATTGACTTCGGTCGGGGTCGTATCGGTAGTCCCGATCGATCCCGCTTCCAATACGCCGCCCTTCACTACTTCAATTAGCGGCGTCGTTACCTCCGCGCCCGCGAAATATCCGCCTGCGGAGACGTAAAGTCGCGTATTGTAAAAAGTCGGAAGGTTAAACCGCGTCTTTCCGCCAATCACCAGCGAGTCAAAGGTAATGGTCGCGTCTTGCGCGGTGCCAATCGACGAACGATTGAAGGTATAGGCGGTATTCTTGTTGGCAAAGCACGTAAAGGGGCTTTCGATCGTCTCGGCGACGTTTACCGTCGCTTCGGCGATCGCGCCGCCCGACGAATCCTTCAAATCGGGGAAATAGGCGCGTTCCGTCGGACTAAAGGCGGTGCGGGTACGATTCTTAATCCACGGTTTCGCGTTCGGATCTTGCGACCAAACGCCCTCCGCCTCCGCCCACTCCAACAACGTGCCCGACTCGAAAATGCTGCCCGTTTGCGTGAGCTCGGCGGGAATAAACGTCTCGACCTCTCCGCTCTTGGAATATACCTTGATATCGGCATTATCCGCAAACACCAACGCGCTCGACAACGGGATGACCTGATAGAAGTTGCTTTCCGTGTGCTGAAGGACAATCTTCGTATTGGTCTTAAGTTCCAGCTCCGGAACTTCCGTAAGCGGAAGCTCGGTAAGTTCGAGCGTTACGCCCTCTTCGATACGAACTCGTCCGATCAGACTTTTCGCCGTCGCAACAATCACGCGGCCCGAGCCCTTGATCACAATTTCTCCGTCGTTAATACGCTCGAAATCCGCGTTAATGGTTATCGTCGCCTCGCTATTTTTAAGGTCGATCGTGGTAGTGCCCTCTAACTTGAACTTGCCGCCGTTCGTCGTTTCGATGGAGGAGTTGCCCGTAACTTCAATCGTGGGCGCGTTTAAGTACACGCTGCACGGATAGTCCGCAGCCAAGGTGGAATTGTTAAGATAAAGCGTACCGTGCACTTTTTCTAAATAATCCTGATCGGTAAGCCCCCGCCAACGACTGATCCGATACGTGAGGATCGAGTTATTGAGCGTCATAAACGTGTCGCCGTTGTATCCGTTAAACGTATCGAACGTCTCCAAGGTAAGCGCCGAATTGGTAAGCGTAAGCGGCATGAACTTCGCCATCGCGCCTCTCGTCTTGGAGAGATTGGCGCGAATCACGTTCGCGGGAGCGGTGCGCGGATCGAAATTATCCGGCCCGTGAAAAGTAAGCGCGCTCGTCCCCAGCGTATTGTCGAATTGATCGGTATTCAAAACCACGCCCGCGCCCGCGAAAGTAATCGCCGAGGCGTTCTTGATTCCGTTCACGAAGAAAGACGCGTCGGGATTGGTGTTGTTGAAAGTGACCGCGCCCGCATTGGTGAACTTAAGGTAGTTCTCGCGCTTCGCGGTCTCGCTTTCGCTATTTTCATAATAAGTGCCCACGCCGCCAATACCGCCGGAAATACCGACTTCAATATTACCGTTCGATACCGTTATCCCCCGCATTACCTTGATTCCGCCGTCGCCCGTAAGCTTGAAGGTGTCTCCCGCGTTTTGGTTAATCGCGAGCGACATCGCGCCGTAGGGGATTCCCTCGTCCTTCTTCGCGACATTGACGGTCGCAGCCGCATTGAAAGTAACTTCATTGGCGTTATTATACGTCCAGTCTCCATCCCCTCCGCTCCAAGTATAATTCTCGATCGGCATAAGCTTGATAAGCGGATCGCCGAAAAGCATTTCCTCGGTGTAGCACTGACCGCCCGTGGATTTCATGTGATTCCCCGCTCCGCCGAGATACGATAGCGCCATATTAAGCCACGCCTCGCCCGCCGTCTTGCCGTTAAGCAGGCCATTGATCATATAATAATGGAGTTTCGCCGACAGTCCATCGGGGCCTCGATACGATCCCGTATGCCCGCCATTCCATCCAACTCGCGTATTGTTGAGCGACGCCAAGACACCGCCCGTTGCCGTCGGGTTCGCGCACCCCGCCTCGCCCAAGCAGAGATTGGCGACGCTCTTGCCGTCCCTATTGCCGTAAATATCCAAGTATCCCGTTTCGCAAGAAATACCTACGACGTTAATCTTGATAAGACCCGAACAGGTCGAGAACAAGTTGGCGTTGAACTGCCCCGTGCCTCCCGCCCAACCATGGCCATCGACCGCACCGAGCTCGCGATCGTGCGCCCCGAAGAACGATCCGAAAGCGCTCTTCGTCGCATTCTCGGAAACCGTATTCGGCTCGTGGAAGGACATCGCGTCGATTACCGGGCGGCGCGTCGCAATCAGTTCGCTCGCGTGGCGACGAATCATCGGCCCCACATCGCAAAACGAATCCGGATGTTCGGGCGCGGGCATATTCGGCGCACGGTCGAAGTAATAAAGTTCGTTGCGCTGCATGAGCCCGTTATCCAGGCTGTACGTCCTATAATCCAACGATGAGGAAGTAAGGCCGATTTTGAAATTACCGTGGAAGTTATCCGCCTCGGCGACGTTTACCTTGTGGAGGAAGTTCGTAATCAACTGATGCTGATTGAGAATACGATCGTCTACCATTATCGGCTTCATCGACATACGCGAAACGGCGACTACCGGCGTCACGCTGCAATGTTCCCATTCCGTCGTGCCGGAATATTCAAGGTAAACGCCGTTGTTGTTTTCGTCCCAATGGTGGGGAGTGTCGCCGGATTCCGGTTCAAGGCAAGCGTAATACATATCGGTCGGATTGACATAATCCGAGCGAAGATTTCCCTTGACCGAAGGAATCGCGTTATTAATATTGATCTCGTTGCCTTCTTGCGTCCAACGAATGGTTGGGTCGGTCACATCGAGCCACAAGCCGCCCAAAACGACATAACGGAGACTCTTATGCTACGAATAATAATTAACGAGCCACTTGTAAATCGATTCGCAAGGATAGCGGCTCTCGGTATCGGCCAAGTCCGTAATCGGACCAGTCGTGGGCTGACGCACGTTCCGATATGGATACTCATTGTAAATGGTTTGCGTGTCAATAACGTCAAAATTAATCTCGGGATGGTTCTTGGCGCGTTCGTCCGCGTACCACACCCAATCGTTGTAAAGATCGTGTGGCGCGATAATAAGATAAATCGGCTTGGTATCATCCACCGCCATCGACTTCATCGGCTCGGGCGGAAGATCCTCGGGATTGACGACGCCCTTGCGCGCCCATTCGCGCAAGATGGGAGATGAGGGGGATGTCGAGGCGGGAGGTTGAGATAGAGGCGAGAAGGTAACGACGATCTTCAAGTTCTTCGCTTGCTCCAAAAGCCCGCTAACCGGATTGTATCTAAACGGCAGGACCTTTACGGATAGTAGGTTAATCCCGCCTTGCGTATAGGCCTTAAGCTTTTCCACCGGCGAAGCGGGATATGGCGCATCGACGGCGAACTTGGAATCGAGTTCGACGAATGCCGGAGCGGTTGTGGCGGAGGTGGGGATTGGAGGTTGGATGGGAATAAGGCGCGCTTGCTCCGACAGCGTCGTCCATTCCGCGCCCTCGCTCTGGACGCTTTCTACTTGATATCCGTCGGGCACTGCAAATTTGAGCACGCGATAAGGGAGCAGGGGCGCGCCTTCCGGTTCGTAAGGCAAAACGTACTCTCCGTCATCAACGGCGATGTAATTCCACTCCGGCCAAGTAGCCGAAGGCGCGAGCAATGCCTTAATCTCCGGCAAGGTGTATGTCGCAACCTTTTCTTCAGCGAATGCGCTGAAAGAAAGTACGAGTAACGAAATAGCCACCATTATCTTTTTCATAATTACTCCTTTTTTGTTTATTTTACTTGTTTGAAGACGCGGGCTTCGACATAAGATAGAAAAAGCCCTGCTTGCCTTCGGCTGGCACCGTAATAACGCCATTCGTCGCAACCGACCAGTTCGGGTTTTCGATAGTGTCCGCAGTGTAAACGCTGACGTCGAGGAGCGCCTTGCCATCCTCGATCTTAACGCGCTCGAATTCGGCAGGTGAAATTGCGCCCGCCGGATCCTGTCCGCCGACTGCGGCGAAAAGATCGTTTAATACTATCCCGTTGACCGGAGACGTCGTAACAATTCCCTTGAGTGAGTTCGCGCCCAGCGTCACCGTTTCGGCGACCCGAGCCGCCATAACTTGGGACATTACCTCCGCCCACGGTGTCGCCTCCGCATAATCGTCCGTCCGCCCTTCGCCCTCGAAAACAAGCACCCCCGTGCCGTTCGTCCACACGACGACCGACTCGCCGCTTTCCCACGGATTGCTCTCGCTGCCCAGTGGACCTTGGCAATATAAGGCGATATCGCGGACGATCTCCGCCATGTCCGTCTTCGCCGACGCGAGCGTTTCGGCGTCCTTCACGCCGTCGAAAACTTGCTTCGAGTCCTCGACGAGCTTTGAGACTTTCGACGAACGCTTCGCCACGGGACCCGCCAGCTCCTCGATGTATGAGTCGAACTCCGCCCGATGCCACCGCGTCCACGACGCGCCCAGTTCGGCGTTCGTCGGCATCGACGAGGCGAAGTCGTAGGTCGGTACGTCCGTCGCCCCGCCGCCGTCCCTCAGATCGCAGTTGAACTCTGCCCAGTACCAGGCGAGCTCGTCGTGGAGCCGCTTCGCGTCTGCAAGCGTCCATACCTGGTTGAAGTTAACGTAGGCGTTCGCTTCGGTGCAGCCAGACTTCCCACGGATCATCCACTTCTCCAACATTTTCGGCCACTCCTCGACGAGCCGCTCTTCCTGCTCGTGCCAGAAGGCGCGAACGCCCGCGCCGTAGCAAGCGCGCACATCCCGGCGAACGCCATACGTATCGACGATGAAGCGCTTCAGCTCCGCGAGCGTGTCGAGCCGCAAGAACGCATCCGCCGCGCGATTGGGGTCGTATTCGAGAGGCAGTTCCTGGTCGCGCGAGTAGGCGTCCGGAATCTCCTTCATCGCCATGCAGACCGGAAGAAACGTCGAGTGCTCCGCCTGCGCAAGGCATTCCCAAAGCGTGCAACGGTAGACCTCCGGCAGGTCGTGCCGCATCTGCAGCACGTGACAGCTCATCTGCTTCGTCGTGCCGATTACGCGAATCGTGGTGTCCTCGTTCTCCTCGGGACAGTTCACGCCCTCGTAGCGCGTCCGCATCAGCTCGAAAACGTCCGTAAGCGCGATCTTCTTCTCCGGCGTGAAGAAAAGCTCATAGTGGGTCGCGGTCAAATAGGAGTTCGACGGGTACGCCATCGGCGCCCAGGCGTTGTGTCCCCAGAAAGTGCGGTAGTTGGCGTAGTCCCACAAGGACGGCGAATAGGTCTCGTAGAGATCGATGATGCCATTTCCCTTGTCCTTCCAGACGTCGAACCCGTTTTCAACGGCGAGAGAGACGAGCCCTGGCGAGTACATCACGTTTTCGGTATCGTTCGTGTCGAATTCGCAGATGTTGAACTGGTTGCCGAAGACGGCGACCTGATCCTCCGGCATCCGCACGGCCGCCCACTCGTGGCCCGTGTACACCTCGACGTACCACGCCTCGTTCGTATCCGCGACCATGTAGATCTCGGGACCGGAATGTCCGTTCGCCTTGATCTTCTCCCCCAGCATCTCCACGGCCTCGCGGGCGGTAGCGGCGTTGCCGATCATAAGGTCCGGCAGGTTCTCTTCGCCGTAGCCGCCCTCCTCGATGGACACGAACGGATCCGCATTCGTCGCCTCATCATTCGTCCGCGCAGTGACGGTTGCCGACAGCATCACTCCCTTCTCGTTGATCGTGCCACCGCCTCGAAAGCCACGGTTCAGACTCGTCGACATGCAGGCACAGATGAAGGCGTATTTGTTCAAAGTTCCGTCCGCATGCGTCCACTCCCCGCGCTCGAACCGCGCCTCGCGCATCGGACCGTTCCACGGCGCGGCGTCAACCGTGCGTCCGATCATCGTCGTCCCGTCGGCCGACACCGCCTTCCCGACGTAAAACCCCGTGCAGGCAAAAGTCTCAATCGCCCAGCCGCCAATAACTAACAACCAGCAACTAACAACTAAACGCTTCATTACCGCACCTCCTTTCTGGAAGGCGTGGGAATGAACTGTTCTTCGGGCTCGTCGGTCGCGCCACTTCCGTCGCCCACAATGCGATTGTTTGCCGCAGCGTACCAGATTAGTTCGTCGTAGATCCGCTTCGCGTCCGCGAACGTCTGTTCCTCCTCGGCGTAAGTGTAGGCCGAAAGCGCTGCGGTGTCGCCCGATGCGATGGTCTCGTTTATCTTCTGCGGCCATTCCTCGGCTCGCCGTATCTCGTTCGCCCGCCAATAGGCGCGAACGCCCGATCCGTACCACTTGCGGTTCGACTGCGCGAGCGCCGAGAGCCGGCGAAAGGCGTCCGCCGCGCGGTTCGGGTCGTAGCCGAAGGTTCGCTGCGTATCGTTGGTGTAGGCATCGGGGAGATAGTTCTGCGACGCATTGATCGGATGGAAAACGCCGTGCTCGCAATTCCCGAGGCACGACCAGACCGTCCCGCGCATGACCTCCGGTGTCGTCTCGCGGCAGTCGAGTTGGAGGACATGGCAATTCCCTTGCTTGACCGTACCGATTACGCGAATCGGAAATTCAGTGCGCGGCGTCGGGAGCTCCTCGTCCGACAGCTCCTCGTATCTTGCGCGCATGAGCTCGAACATATTGGTCGGCGCGATCTTGTAGCCCGGCTCGAAGAAGAGTTCGGGCAGAAGGTCCATCTTGTATTCCGGCAGGTTCTTGTCTGCAAAGCGCTTATGCCCGTACCATGCGCGGAAGTTGTTGTAGTTCGTCTCCACCGAGCTCGGGTCCGCGAAGGTCTTGTAGAGATCGAGTTTCGCCTCGTCCGTCCAAACGGCGAAATTGTTTGTTACGGCGAACTCGACGAGCCCCGGAGAGAGTAGCACATTCTCGGTGTCGTTCGTATCGACGCTACGCAAGTTGAAGTGGTTGCCGAAGACGGCGACCTTGTCCTCCGGCATCTTCACCGCCGCCCAGTGGTGGCCTGTGTAGACCTCTATGTACCACGCCTCGTTCTTGTCCGCGACCATGTAAATCTCCGATCCGTCGTGGCCCCTTTCCGCGATGGCCTCCGCGAGAAGATTCACCGCCTCGCGGGCGGTCGCGGCGTTGCCGATCATATAGTCGGGAAGGTTCGGCTCGCCAACATCATTATACACGACCGGATCGAACGGATCCTTCTCAAGCGCCTCCGCCCGCGTCGCGCCGGTGATGGTGCCGGTGAGGATGACGCCTTTCTCGTTCGCCATACTTCCGGCGTAGCGTCCCGAGTTGAGACTCGTCGTCTTCGGGGCGCAGATGTAGCGGTACTTATTAACCTTGTCGCCGAACGAGACCTGCGTCCCGGGTTCGCAGATCTGTTGACGCATCGTGGCATTATACGGCGGGAAGTCGACCGTCCGCCCGATCAGGACCGAAGCGTCAGCAGTCACCCCTTTGCCGGCATACATCCCCGTGCAAGCATCCGCCATATAGGGCACGATGCACAAAGCGATTATCAAACTCAATATTAACATCTTTTTCATCCTTTACTTAAACAATATTTTAGTCTTGTTGGCTGGACCGCGCCAATTAAGATAGCCATTCTCGATATCCTTAGCCATTACCACGCGCTCGGCCGTGTTGCCGTTAAGATCAACGGCGACTAACTTAACCGCGCCCCGCTTCAATGTGCCAGTAACTAGGCATACTTGCGTTTGCGTATCAAGATTATCTACTGAGAAGCGAATTTCGCCCGCCTGGCTCACGTCATATCTCCAGTTGGAGCCGAACTTGACCTTACTCTTCGTCAAATCCACGATTCCCGCAACGCGACCACTCAAGAGCGAGTCCGAGCCGTTAGCCATCGTAAGTTCCGCATTCTCCCCGAGAATAACCAAGCCGTTATTGACGAGCGGACCAACCCAGCGACCATTAAGCTCCAGCACGCCGCTCGTATCGACTGTGAAAGTATGATCCCATGTCGCCGCCCCAGGAGGGAAGCGAGTGCCGTTGTTATCCAGGAACGGCTGACCCATCTCGCACTGTCCCGAATAGATAAGCCGTGCGTCAGCCGATGAGGAGCCCTTCAAGATAAACTGATGATCAGAATTGGTGTTGTTGCCCGCGAAGCGAATATACTCGCCCGTTCCCGCCCATTCGCTCACTCGCGTTTGGGTAATCTCGTAATACATCGTGGCGCGGCTATTGGTGTCGCCCGGCTGAATACCGATCTTGCCTTCGCCTTCGAGATTCTTGAAGCGATAGGTTACGTCGACCGTATTAAGTTGATAAATTAAATCGATATAATGCGCAAACGAAAGCGTCTGCGACCACCCATTCTGCGGAGAGTAGATGCGATATTTAGTTCCATTGTCGGACGCGAAGACCAGCTTCCCATAGCCCTTTAGGCGATCCCAATTCCATGTATTCCAAAGATTCATATTGCCCGAAAAGACGAGCGCCAATTCCGAGCCCTCGTTAATCGTAATGCCGTTTGCAAAGTCCAAGGCAGGACACGCCGCCGTACGCATCGGATAGTCCGTCCGCGCTTTCGTATCGAGCGTAAGCGAGCCAGAACCGGAAACCGCCTCAAGACGCGGCAAGATATCGCCCGAAACTACAACCGAAGCTCCCTCCACCACCAAGGTCGACGGCAACACGCCTCCGCCTTCGACCTCCTTAAAGGTAATCGTTCCCGAGCCGATCACATTGAGCTTCACTGCAGGCGCGGCATTAAGGTTAATCGTCGCATTGCCCGAAACCGTGAGATTCGCCTCCTCGACCGCGCCCCAATCGGCGACTGTAACCGACTCGTTCGCACTATTGCGCCAATCGAGCGCGGAGAAATTCGCCGTGCCACTCGAGACATTTGCCGTAAGCCCGCCCAATGGACGCGAGCAAATCATCTTCAATTCTTCATCATAATAGATTTCCACCGCAGTATCAATCTCTCCCCGCTCGTTAACGGCAAAGAACTCGAATCCGCTCATCGGCGCATCGTCCATGTGGAAGAGTTCGTTCTTGTTCGCCTTAAGCATCGTGTCGCGAAGATAAACGACGCCTTGCGAGGACGAATCGAACGCAAGCGAGCAGTTAAGCGGGTCTTCAATCGTAAGCTCGTCTTCCGGATGCATTACAATCGTCGCGCCACGTACCGATTCAAGCGTCGTCTTGGACGGAGTGTGAACCTTGCCGACAATCGTCAAATTCCTGATTGCAACTTCCCCTATAAGCGCGGGGAAATCAATATCCACAATTTCGGCTTCTCCGCCTCCGCCTACAAGCTCGACCTTCCGCTCAATCTCAACTCCCTTAAAGGCAAGCGACTTAAGCGCAAGCGCCGTATCAATCGTAAGCGTAGTATCATTCGCAATCGTGAGCGTAGCCGAAGCCGTCATATCCAGCTCCGACTCGGACCACTTCTCGGTAAAGCCGTCCCAAGCCGCACTATCCCAATTCGCCGTAGAAGAGGAGATCGTGCGAATATAGGGGCCTTTCTTAAGCGCACTCGGCCTAACTACTTGCAACTCGCCGTTTTCGCCAATGCGCAGGACGACATCCTCATCAATTACCTTGAAGTTCGCGAGTTCCGTTGAAGTCCAAATATGCGCCTCGCCCGCGATAAGCGTAATCGGCTCCTCCGTAAGAAATTCCCTAATCTCGGACACATCAATCGAGACTTCGCCCTCCCAGGCAATCGTAGTGCCCACGTTCCAAGTTAGGTTTGTAGGCAGTTCTTCCCAGGCGTCAATCGTCGCTTTCAAAATCGCGCCATCGCGAAGAACGATATTCGCCTTGGGTTCGCCTTCCAAGCGGAACTTGCCGCCGCTTTCGATTACGACATCCGGGCAGTTCAAAGTAGCCGTGCAACCGAACTCGCCCGTAACTACGAGTTTATTGAGGGTAAGCGGAAGCCAGAAGCGCGTATCTCCAATAATCGCCAGCGAATCAGTGGTGATCGAGGAGACCTCCTCTTCAACGAAACTATAGTCAATAAAGATATACTGCGTCGCATTATTCGCAAAGAAAGACGGCCCCAGCTTCACCGCCCCCACGACATCCACCACCCATGGGCTTTCACTCATATTCGGGAAGAAAATCTTCGTATTCGGCAAAAGCTCGCTCGCAATAAGCCCCTCTTCTTTTTCGCTCCATGTAATGATGGAAGGATCGGCCAATCTCACATTCTCCCCGAGCTCCACTGCGCCGGCAAGTTTCGCTTGCGTGAAATCGACCTTGGCGGGATTGTCGGCCGTCGCATTGGGAGAGAGGAAGACAATCTTGCCGCTACCTAAGTCCTTGAATTCTGCGACCATCGTAAAGGTCGTCCCGGGATCAAGGGTAATCGTCGTCGTTCCTTTAAGCCCGAAGATGCCTCCATCGACGGACTCCAGCGCGTTACCATTGCCAGTCGAAGTAAGGTTAAGCGAATCGAGAACCGCCTCGGTAGTGCACTTCACCTTAAGCTTCGATCCATTCGCGAGGGCCATCGCGCCCGAAAGGGTTTCGCCATAGCCCGTAAGTCCCCAATAGGGATTTTGCCCGACAATCAAGTCCGCATCGTCGAGCGCAAGATTCAAGGGCTCGTCCGCCCCCTCGAACGGCTCCCACGTTTGCAGTTCAAGCGCGGTCGATTTTAGCGCAAGCGACGGATAGTTCTTGAGCGCTCCTTTCGTGCGGCTACGCAAGATATTCGGTGCGCCGCTGTGCTTGGAGCCATTAAAGGAAAGTGCGTCCACCGCTTTAAGATTATCCGCTTCGACGACCGCGCCCTCGCCAGTAAGCGCCAGCTCTTTGGCGTTCGTAAGTCCGCCCAAGTAGAAGTAGGCGGGCGAGTTTAGAATGACTTTGTTGAGTTCATTCGCTTCGCTAAACTCAATCCCCTTGCCAACGCCGCCTGGCGCGTTGATAGTAAGCGCGTGGCCTACGGGGGCGCTAAGCGTATTCATTACGCGAAATTCGTGTTCGCTCGTAAGGGTCCAGTCGCTATCCGCCGTAAGCTTTGCGCTCATCATTGCGACCGAGGTTGGAACGCTTAGCGTAGAGGAGGTAATCGTTGCGTCCTTGACACTTTGCACGGCGTCCCACGTCTCGCCCGCAATTGTCACATCTTCATCATCCGCAATTCTAACGAGCGGATCGCCGTGGAAGATCGCGATTGCGTAGTTGCGCTGCACCATCCACGACGCATGAGCGAAGTGATCGCGGTGTTGCTCCAAGATTGCGTTCAGCCACGCCTCGCCCGCCGTTTCGTGGTTGTGGGCGAAGTGTATATCAAGGTACTTCTTAAGTCCGTTGCTGGCGCTTTCGCCTTCTACGCCATAGCGCGTATTGTTGACGGACGCCAAAAAGCCGGCATCGGGGCTCATCAAGCCGGACGAGCCGAGACACCAATGGAGATACGTCTTGCCGTTCGCCTTCTCGTAGTAGTCGATCATGCCCGTATCGCAGGGAATCGCGGCATTGAGAAACTTATGAAGTCCCCTGTGCGACGTGTAGGCGCTCGCGCTGAAGTACGAGCCGCCCATCGCCCAGCCGTGCGAATAGACCCACGCGTAATCCATATCGGAATTGAAGAAGTCGTCCGAAACGTTGGACTCGCTCAGCCCACGCGCGGTCTTGGTCGAGTCGTTAAGCGTCTTACATTGAAGAATAGGATGCTTATTGGCAATATTCTTAAGGTCGCGTCGGCTCATCGCCTCTTCATCGCCGTGGGTCTTCGTCGAGCGCGGGTCGCCCATATTCGGCGCGAAGTCGTAGAACTCGAATTCCTGGCGATCCATGTCGCCCGAGTTGTTGGGCTGACTGCCGTTGACCCAGCTCCCTTCCGCGCCGTACTTCGCGCGACCCGCAAAGTCCGCCCTTTCGGCGCGATTGAGTTTATGGAGATAGTTGGTGAGCATCTCGTGCTGATTGAGCATCCGTCCGTTCGCATCCTTGATCTCGGGACGCGGAATGAACGAGAGCCGTGCGACCGCGACACTCGGAATTACATCCACTTGCTTTTCACGGCACTCCTCTTCGTCCATATACTGTCCATCCCCATTCGCATCCCACGGATAAGCGCCCTTCTCGTTTAAGCACCCGTAAAACATATCGCTTGGATAATTGCCGCCGAAGGTCGAGAGGAAGGGACAGAAAATGCCGGGAATCGCATTATCGGGAGTCACCTCGCTGTCATCATTGCGGAAATAGACGGGGTTCATTCCGCGAAAGTTCGTCGCGTCGTACCACGCGCCGCCCAAGACGACGTACTTGAGATTGGGATAACTCTTGTAATACTGACGCAGATACTTGTGAATGGATTCGGCCGGATTACGTGGATTGCCCCATCCGCCCTGTCCGTACGGAATCGTATCGTAAATCGTCTTGGTATCGACGATGTCGAACTTGACTTCGGGATGGGTCTTCTCGCGCTCGCCAACGTACCACTTGAGTGAGTCGTAAAGCTCATGCGGCGCAACCATGAGATAGATCGGCTTTTCGTCGGCCAAGGCGCTTATAATAAGGCCGCCGACCAATCCCAGCGAGAAAAGAACTTTCTGCATATTTTACCTCACAATTATCTTAACTGAATGGGTGTCTTCAAGTTTGTCGCTGGTGCGAACGGCATTCTCGTTGAAAGCGCCCTTGAGGTAAAGCGCGGCCGCGCCACCTTCGGTGCTATTGTGCGGAATGTTTTCGGACGCGACTACTACCTTATAGGTTCCGGCGGGTAGCTCGCTTAAGTGTATCGCTTCGGCGTTGTTAATCTTATCTGCCTCTTCGCCGCCATTACCGTAGCACTTATTGAAGTTCATATCCTGCTTATTGGCCTCCGAGTCCCATTTGATTAGCGACAAGTCAAGATTGTTGACAAGTCGCGACTCCTCTTGTGCATCGGTTTCCGATCCCGGATAGTCAATCCAAACGAGTTGGGCGTCCAAGGGATTCGCTTCGGTAGTAGTGAAGGTAAAGACGGTTTGTATGCCTTCGGCGAAAGGAATGCGGTCTTTAAGATAGACCTTGAGACCGTCGTCCGGCGCAATCGACGAGCGAAGATTTATCCTCCCCTCGCCCTGCGCCGTCTTCGCAACATTTCGAAGCTTCGTCGCACCGCCCATCAAGATGGCCTTGATGAGCGCCGAGGAAGGAAGCTTGTCGGTTTCATTAAAGCCCCTATCCCTAATGAGCCACTCGCGCACGAGCGCACACGTTCCGGCAGTAAGCGGAGTTGCCATTGATGTTCCGCTCAACGAAACATAATATCCATAGTCAGCATATTTACCAACCGTTGAATTACAGGAGTATACACTTTTGCCGGGCGAGCAAAGATCGGGCTTCGTGCGACCATCTTTGGTTGGCCCACGCGAAGAAAAACTTGCAACCGCATCTCCGTCTGACGCGCCAACCACTAGCGCGTTCTTAGCACAAGCTTGCGCTGCTAATGTTGTCTCACCTTCTTCGCCCGAATTCGCCGCCGCCCAAACTGGAAGGAAATCGGGGTTGTTCCAGCAGTAGTCGTCAATACTCTTTGTAGTTGCCAAATACCGTCCACGATAGTCGGGTCCATCCGAACCATACGAGGCACTATAAAGGTGAGAGATCATTCCGCTTTTTGAATACGACTCAATGTAATCCGGCGGACGAAACGCATAGTTAATTGGCTCTACAATATACGATCCCCCTTTTCCATCTTTTGCTCCGCACATCCACGCCCAAAGTTTCGCACCATACGCTATACCACGGTAGTAGCCCTCTGGGTCGGTCATTGCGCCAACACCAACCATTGATCCAGCAGTGTGCGTGCCATGACTATACATATCATACTCGGCCGCATAATTAGGATAGCTCACATTAACGCCTATGACATTCGGCTTGAGATCTGGATGCATCGTCTCCAAATTACCAGTATCAATACCCGTATCCGAGGTTGTAATAAGCTGTCCCGCGCCAGTGAGATTAAGTCCCGTAGCTCCGCAATCATCGCCCACCTCGCTTGGCCAGCATTCATTAACCTTCATCTTTCGCGCCGAGTTATAGTTTGCCCAGGAAGCAAAAGGCATAAGATACAACATAGCAATTATTGTTACCAAAGACAAAAGTTGCTTCGCTTGTGTTTGTTTCATTTTATTACCTTACTATGATTCTAAAAGGTTGAATGGGAGAGTGGACTTTCACGTTATTTGCGTTAAACGCACCCTTCATATAAAGCGCGGCCGCACCACCCGTTGAACTATCGTATGGAATACTATACGAGTCGACTACCACCTTGTAAGTGCCTGCCGCGAGACTTGTCTCGTGAATCGCCTCGGCGTTATTAAGTCGATCTGGCTCGTCCCCTCCATTGCCATACGCCACATTAGTCTCAGTATCACCATTTACCTTAACTAATTTCAAATCAAGATCATTTACGAGCATAGGCGTAGTCTTATCTTCGTTAACCGTACCTGGATAATCAACCCACACAAGTTGCGCATCAAACGTTGATGGAAGCATAGTAGTAAAAGTAAAAGTTATACTTAAATTCTCTTGGAACGGAATGTAATCTTTTATGTATACGGATTTGTTCTCTGGCGCAATCGACGAGCGAAGATTGACGCGCCCAGCTCCTTGTTGGGTCTTGTCAGCTCCAAGATCAATTGCCCCTCCCATCAAGATGGCTTTTATGAGCGCAGACGAAGGTTTCCGGTTCACTTCATTAAACCCTTTATTCTTAATAAGCCACTCACGCACAAGTGCACACACGCCCGCAGTGAGTGGGGTGGACATGGATGTTCCCGCCTCTGCGCGATAATAGTTTTCAGTTAATTGAGTTGGCGTATCGCCACCGACGGTGTTGCACGAAGTTACCGAGCCAGGCGCGACGATATCGGGCTTGATGCGATTGTCCTTCGTCGGGCCTTTAGATCCATAGCCCGCAACCTTGTCGCCCTCCGATGCGCCGACTGCCAATACATTCTTGGCTGATCCGAAATCAGAAAGTCCGCCAGCGCTAAAATAGTTACCAACTGCAAAGCATGGAAGGAAGTCAGGGTTTCTCCAACAATAGTCGTCCGCAGAACGGCTGGTGCCGGTATATGAAGCCGTCTGTCCCCCGCCGTACGAGCCGCTGAAGATGTTGGCGACGATCCCGTTCGACGCACAATAATCGTTGTAGGACTTCTGGTTGGTTGGACGGAAATTGTAATTAAGCTCATCCCTTGGAAGAATTCCACTTCCAGTATACCAGCCACCGAACCACGCCCAAAGTTTCGCCTCGTATGCCATGCCCTTATACCTGCCCTCACTCATTGCACCTGTACCGATAATTGACCCAGCTGTATGCGTGCCGTGCTTATTTTTGTCATAAGCTTTTGTTTCCCCTGGATAGGTCTGCGCAAAGCCGGCAAGATTGGGCTTGATGTCGGGGTGCATCGTCTCCATATTTCCCGTATCAATGCCTGAGTCGCAAGTCGTCAGGAGCTGGCCCGCGCCAGTGAGATTAAGTCCTACAGTCCCGCAATCATCACCCGCCTCGCTTGGCCAGCATTCATTAACCTTCATCTTTCGCGCCGCGTCGTAGTTAAAGAAAACTGGCATTTCATAGTTCTCAATCCAACGCGCTTCGGGAAGCGCCATCAACGCCTCGATCGTCTCGTCGGTAGCGACAATGCGCAAGTCGGGATTCTCCATAACTCCACAGCGCCCCTTCACCTCGCCGCCATGCGCCTTGACGACGCGCTCGATAAGTTCAAGGTCTTCCGTCCGCAAGGGAACGACCGTAAGCTCGCCCGCACGCAGCTTAACGTCTTTGAACGTCTTTCCGGGAACGCCCTCGAAAGTAAGGCGCGGATTCGCCTCGAGCTCGGCCTTGCCCTTCTCGCTAACCTCGACTATCGCCTTGGCGCGACCTACTAAACCGACGATCCGAATATCGGCGCTCTCCTTGAACGCGGTATGGACCTTGTCCTTCGAGTCGACGATGGTATAGACGGAAGTACCGCGAGAGGTGGTGGCGGGAGGCGGAGGGGTTGAGGTTGAAGGTTGAGGTGGAGGTGGAGGGGTAGGTTGGGAGATGGTGTTAGTAATTGAAGTCGAAGTTGAACAGTGGAGATCATTCCCTTGTTCGACTTTCACTTCCCCTTCGACTCTCTCCTTCAACTCATTCCTTTGAAAGCGATAAACGCCAAATGCGACAATAACCAAAAGAGTTATTGCGAGTAAAAGCTTGTTTGTTTTAGAACGCTTCATTTGATGACCTCCCAACGCTTCGTTCGACCAGAGCCTACGAGTTTAATTTTACCTTCACGCTTCAGCATTACAATCTGTCGCTGAATCGTCCGAACAGGTGTTGACAAGAGCTCCGAAAGCTCCTGTTGTGAAACGAACGGATCGGCCGACATGCTTTCGAGAATTTGAACCGAGAGGGAATCTTCATGTCCGCCAAATTCCAGACGGGGTTCCCCGCCACTTTTCGTCGATATTTTCAGCAAATCATCGGCTTTTTCTCCAAATTCAATAATTGCAGAAAGCCGATTCTGGAGAAATTCCTCAAGTTTCGAAAGCCGACGCTCTGGCAAATTGTAATTTTCGTGACGTTTGAAACGAAACCCCTTGAGTTTCATCGCGAGAGATTTCATTTCGGTTGATATTCCACCGGGGAAGCCCAGCCAGCGGGGATAGAGTGCCGGACTGATGTGCCCCGTGTATTTCGTTAAGTCATCCCACTCGTGATGCTTAGGATCACTCTGACGATCTAATGCAAGCGCCAACAACCCATAGCCATTGTCGAAAATCGGGGCGGCACCGATAATTTCATTCGTATCGTTGTTAATGAGATAACCAAAGTTGCCAAGATGACGATCCGTGTTTAGAATAATCGCATCAAAGAAGAATAGCTTTGCGAAGTTGGTATCTTGAAGCGCTTCTTCGGTTGACCTAATACGACCGGCAGGAACAAAGCCCACCTTATCATTAGTAAAAAGCGGACAGGTAGAACAAAGTCGCCCTTTGAACTTTTCCAGCCCGTAAGGAACATGTTCAAGGCCTAATGCGTCCGCAATCTGTGCGGCATAAAACTCCGAATAAGGCTCAAAGCCAGCATTGGCAAAATGCTCGGTACCAGATTTGTAAAGATAAATTCGACCATCGCTCTTTTTGCGCCAGCATTTTGCGAGCATACCATTGGTTGTGAACTCGGGCGAGGTAGAAGAGATAACTCCATGCGACTCACCACCAGTAAAGGCGAGACGTGCAAGCGTTGGCGAAAATGGATTGACGTAGAGATTCGTCTTCGCCCAAGTAGCGTTGGAACGATCAGAGGCTACCCAATAAACGTCATTGAGCGAAAGAGCTTGCGAAGTTTCAATGATTGAGCGGACTTCATAGGCGATACCTAATCGTCCGAGCATATCAAGAATGTAATTTCGATGTTTGGGGACAATTCGATGTCGTAGCCACTCCCAAAGCGTCTTGTCCGTCGCCTCGCCGTGCATCTCAAGCGGCAGAAACTTTTTCTCCGCCTCATTGACCGAGAGGACACGAACCCCCCGCGGTTCAAGCCATTCGAACCGCAGGAGTTCACGATCTCGATGTTTAAGAATCAATTATTATTTAGCCGGTTTTGTTGGCGTGCAAATGACCTTGTAGAAGCCCTGCTTGGCGCTTGCGGTCTTTTTGACCTTGAGACCAACGATGTTGCCGTCCGCACCGGCAATCTTCCAGTCGTCCGGCTGGGCATTGCCCATCTTGACGAGCTCGCCATCGGACGCGATGCCGTAATAAAGACCGGGTTGGCCCGTGATATTTTCAAGCTCGCCTTCCTCTCCCAAGAGCGAAGATAGTGCGCTCACAACCTCAGTAAGAATCTTCTCTTCATCGTCCTTGATATCCTTCTTCGCTTCCTCGGCGAAGACGACCTCGGCCATGTACGAACTATCCTTCTTTACCGCAACGACCCTAAAGAGCCTCTTGTACGTGTCCTTCGCCTCGTCAGTATTGAGCACATCGATAACCGCCTCGTCTTCGGGAATCATGACGGGAATCTTAGCTGCCTTTTCTTGCGCCTCATCATCATTATCCGCCGTAATCTCCTGTTTTTCGCCGGGCTTGATGCCTTGCGCAACCGGGTCGGCGACTTCGATTTGGCAAGTGCCGGTGAGCGATTTGAAGCGCGTACCATCCGCAAAGACAATTTCCGTTACCTTGTCGGCGGTGTTCGGACGATGCGCGTAGGTATAGGAACCACCCGTAAAGCCCTTAATCGTGTAAGTCACGCTATCGCTATCGTCCGCATCTTTCGCATAATGGAAGGAGATCGTAACTTCGTAATCGGTGTTAAGCTCGGCCGCAGGACCTTGCATCCATTGCCACTCACCGTTTTCGTCGCATCCAATAAAGCGGAATTCCACGCCGTCACTTCCATCCGAAATAATCATTACACCCGCCTGCGCGCCTTCCTCAACCGACATATCATCATCCACCGCTTCGCTGGCAAAGATGGTCATCGTAAGCTCGCTATCGCACTTATCCACATAATCAGGATCAAGGGTGGGCGAGAAGGTAACTTTGTCTTGCGTATTAATCTCGATGATATCGTCCACAACCGTAACATTATCGGGATCGTAGCTACCAGTCGACTTAAGGGTAGTTGGCGTTTCGTTCACCCACAAATCATCCTTATTCTTGTAGGCAAGCTTACCTTCATAGACGATTACTTCCGCCGCTTCGATCGTATCGCCAGCGTCGCCATATCCAAGCTCGAATATGCCACGATAGATGTTGCCGGCAGTGAAGTCAGTATCAAGCGTAAAGGTCGCGACATTGTTCTCTACCGAACCCTCAACCGTCTTATCACCGAACTTGAGCCAATAAGTAATGGCACCTTTATAGTCGTGTTCATCACGCTTGCTTACATCAATCTTCACCGTTCCACCATTCCAATCGCTCGTTGACTCAATCGTAATGTCGTCAATATCGACTTTGATCGTCGGCGGAATCCTCCACTTAAGCTTGAGCGTGTTCCCGTCCACGATAAGCTCATTCTCCGCCTCGCGTCCGTTGACAATCGCCGTCCAACCCGTCTTGTCGGCGGCAGCTGGAAGCGTAATTACCTCCATCATGTGCGTCGGATTATCAATCACGAGCTTAAGCTGCTTTTCGACAGCGGTAACCAAGCTCCCCGTAATCGTCGGCGCACCGTTATTAAGATCAAGCGCCCCATTTTGATTAAATGTAAGTTTCGTAATGGAACCGCGCAACGAAACACTACCATCGTCAACAATGAAATTCTGATTTACGATATTCCCAGCTACCTCCAAAATGCCATCGCCCAACTTGATAATATCGCAATTGGCATCATTCAAAGCAATACCACTTTCGATGGTAAGTTTTGAATTTGCGCCAACGGAAATTGCCATGCCCTTTGTGCCCTGACCATTTACACAAAAATCATTATTCCCCGAACGAATAATTCTGGCAGGCGTTGCCGTCATATCAGTATTTGAAGATGGGACGAAAATCTGCGGCGCATAATTAGTGCCACCATTAATACGGAAACTAGCGCCATCGGAATAAGTAAGCTGCGCACCTGGTTCAAGATAGAATTGCTGCGCCCAATAAAGCGTACCGCCAGTTGGATTGAGGTAAAGCTTGGAACCATTATCAACACGAATGATGCCATCTGCATTGGAGTTACCAGAAGTCCAACCACAAAGATTGCGCGCGGCGAATGTCAATGTCGCATTATTGGTAATACGGATGGTCGGATTGTCAGACGTCGCATTTGCACCAAACTTAAGGCTCGCATACTCGGCACGATACTGGAAGGTATGCGCACCGCCCTCGAAAACAATATGCGTCTTAAATGACTGTCCATCCTTGATATCGGTGTCGCCATAATTTATCGCAGCGCCCTTGTTCGCAACCGTGCTCTTAAAGACGAAAGTATATTGCGTATTCGCCGACTTGATAAGGTTCTTAAGCGTATCATCCGCCGTAAACCCAGCCGAAGCGTCAATCTCGAACGTCAACTTGCCCGTGAACGAGCCAATGGAAATCTTCGAAAGCAGCGCAACATTCGACGAAGTAATGCCGGCAATCGTGAGGTTCCGCGCGCCAATAAGCTTGAGCGACTTAAAAGCCGTATCATCATCAATCGTCAACTTCGCATTCGCCGAAACCATAAGCTCCGCCTTATCGCTCGCTGTCGGCGCCGAAGGACTCCATCCAAGGTTGCCCCAAGTCGTATCACCAGAAATCGTCGCCGACACAACAGACGCAGGAGGATTTATAATGTCTTCAATCGCCTGCTTAATCCCATCCGCATTACGCTGAATGTTATCGAGATAAACCTTAAAGCTAAGCGCATCCGCAGATGAATTGACATTCATTGTGTCGAGCGAATCGGAAATCGTCAATGACGCGCTTGTACTGGAAAGCGTATAATACTGATCAGTATTCTTGTTGTGCGCATAAATCATCCGCACATAACTCGCCACTTGTCCATTCGAACCAACCGTTCCAGAATACGCAACATATATCGAATCGTAAGCAGATACATCATCACCCTTCTTCTCTTCGTTCCATGTCGCATTCCCTGAATTGCTACGAGACCCAACGCCAACCCAAAATCCACCAGACTTCTTCTCATAATACGATACGCAACTATTCGGAACGTTCCCGCTCGTATTGAAACCCGTGAAGGATTCGGTCGCTATACAGAAGGGAGTAATTATCTGGCCAGGATTAATCTTATTGATGATATACGAGCCAGCAGGCGTGCTGGAATCTGTATTCGTCATATTGACAATAAGCGTGAACGGCTTGCCCTTCTCAACCGCCTGAGACAAGGTCTTATTGGCAGTTGCCGAATTGCCTTCCCAAACAAGTTGCGGCCCTGTCGAATTGCTCGGAAATTCGTAAGCAGCAGCGTCAGAAGCAGAAAGCTTCGATGTGAAAAACGCTATTGCGGTAATCTTCATGTTACTTGCCACGCCAATAGCGGTCGTTCCGCGATATCCGCCAATTGCCACGCCCGTATAAGTAGAGCCGCCTTCTTTCAAGCCACTAGCATCATACACGGTAACATTCCCGGCATACACGGTAACGCCGTTTCCTCCTTTGTTGTATCCAAAGCAAAGGCGACCAGACGCGGGAATGGGATTCGCGGTATAATCATTGTCCCAGCTACTATTCTTGTAAATGCCATGCACTTTTGCATTGGTATTCCAATAAACACCGATATTGTTATCTTCACCACCGCTCTTTTGTAGTGTGAACAATGTCTGCGCGGCATTCGCCGCCGTATTAAAATTCTCGTATTCAATGATAACGCTACAAACATTTGCGTTTGCATTATTCAAAAGCACACCATTGGAGCCAGATATCGTAATGGCACCATCAGCATATGCATTGCCGTTCAAATTGAGCGTCACACCTCCCTGCGTAGTTCCGTTTAGGTCTTCACCGTTCCATACCGCAACCGGCTCGGCGGCGAATGCGGAAGTTACCGCAAACGCAAGTATCGTAATCAACGAACGAATAATTGTTTTCATTTTATTTCTCCTTCTTTAAGCGGATGATCTTGATGTGGATCTTTCACCACATTGTACTTACGCGGATTATCCTTAGGAATACTACCCGCGACCAAACTCACGATATCGCCCTCGCGCGACATCCATTGCACGCCCCCGCAATTCTCCGCGCCCTTGCGCGCACGAAACTCGTTCGCATACGGACTTCCTCCTCCACCATGCCGATAGTTCGCCTCGATGCGTTTGGAAACCGGTATCGGGAGCGTCGGCTTCTTCGCCTTCGTAAGCCCCTCCAAGGCGGCGAGCCAATCCGCGGAAATGGACGGCGCGCTTTCCGTGGGCTTGTGCTTTCGGCCGGGCCAGGCAACGAATGTCGGCATCCTCATCCCGCCCTCGTAAACATCGCGCTTCATTCCGTCGAAGGGACCGTACGACTCGAAGAAACGGGGATCAGCGCCGTATTCGGCGGCCGGCCCGTTGTCGCTCGTGAAGATGATAATCGTATTCTTGTAGATTCCCTTGCGCTTCAGGAAGTCCACGAGATCGCCCATCGCGTCGTCCAGCCGCGAAATCGCCGTCGCGTAACGCTGGGCGTTTTCGCAAAGCCCCTTGCCCCGATAACGCGGATCGATCCACGTATTGCGCTTTTCAATCGGCTCCACCTCTAGCGGCCACTTAACCGACCCGTCCGCATTGTTGGAACGCACATACTCGCCGCCTGGCACGTGCAAAGAATGGGTGTTCTTAAGCGTCGCATTGTCGCGCCCGGAACCGTGAATCGTATTAATCGCTAGATAAATGAAAAACGGATTGCGCTTACGCTCCGAATCGGCGAGCTGCTCTTCGATGGACTTCTTGGCTCGCGCGATGAAGACATCGGTCGAATAGCGACCTTCGGCCGTCTTGGTCGCATTCCAATACGCCTTCAAGTTCTCGTCGCCGCCGTTCGCCTTCAACTTCGTATCGTATGCCGCGTCCGCAAATTCCTTGGGTCGCGCGCCGGACTCGTAAACGCCCATATACACCTTACCGCTCAAGATGCCGTCGTAGTGATAATAGGTGTGGCCAGCGAGATGGTCGAAAAAGCCGTAGTAGTGGTCGAAGCCGCGCGCGAGCGGATGCGCTATGCGATCCTTCCCCGATTCACCGCCTCCGCCAATGCCCCACTTGCCGATCGCATAGGTCTCGTAGCCCGCCTTCTTCATCACCGTTCCCAATGTCCGCGTTTCGGAAATCGGGAAGTCGAAGTTATTATCTACAAGCGAGCAACCTTCATCGCCGGCTTTGGCGAGACCGAGCTGCAACTTGCCGGTCATAATCGAGGCGCGCGAAGGCGCGCAAACCGGCGAGGCGCAGTAGTGGTCGGTAAGGATCGTGCCTTCGGACGCGAGACGGTCGAGATTCGGAGTCTCGATTCTAATCGCCCCGGTAGGACGCTTCACCTGCCACGCGAACCCGACGTCGCCATATCCGAGATCGTCGCAAAGAACGAAGATTACGTTCGGCTTCTCCGTCGCGAAAAGCGACAGCGAAAGGAGAAACGCGAAGATCGCTACCTTGAACTTCACTATTTTATATTCGGGTCTTTATCGGTGATAACGACACGATAAAACATATTCGCTCCTTCGGCTTCGGCGGAAAGCGTCGTCGCCCCCTGCTTCGCCCACTTCACCTGCGAACCGCTGAAGGCGGGATTGTTCGCATACTCAAGCCCATAGTACAGATTGGACTTCGCGGGAATCGTAATCGTCGCCTTGCCGCCCGCGATCTCAAAGCTCTCGATCTTAGAGCCATTCACCGCCTCGTCGGGCGAAATAATAACTTTATATTCAGTACTCATAGCTGATACTGGTTCAAGCGCATAGCCGAAGCTTTCGGCCTTTTCAACAAGAGGTATCAGGGTAGCTTCGCTTTCGCAGGGCAAGTATACGGTTTCCGTTTCGCCGGGCACGAACTTCGAAACCAACTCCGGAACGCTCTCGGCCGTAACATACGTATAGCCGACCTTGGAACTGTATATCCGAACATACCGATCAGAATCGACATGACTATCGAGATTCAGATACGAGTAGATCGTGCCCTCGGAAAGATTGAAGCGAATATTATTTAACTCCCCGCCCAAAAGCTTGGCAAACTCGTACCCATCATAAAGATAAAGTGAATTTCCGCCAGCAATGATGAATGACAACGCCTCCTCCGCACTCATTTCAAAGCCGTTGAGATTTATCGCCATGTCGCAGGAAACATTATACTCGTCGCCCAACACAACCGCTTCCCAAAGACGAATCTCCTCGTTGGCGGCCACTTCCGCGAGCGCATCGCAGAAATCCAAATAGTAGACGTCGCCAATACTAACTTTCGCCTCGACCAACGGAATATACGGCCTAAGCCGTTCGTCAATGGACGGATTCGGCGCTTCCTGAACGTCGTCCAACACAACCTGCCGTTGCACACATTTGTGATCGGTTGCGTCGTTGAAAAGCCAACCTAGATTGGCGACGTAGGTTACGACCACACCCGACCCGCGAATAATCGTAATCGAATTGTCAACGACCTCGACCGGTTCGCCGTCAACTAAAACCGAAACATCAGCATTGTCCACGCTTGGAATCGCAATCGTCAAATTGTTTGGCTCCACGTAAAGTACCTCGTCGATATACACTAACCGATACAACCGCTTCTCGACCGCCTCGCTAACTGTAAAATCGATATGCGCGATATCCAAGCCCGGCGCGGCCAGTAGTCGCTTGCGCGTTTCGTCAAGTTCCAATTGCGAAAGATCTACGGTAAACGAACCGTTTTGCACGGCACTGACCGCAGTAATGGCGGAAGAGGAGGTTATGGCGAAAACCGCGCCCTGATTAATCGTCAACTCGTCGATTGCCAAGGTAATCGGCGCCGACAGCGAGCCGCCGACTTCAAGATTGAATACACCGCTTTTGGTAACCGTATTGGCGAAGGAAATGGTAGCCGCGCTATCGACGGTCAACTTGAATTCGGTATCTGCAGGGATGGTAAGTCCAGAGGAAATGGCGAGCGTTCCCTCGGTAACCTTGAATTCGCCGCCCCCTCCTATCGTGGCATTCACGAGATAGTAATTTCCTGCGCCGCGCTTCTCGACGACATTGCCATCAAGATTCACGGTGTGCGCTCCGTAGCCTTGCGCAATCGAACCGAAGTCATGCACCACGTCAATTACTGAGTCGTCGGTAAAATTCATCGTCGGAAATTGCTTTTTGCCCACGCCAACATCCGCCCCGCTGTTGGTCATCGTACCGCCGTTGAGCGTTACCTCCATCAACAAGTCGGGGATGCCGTTAACGTCGAAAACACCTCCCTCGTTAACAATAATCGCGCCAGTGTAAGCGGCGGCGGCGGCAGAATCAAACTTCAGCGTTCCTCCGTCTTCAACAATGATTTCGGCAAGCCCGTTAAGATTGGCCGCAGGAATATTTACGGTAACCGTGGCATTGGTGATTTTAAGCGTCGAAAGCTGAACATCAAGCGCGGTGGTGGCGATGGTGAAAGTGGCGTTATTTGCAACCACCAACACATCGTCCTTCATCATCCGCGACTTCGCGTTACCGTCAATATCCACCAATTCCGTTTCATTCGTCAACGCAAGCATTTCGGTCGGATTCTTAAAGTAGAGATCAATCGGATCGCGAGCAAACCCGTATTCGATTCCATACACCTCGTCGCGATAAACCAAATCCATTCGCCGCTCCAAAAGCGCAGTGGGTTTTACCAACCTGATCTTGTCCGGCGATTGCTCGTCTATCTGACCGGTCAATTGGATAAACCCTTCACTATGGATGGTGTCGACCGGATAGGCAGAATAATCGAAAGTTATCGAACCGGAACTGCCGATTGTAGTCGGGCCGACCGCGATTGTCAGCGACCCGTACTTCAAGGTAATCGGCACGTTAACATCGGTCTTGCCGGCATTGACCGCAAAATAACCCTCTTCGCCAACATCGAACGTCAGCGACCCGCTGCCGTTGATGCTGACATTTTCGTACACCGCATTAGCCCCGTCAAAATTCATCTTCACCGTCGTACTGGCGGAGGCGGTTATTTTCAACTCCGATCCAGCATCGGGTTCGGAGAATTTATCGCCAGAACCGACCTTGGCCCACGATTCGTCCGACACCCAATTTTCGCTCGCAGAGGAGAAAGTGCGAGTGAAAGTTCCGTTTTCGGAAAGATAGGGGAACTCCTCCGCCAACTTTCGCAGCGATTTCGGACCCAACACGCCTTCGAAAATTCTAACCGCCTGAATGGCAGTCGCATTGGTGGCGTTATCTACTTTAGTGATACCTGTAGAACCGACACCACCATGCACCGAGCCTATCTGCAATCTCGCGCCAAAGTTCGCTCCCCGCACCTCAGTTTCATTCCACTTCACACCATCAAGATAAACAACAATCTTCTCCTCGGTTTTAACAAATGCGTAGCAATGCGAAGTCGTGCGCGCATTGGGAACCGTCATCGTCGCCAAGGCTACATACTGTGCATTACCGGTAGTGCGAACGATTTTTACTTCATTCTCCGTACTACCGGCGATAAGTCCAATAAGCCCATCGCCTTGAGTTCCGAAGGTGATGAGCGCACCATTGGTAACATTCGGCAAAACGCCGGCGACCATGCAAGTCCATTCGGTCGGATAATCGACGGTAAAGTCAGAATACGGAGTCGATTTGGTATTGAGCGCAGTTCCGTAAGTAAATGCCTCGTCTGTGACGAATCCGTTCGATTTACTGTAGTCAGTATCCCAACTGAGCGCACTCGTATTCCGGCCGACGCTGGCAAGACGATTATCGCCCTTGTCAACACCGTTGTCGAACGTCCAATCGTAAAGGCATGCCTTTCCACTCACCTCTGGGTCGTAGGTTATTTTCACCCCGCCCGCAACTGGAACGATTACTGCGTGACGAGTCTCGGCGTCCACAAACCTCACCGTTGGCGAAGCAGAACCGCTCTCGAACATCAATGTTACCTCGCCACCGTCCGCCGCATTCGCATCCACCAACAAAGCCGTATTTTCTGCAAAATTAAGTTTCACTCCACGCATCGATCCCAAGCGGAACTCGCCGCGTTGAACATCCACAATTCCATCTCCCCAAAATCCTTCGCATTCAACACTCCCGCCGTCGATTACCAATGTTCCACCTTCTTCGACACTTACCCATCCGGTGTAGACGAATGGATCCTCCGACGTTCCTCCGCGCAATGTCAACTGCTCTCCGGCCCCAATCATCATGTCCGGCATGCAGCCACTTTCCTTTTCAATGACGAATTCAAGCTGATAGTCCGGAGACTCCTGAATAAATTCGATATCGGGATTCCCAATCGGCGTATCAAACGTCAATACGGTGTCGCCGGTAACGGTGAGCGTGGTTTCGACGTCAGCGTAATACCTACCGCCTTTCCACTGAATTTCGCTCCAAGCGATTTCTCCCACGATATTTGCCTCGTTGCGATAATTCAATCCCCACTTCGCGAGAAGATAATCCTCAATCGTCTCCGTTTGTCCGTCGGAGAGCTTTTCGCTGAAGGAGATGACTTCACAGAGCTTACGACCACCAGTGCGGTTTTCGCCGTCGGAACATCCATTGCGGTCGGAGGAGAAGCTATTGAAGCGTCCATTGCCATCAGTGCGTAGCGAAAGCACGCGAAACCCAGACTTCAAAAGCTCGCTCCGTCCATTACCCTTGTCAATCTTGTTGTCGCGAACTGCGAAGACCTGCGAGTCGCCGTTAAAGTAGTAAAGTACATTGCGGTGGAAGTCGTAGTTTCCACCATAGCTATCGCTATCGTTACCCCAACCAAGGATGAACGCATCCTTGTCCTCTTGAATGTCAATCACAAGGAAGATCGTCTTGCCATTGACCGTGCTGCCAATGCGAAGATCTTGGTGTGAACCGCGTTCTCCAAAATCAACATACTCGCGCAAATCATCGTCCGAGGAAAATAAAGTCGGAGTATCCGTAATATGCTTGTAGTGGACGGGCGTGGCGTTGTTGCCGTTGCCGCTGATATCCTTCCACTCCGTCACTTTCCCGTTATCGTCAACGACCACCCCGCAAGATGCGTCGAAGCGAACCTGAAGCGTATTCTTCTCGAGAATCTCCGCTACCTCCGCAGTATAGTAGGTGGACTTGGTAATTGCGAACACAATCGCCTTCATCCCCTCTTCCTCAACCAACTGGAACTCACCTTCCATGCCCTTCGGCAACTTACCGGTAAGCTTGCAAGTGAAGTTCTCAAACGTCGCGTCGATATCGCCGACCTTGAAGGCTTTTGCAGCCACGACCGAAATCTTCGTACCCACGACATACTCGTCTTCGCAGATGAAAGTAACCGGCAAGCTACTCTCCGGAAGAGTAATCGTTCCCGTCGCCATCAACATCGCACCGTTATGCGTAATGTTGATTGAGCCGCCTTCACCAAAGACCAAATCATCCTCAATAATCGTCGGTTCCGCAACATTGTAAGGCGTGGTAATCTCCGACTTCTTGAGAACGATGTAGCCGCCATCAATTTCCAGCTTGTCAGCGCTAATCGTTGCGCCCGTGCTATCCTTGAATGCCAAGCCCTCGGGAAGCGCGCTCGCCTTGGCGATTTGTCCGAACGGGAAGCCAGTAGGAAGCTTAATCGAACCCGTAGAAGTCGCATCAATCGCCCAGCTAAGCGGCATCTCCGTCGTGCCAAGATCGATATCGCCGTTAATCACAACCGTATTCGTAGCAGTGCGATTAATCTGGCCGCCCGTAAGTGTAATCGTCTGCGTATAGGCCGCAGGGAGATTGAGCGTGCCCGCGCCGGTCTTGGTAATAGCAAAGTCGCCCGAAATCGCATTGAGTGTTGCGCTGCCAGAAACCACATCTACTTCGGTAGCGGAATCAAGAATCACCTGACTTAATGTTGCCTCATCATCCAGCTTGAGAACACCACTGCCCATGATAACCTTCGGAGCCATCGTGCCTGAAGCAATCTCCAATATACCTTCGCCTGTCTTCTTAATCGATGCGTCATTACCTGCCGCATAGAGAGCAACAGGGCCAATCTTCAATATCGCGTTCGCACCGACCGAGGCAGCAACGCTCGCGCCATTTTCGCCATCGCGGAAACGAATGCCGCCAGAGATGGTGGCAACTTTCGTGTTGCCGACGGCTGCGTCGGGAACAACGATTTCCGGAGTGCCGTTGCCACCATGCAACTCGAAATTATAACCATTAGGCACGTTGACCGTACCGCCAGGAACGATGCACATCTGCTGACGGAAGAAGAATGTACCGCCGAAGTTCTTAAGATTCAACGTCGCTCCATCGTCAACCCGGAAAGCAAATCCAGTAATAATAGAACCAGTCCATCCGTTCAAGTCATGACCTTCAAAATTAAGCGTCGCACCATTCGTAATGAAGATTGCGGGATTTTCCGCCGTACAAGTGGTAGAATTCGCAAATGTCCCAGCATTGCCATTCTTGATTAAGTGCGACCCGCCCTTAAGAACGATATGAGACGATATAGTGCCGTTCTTATTCGCGCTATCGAAATCCACTGTCGCGCCATAATTATCTGCACCCTTGAAGACAAACTTCGTATTGGTGCTCGCCGACTTAATCGCGTTCTTGAGCGCATCATCAGCCGTGAAGCTTGCGGTCGTCGCATCGAACTCGTAATCAACCTTACCAATGAAAGTGCTATCGAGCGTTACCTTGCCGACAAAAGCCGCAACATTCGCCGCCGAACCATCAATCTTAATGGTCTGATCAGCCGAGCTCGTGCCTAAAATCTTGAAACTCTTGCCAACCGCATCCGCATTAAGACTCAAGGTATAAGAGCCATTAAAAGTAAGTTCAACTGGCGTATTTTCGACTGGAGCCGTGCCGCCCTCCCAAAGCGCCGACCAAGTAGTGTCTGCCGAAATCGTAGCCGAAACCGCCGGACCTGGCGGAGGAAGCTCCTTCTCCTTCACTGCGAGGAAGTTGATTTGGCCTCTGGCGCCCGACATCGTGAACACAATAGTGCCATTATTTGTAGGCGTTACACCAGCGAGTTTGACCATCATCAAGCCATTGCTTCCCGGCCTAATGGCAGTTCCCTTGGTAAACGAGGTCCACCCTTGCGAAACCGTCGTGTTCTGCCCAGCAACCGTCACCACATATTCAAGGCTCGCAAAACTACCGCAGTCATTGAGCGTAAAGCCGCCGACTTGATTATTGTCATCCGTTTTGAGGCGACCAAAGCCGAAGTAAACTACATACTCGCTTCCAGTCGTAAGGCCGGAAATCGTAGCCGTATGGCCTGATTGTCCGCCATTCATCAAGCCGGTCTTGTATACATTGGCGTCAAAATCAATGCTATCCGACAAACCCAACGTCTCTTTCACGTCGGCAATAATGGCAGACGGATAATCGGTATTAACTACGGACGTATTATCAGGAAAAAAGTTGCCTTTGCTATTAGTAGCAAATGTGACTCCATTCATAGAGAGCGTCCCACTCTTCGGAATCATGCCGCCATCTGGCTGAGTGTGGTTCGTCCACCCAGCGGCATCAGTGCCGTCGTTACTCTTGAAGTTAAAGAGCGCAACGACTTCTGAAGTTGGTGATGGCGCATACGTGTAGTCGCCAACAATCTCAATCGCCGGAGACCAACCATTACTCGTCGTAAGAACCGAGTTGGCTGGCTGAATCATACGAAGGCCATACGAGGTAACTTGACCCTCGCTATTAAGAAGCTGGAAGGTAATGTTCTGCGAGACATCAAACTCAACATCCGACGCAAACGTCGCCACATAATAGCCCTTGCTTTGCGTATATTTGTCACCTGAAACCCCTGGAAACTGACTGCCGTAGATGACGATATTATCAGTCTTAATCTCAACCGTACCATCGACCGTCTTATCGCCTTGGGTAAGCCGAATCTTATTCATCCCATTAGCATTGGCATCATTGCGACTCACAAGGGTAAGCTTCTTAATCTTAACGGTGCCTCTATTACCAATTTCCTTTGGCGACATATTGTCGGCAGCTGCGAAGTTAAACGAGAAACTTGAGTAATTTCCGTTACCAATACTCCCTGTAGTCACACCTGCTGTAGAAGGTGCAGCGCCCATATTACCCCACTTCGCATCGGTGACAGTAACAGTCTCCGCCGCAAGCGCGGTGCTGGCGAAAAACATCCCAGCGAACAAATGTAGACATTTGAGCATTTTCATAGTACCTTTACTCCCACTATGTTTGTATTTTACCACATAGTGGGAGTCGGGTCAATCGTCGAATAATTTCGACGAGAGAATTATAAACGCTTAGTTAGCGCTTCTTGATAACCGGAATCTGCGCGGCAGCGACCGATTGGCCGAGGCGACGCGCCTTTTCGTCGGGCATGAAGATGTCGATCTTCTCGGCCCATTCGGGGTAGAGATCCTTCAAGGCGGCCTTCGCCGTCTCGAGAATAACCTCGCCGCCGAGGCCCGAGGTAACGCGCCCGAGGATCATCATGTTCTCGTAGTCGTAGAACTCGTTGTACCACGGAATCGCGTGCGCGAGGAAGCGACCGATCTGGATGTAGACCTTGAGCGCCTTCGCGTCGCCCTTCTCCATCGCCGCCTGCACGACCTTGAGCCGCTCGGGAAGCTTCATCGACTTCGGGAACTTGAAGCCGTACTTCTCGGCGAGCCAGTTAACGGCCTGCTGCGAGAACGCCATCGAGCCGACGCCCGCGTCGCCCGACCACTCGTCGCGCGGAGCGCAGGGATTGAAATCGACCGGCGCGAACGCGAGTTCGGTAATCCGGCCGGTAAGCGCGCCCTTCGGAGTAATGTAGCCGACCGCCTCCGACGAACCCATCGCGACGCCGAGAATGCCCTTCTTGTTCATCGTGATCATTCCGGCGAGCGCGGTTACGTCGCCGTCGTTGTAAATCTCGAAGGGAACGCCCCAATCCTTCTCGACGCGGAGGAACATGTTCTGGGCGATCGAGTACTTCTTCGGATTCTTCTCGCGAATCGCACGGAAGAGCGAGGCGACGCCCATCGTCTTGCCGACGAGCGTACCTGCGGTCGAACCGCCGATCGCATCGACGCGCGGCAGCGACTTCGCCGCTTCCTTAAGCCCTGCGGTGAGCTTCGAATAGTGGTACTCGGGGTCGGCGTTGTTGCGCGGATCCCACGGGAACTCCTTCGAGAAGACGACCTTGCCGTTCTTGAGCGCGGAGATCTTGAAGTCCGAGGCGCCGAGGTCGAAGCCGATGCGGCAGCCGTCGGCCACCGTCTTCACGTACTGCATCTTCTCGTTCGTCTCCGGCATCTTCTTCAGCGGCAGCACCACCGCCTCGACCGGTCGACGATAGAGATCGGAGAAGAAGTTGAAGTCGAACTTGCGCGTACCGCTCTTCGTGTAGGCCTTCGCGACCGGCTTCACCACCGCGTCGGGCCCGGCGAGATAGAGCTTCCAACCGCCCGCCGACCAGACGATGAACTTCGCGATGCGATCGACGACGTAGGAGACGAACTTCGTCGCCTGCGGATCGAGCCGCTTGGGAATCGGCAGATCGTAGCGGAAGATCTTTCCGTCTTCGCGCTCCCACGCGATGGCGACGATATCCGCATTCGCCTTCGCGTCGATGCCGTCGTAAACCTTCCACAATGCCTGCATCGGAGCGATAAACTCGCTCTTCTCGCACGCGCACTTCTTACCGCATGAACACGCCATAGTCGATTGTCCTTTCTTGAGGGTTAGTTCGAATTATATCACATTCATTTGAAAATTTCACTCATTCATCGAACGCCGCGAGCAACGCCGGAGTAACGTCGGCGAGCGAGGCAACCCGGTCTCGCAGAAACCTTTCCTTCGGTCCGAACGCCACGAACGGCACGGGGTTGCGGGTGTGGCCATGCTCGAAGATCGATTCGATGTTGCCGTGATCCGCGGTCATGACGAGCGTAATCCCCGCCGCTTCCACGTACCGAACGAGCGAAGTCAGAAAGCGGTCGTATATCCTCAATACCGCGCAGGCGCGGTCGTAATCCATCGAATGTCCGGAAACATCGGTCTGGAAAAACTCGTAGAGTGTGAAATCGTTTTCCCGCGCCAGCTTGAAAAGGTTCTCGGCCGCGCGTTGCGGAGGTATTATCGGCACGTCGGGGTAGCGATCCTGAATCGTCTCGCAGGTAATGTCCTGCATCAGCGCGCGGTCCGCGACAAGATCGTCCACCGTGCGAATCGTCTCCGGCGCAGTCAACGCCATCACCGTCGTTACCGATTTGAAACGATGGAGCGCGAGATCGTCGGCGGAATCGACGAGATACGCATCGGCGAAGCAAACCTTCCGGCCACGAGATTTAAGCGACAGGAAAAGATTCCCCTTCTCGATTATATCCCTAAGCGCGGGCGAGGGAAAGCCCTCGCAGTGTCGACCCATGGCCGCGGCGCAGTTGACTCCGGTGAACATCGTCGCCTGGCCGGTGGCGGACTGCGGAAGCCCCTCGATCCCGAGACAAGCGTCGATCGGCTTGGCGTGGCGCTTGAAAAGCCGACACAAAGTCGGACAAACCTCGCGATTAACCGGGTTATCCGAAGCCGGAGACCTAAGCCCCACACCGTCAATAAATAAGAAGATTACCTTCACCTACAAGCGATTATATCATAATCTGCGCCATAAATTCAACCGCATTGCATTTTATTTACATTTAACTCGGCTTTGTTGATAAGTTATAGATAAGTGTCAATACGAATCGACAATTTTCCTATTGACAAATAGGGCACTCGCGAGAAACACCTTGTTTTTATTGGGTTTTATGGGTATTCGCATTGGTTTAATGTCGCATAATATTGGTAAAATAATTGTTCACAAATGTGTAAATAATTTGCTATAATACTTTGCGATGGATTTCACGCGTCAATTTGAGTTGGTTGTGATTGGCGGCGGACACGCCGGTAGCGAAGCGGCGCTTGCCGCCGCGCGGATGGGTATAGCCACCCTTCTAATTACTTCTCAAAAATCCGCGATTGCCAAAATGCCTTGCAACCCCTCGATTGGCGGGCTCGCCAAAAGCCATCTCGTCTATGAACTTGACGCATTGGGTGGAGAAATGGGTAAAAACGCCGACGCAACCGCGATGCAGGTGAAAATACTGAATCGCAGCCGTGGTCCAGCGGTTTGGGCTACTCGAGCGCAATGCGCCAAGCACGAGTACTCCGAGCGGATGCAACGCATGGTTGAATTGGAGAAAAACCTGCAAGTCCTTGAAGATAACGCAACGGCAATACAACCTGATCACAATGGGCTTCATCTAATTAAAACCGAGAAAAACGGCGATATTTCCGCCATTGCCGTCGTAATTACCTCAGGAACTGCGCTATCCGGTCGGATTTGGATAGGGAAAGAATGCAAGGAGTCTGGCGGCGATGACAGACCGGCGGTGAATCAGCTATCGGAATGTTTGAAAGGCCTTGGGTTTGATTTAATTCGTCTAAAGACCGGAACGCCTCCGAGAATAAAAGCGAGTTCGTGCAACTTCTCCGTTTGTCAACGCCAAGATGGCGAAATACCGCATCCATTGTTCCACATGGAACATTTTATCGATGCTGTTCCACGTGGAACATTGCCGGAGTTCCCATGTTGGCTTACCCATACCAACGAAGAAACCCATGCAATAATTAGGGATAATTTAGCGGTTTCTGCGCTTTATGGTGGAGCAATCAAGGGAACTGGCGTCCGATATTGTCCATCTATCGAAGATAAAATAGTCCGCTTTTCGGCCAATCAACACCATGTAATGCTCGAACCCGAGGATTCTGAGGGTAAAATCATCTATCCTAACGGATTAAGCTGCTCGCTACCCAAGACAGTGCAAGAAAAGATGGTTCATTCGGTTGCTGGACTTGAAAAGGCGGAATTCCTCGCCTATGCCTATGCTATTGAATACGACGGGATTGACGCCAGAGAGTTGAAACATTCGCTGGAATCAAAGCGAATAAACGGATTATTCTTCGCCGGTCAAATCAATGGTACTACTGGGTATGAGGAGGCGGCGGCGCAAGGAATTATGGCTGGCATCAATGCCGCCCTATATATAAGGAATAAAGATCCGCTGGTATTAAGCCGCCAAGACGCATATATCGGGGTAATGATTGACGATCTGGTGACCAAAGGTACGGACGAACCATACCGAATGTTCACCAGCCGCGCCGAGCGCCGACTATTGCTACGCCAAGACAATGCCCGCTATCGGCTCCTTGAAGCGGCAAGAATTGCGGGGATCATCGATTCAAAGATTCTCGACGAGCGCGAACGCGAACGCGAATACCTTGAAAATGACGGTAAGATTAAGTTCGATGAGAAGGGGAGTGCGGCGTTGGAGAATGAACTAAAGATTATGCGTCATTATGCGCCGTACATCGAACAGGAACAAAAGGCCGCCGCACGGGCCAAGCTTGATGAGAAAATCAAGATCCCCAAATGGCTCGATTACGATAAGTGCGGCGCCGTGCGGTTTGAAAGCCGCGAGAAACTCAAAAAGTATTTACCGGAAACATTGTCCCAAGCCAGCAGAATACCTGGTGTAAATCCAGCGGATATTGCAATTTTGGCAATAATTATCAAGCGTGGACATGTCTAACTTATATACTTATCTACACGTTTTGTAAATAAGTAGTTAGCAACGGTCAATTTCTTCTCTGTATCGCCACGTCAAAGTTTATGGTATATTATTGTCCAAATGAGCAATAACACCATAGACACGTCCTCCAAGCAGCTGTGGGAAAGCGCAAAGGCGATTTATCTATCGTCCTTGTCGGCGCGTCCGGAGGAAAAAAGCCAGGCCGAAAGATATTTGGGAATGATCACTTCCGTCTCCAGCGAAGGGGATTCATTTCGGATATACACTTCAACCGAGTTTGCCGTCGATTTGATTCGTCGCGATCATCTCAACAAACTCAAAGGGAGTTTTCTCCTCGCCGGCGCGTCGGAGAACATCAATATCGAAGTGAGTTACGATGCATCGGCGAAGCCGACCTTGATCGTTCCTTCCGTTATCGGCGCGATTGGCGAAAGGCCGACTTCGTCCGCGCCGAGCGCTTTTGTCTCCACGATGCCTCTCAACGACGACTATACTTTCGAAAAGTTCGTCAGCGGCCCTTCAAACAGTTTCGCCATCGCTGCCGCGAAAGCGGTAGTTAAAAATCCCGGGCGACAAGGTTGTAGCCCGCTTTTCATTCACGGCGGAACGGGTCTCGGCAAGACCCACCTTATGCAGGCGATCGGAAACGAACTTAAAAGGCGCGATCCTTCGCTCGCGATTTGCTATCTCACCGCCGAAGAGTATCTTAACGAGTACGTCAACTACATGAAGGACAACAACATTCCGAAGTTTCGCGAGAAATACCGCAAGCTCGACGTGCTGCTCCTCGACGACGTGCAGTTCTTCCAAAAGGGCAAGGAGATTCAAGAGGAATTCTTCAATACCTTCAATGCCCTTAAGGACAAGAAGAAACAAATCGTCATGACTTCCGACGTGGCGCCGAAGAATCTTCCGCCTTCTATCGAGGCGAGACTTATTTCCCGCTTCGAGGGCGGAATGCTGCAGGAAATAGAATCTCCTAATTACGAAACTCGCCTGGCAATTCTAAAGAAAAAAGCCGAGGATTCGGAAGTCAAGATTCCCGACTTCGCTCTGGAATACATTTCCGATAACATTAAAAGCCACGTCCGTGCGATGGAAGGTGCGCTCGCCACGGTTGAAGTCTACATTTCGGCCAATCCTTCTGTAATCATTAACAAGCTGATTCTTACGGATCTACTTGACGATTTTATAAAGAAGGAACAATCCTTAAGAAAGCTTACTATTGAAGAGATTCAGCAAACTTGCGCAAAGAAGTTTGCGGTTACCATGAAAGACATTCTTTCGCATGAAAGAATTCAATCAATTGTAACTCCTCGTCAATTGGCGATGTATATTGCAAGAAAATACACTTCAAAAGGATTGAAGGAAATTGCCAAGGCTTTCGATAAACAGCATGCTACTATCATTTCAGGAGTAAAGACAATTCAAGAAAGATTATCAACCGAACCCGGATTAAAAGCCGATCTCGAGGAAATTCTTTCCTCTCTCGGTTATAAACTTTCGGATTCGATGGAATGATGATAATCTCTCTACAAGTGATTACAAGTACCTTGCTACTAACTTCAATCAAATAAATGAATATAATTTACCAACAATCAAAACTCTTAAATACCCTTGAAGTAGAGGACTTAAATCAAGTTACTTTAATTATCAACAAACCTAATAATAATAATTCTTTCTATTTATAAGAATAATATTATTTGATACAATCTACAACATTCGACGAAGGAGACTGTAAAATGAAATTGAAAATAGTAAGATCGAAGTTTCTCGAAGGTCTTAAGAGCGTTCAAAATATCGTCGCCGGAAAAGGCTCTTTGCCCATTCTTCAAAATGTCATGCTTGAAGCCAAGGGCAAGGAACTTAAGATGACTACAACCGATCTTGATATTTCGATCAAGGCGATTTGCGAATGCGAAGTAATTGATCAGGGAGTTACTACGCTTCCCGTAAAACTGCTTTTCAATTCAATTTCAAAAGTCGAAGAAGGAATAGTTGAAATTTCCGTCGACGCCAAGGAAAAGGCGGAGATAAAAGCTGGTAGTGCGAAGTTCAAACTCTCCGGCATGCCCGAATCGGAATTTCCCCGTCTTCCCAAGGATGAAGAAGCTTACGCCTATAACGTTTCTCAAGCCGTCTTTCGCGAAATGTTGAGGAAAGTTTCGTATGCTGCGAGTCAAGACGACACTCGGCGTACGCTCAAGGGCGTTTTAATCAGCTTTAAGAACGAAAAACTGACAATGGTCGCTACCGACGGTCGTCGTCTTGCGCTGATCGAAAACGAACTCGAGTTTCCCAAGAGCGCGGAAAAGGACATCGTCCTTCCTTCGAAGGCGGTCGCCGAACTTCAGCGCTCGCTTACCGGCGAAGGTGACGTCGCGATCATGATTCAAAAGACCCAGGTTTGCTTCAAATTGGGTACGACGATGATTTATTCCAAATTGATGGACGACGTCTATCCTAATTACAATCAGGTTATTCCGAAGGAAACCGCCGAATCGATAACCATCGATCGTCAGCTTCTTCTGAACGCACTCGAACGCGCGAGTGTGATGACGATGGACGAGGCCCATTCGACGAAGCTTATTTTCTCCGAAGGTAAGCTCGTCGTCACTTCCGCCGTCAGCGACATCGGTGAAGCGAAGGACGAAGTACCGATCAAGTACGCGGGCGAGAAAATCGAGATTATGTTCAACCCCGCTTACGTAATGGATCCGTTGAAGGCGATCGATGACGACGAAATCACGATTCACCTCAACAACGGTCATTCCCCCGCCGTCATCAAGTGCGCGATGCCGTTCATTTACGTGCTGATGCCGCTTCGCATTTCGTGAAGCTCTGGACCGATAGCGATTATCCGATAATCATCTCCTGCGCGAAGGAACTTTCGCGTTGGGTGGAAGTCGAGGTTCGCGATCTCGGTTTTACGCCGATCGAGGTTACGGAAAATACGGTCGTCGTGCGCGGCGCGATGCGCGAGGTGATGAAGCTCAATCTTCGTCTTCGCTGCGCCCATCGCGTTTTGGTGCCGCTACTTCGGACGACTTGTCGCAACATCAAGGATCTTTACGAGGCGGTGAAGTCGATTGATTGGGAGAACCACCTCGATCCCGACGGTTACTTCTCGGTAAGCTCGATTGTCCACAACTACACGATTCGCGATACTCGCGTCCCCTCGCTTTACACGAAGGACGCGATCGCCGACCGGATGCGCGAAAAGTGCCAGCGCCGTCCCGACTCCGGCGGCGAGAACATCGGAAGTGCGATTTTCGTCTATTGGGAGAAGGACGAGGCGATAATCTATCTCGATACTTCGGGCGAGCCGCTGTCGAAGCGCGGCTACCGTAAGATTCCCGGTTCCGCGCCGATGCAGGAGACGCTCGCCGCCGCCTGCCTTATGGCGATGGGCTGGAAGGGCAAGACGCCGTTTCTCTCTCCGATGTGCGGCTCGGGTACGCCCGCGATCGAAGCGGCGATGATCGCGATGAACAAGGCGCCCGGCAGTCTCAAGGGCCACTTCGCCTTCCAGTCGATCAAGGGTTTCGACCGCATCATCCCCGGCGAGAGCGCTCCGCGAGTCGCTCCGCGCCAACGCGCGGGCGCGTCGCCCGAACAGATTTGGAAGGAGCTCGTGCTCGAAGCGCGCGACGAGGAGCGTACGGAGAATTTGCCGCGCATCATCGCGACCGACATTTCGCCGGAAGCGGTGGAGAACGCCCACACTAACGCCATCGCCGCCGGCGTCGCGCCGTATCTCGAATTCAAGGCGTGCGACTTCGCGGACTCGCCGATTCCGGACGAGCGGGGCGCGGTCTTCTTCAATCCGGAATACGGCATTCGCCTCGGCGACCCGAAGGAACTCGCTCCCGTTTACGAGCGCATCGGCGAGTTCATGCACGATAAGTGCAAGGGCTGGACGGGCGCGCTCATTACCGGCAATCCCGAACTTTCCAAACTCGTAAATCTTTACTATCGCAATCGCGTCCCGTTCTTCAACGGCCCCATCGACTGTCGGCTGTTCATCTACGAGGGCTGCGAATTCAAGGGAGAGAATCTGAATGGAAGTAACTGATTTCATGCCCGAGGAAGTCGACGTGCAGAAAGCCGTCGTCGAAGAACTCGCCGCCGAAAAGGTGGAACAGGAAGAGCGGATGATCGAGCTCGAGAAGGAGAACGCTCGCCTTTCGACCGAACTCGGAACGCTAAAAGCGCAGATTGCGGAAATGAAAACGGCGCTCGAAAAGGTCGGCGACGTCCTCGCGACCAATTCCGAAACCTCCGCTTCCAACAAGGTCGCGCTCATCGACCGCGATGTGGAGATTGCCGACCGCTTCGAAGGCGAAACGCGCGATCATGTCCTCGAGGCGGTTAAAGCCGCTCGCGACGAAGCCGAAAAGGCAGGTCGCACCCGTCGTGCCCAGCTTTTGGAAGCCGTACTCGTAGCCAACGAACCCAGCGGAAATCTTGCCAAAAAACGCGATGCATTGACGAAATTCTTCCAAGATCACCAGAATATCCTTTCCGGCCCGGTGATTGCCGAGCTTGAAAGATGCGGTATTCCTTATAAAAAAGGCGAAGAATATCTGCTTACTGACGAAATCCTTAAGCGGATGTACTAAATAAATCAACTTATCAACAAATATATCAACCCTGTTGATAATAATGTCAATAAAGTTTATAATATCAACTGGTGATTAATATAAGTCCAGATATTTGCCGTAAAATCCGCGAAGCTCGTCGTTTGGCGAAGCTTGGACAAGTCGAGGTCGCGGAAGAGGTCGGCTGCAAGCAATCGGCGCTTTCGATGTTCGAGCAGGGTCAGCCGACGAAATTGAGCGACGAGGTCGTTAGAAAACTCGCCGACAAGTTCGGGGTGGAGCTTTTCGCGGAAAAGGCGGCGATTGAGCCGACGCCGGTCAAGTCCGCGGTTCGCGGTTATTGTCCGAACCCCGCTTGCCCCTCGAACCACGCCTATCAAGTCGACGGTAAGACGCTATATCTTCCCGATTGCGAAACGGCCGATCCGGTCGGCGGACGCTATTGCGCGCTTTGCGGCGAAGTACTCGTTCGCGCTTGTCCCCATTGCCACGCCGAAGTTCACGCGGGAGCGATTTGCTCGATGTGTGGCGAAAAGTATATCGCATGACGCTAATTAAAAACGGCACGATCATCGACGGCACCGGCTCTAAGGGCTTCGTCGGCGATGTGCTCGTCGAGGGCGATAAGATTGTTGCGGTCGAGCGCGGAGAGACGAAAGCGGTTGCCGACGAGACGATTGATGCGACGGGACTTCTCGTCACGCCCGGCTTCATCGACGCCCATTCCCACTCCGACGCCTATCTCGTTCTCGAGCCGGACGCGCCTTCCAAGCTTTCGCAAGGCATTACCACCGAACTGAACGGACAATGCGGCGGCTCGATCGCCCCGCGCTACGGCGAAGCGCGCCTTTCGTCCGATTGGGCGACCTTGCTCGGCGAGAAACTCGTTTGGCGTTCGCTCGCCGAATATCGCGAAGTTCTTGCGCAGACGAAAATCGCGATCAACACCGTCGAGTTCATCGGCCACAACACGTTGCGTTCCTCGGTTATGGGCTATGCCGCGCGCGCCGCCTCGCCCGATGAAGTGAAATCGATGGCGCGACTGCTCGAAACGGCGTTGGACGAAGGCGGCTATGGACTTACCACGGGACTTATTTACCAGCCGGGCAAGTACTCGGATAATGAAGAGGTGCTGGCGCTCGCGCGCGTTGCCGCGCAAAAGGGCGGCTTTTACGCGACCCACATGCGTAGCGAAGGCGACGAAATCGAAAAGGCGATCGACGAAGTTATCTCGCTCGTCAAGGCGACCGGCATTCGCGCCGAAATCTCCCACCTCAAAACGAGCGGCGAAAAGAACTGGCCGAAGATCGACGCGGTGCTCGAGAAAATCGAATGCGCGATTGCGGACGGACTTTTGCTTGGCTCCGATCGCTATCCCTACTGCGCGGCGGGGACCGATCTCGACGTAGTTCTCCCCGACTGGGCGCAGGAAGGCGCGGCGAAAGGCGAGCTCGCGCGGCTGAAAGACTCCGCTTTGCGCGCGCGCATCGTCCGCGAGCTTAACGCGTCCGATACCGACTGGTCGAAGGTGATGATTGGCGGCGGATGGAGCGAAGAGACGCGCGGATACTCGGGTAAGACCATCGCCTCGCTCGCCGGCAATTCGTCTGGCGAATTCATCGCCCGCGTTCTCGAACTCGACGGCTGCAAGACGGGCGCCTTTTTCTTCACGATGTCGGAGGAAAACCTCGACAAGATCTATTCGCGCGAATGGATTCTGCCCGGTTCCGACGCGTCACTTCGTTCGCCGACCGGTCCGCTCGGTCTCGACCATCCGCACCCTCGCGCCTACGGAACGATGTGCGAATTCTATCGTCGCTTGCGCGCGCTCGGCTTTTCGCGCGAACAGATCGTGCGTCGCATGACCTCTTCGGTCGCCGATCGCTTCGAGCTTAAACATCGCGGACGAATCGCGAAGGGTTTTCAAGCGGACCTCGTCGTCTGGCGCGAAGACGAATTCGTTTCTCCGGCGACGTATTCGAAGCCCCACGCTTTTGCGCTCGGCGTGAAAGCGGTGCTCGTAAACGGCGCGCTCGCTTACTCGAACGGAAAATTCACCGGCCATCGCCAAGGGCGCTTCCTCGAACGATGAAGTCGAAGTTCCTGCCTTTCGAAATTCTTTACGAAGATCGCGACCTCATTGCGATCGACAAGCCCGAGGGCCTGCTTACGACCCACACCGCGCTCGTCGGTCGCGCCGCGCGCGAAGCTCAGCTGACGGCGGAGAATCTCCTTACCGCCTATGTGCGCAAGGGTCAGCTCAAGAGCTCGAAGCGCGTCTATCTCGTTCATCGGCTCGACCGCGATACTTCGGGGGTGATGATTTTCGCGAAGCGCGAAGACTTCTCCGAGGCGTTGCGCGAAAGATGGAACGAGCTTACCGAAAAGACGTATCTCGCGCGCGTCGAGGGCGAGCTAACCGAGCAAAGCGGCGAATTCGTCTCCTACCTAAAGGACGACCCGAAGACGATGAAGGTTCGGAGCGTCGCAAGCCCGCGCGAGGGCAAGCTCGCTCGCACCGAATGGAAGTCGCTTTCCGTTTCGCGCGGAACGACGCTCGTCTCAGTCGCGCTTAAGTCGGGTCGCAAAAACCAAATCCGCGTTCACTTCTCCGAAGCTGGTCATCCGGTCGTGGGCGACGTAAAGTACGGCGCGAAGAAAGCGGATCGTCTTCACTTACACGCCTCGCGCCTCGTCGTCCGCAATCCGAAAACTGGCGCACCGCTTGAATTTATCAGTAACCCACCGAAAGGACTCTAAGAAAATGCAAAAACTCGAAAACGTCTATGTAATCGACAAGCTCGAAAACCTTTCCGCCTACGCGAGCTTAAGCCCCGCGTTCGCGAAGGCGGTGGAGTTCCTGAAGCGCGGAGACTTCGCCTCGCTCAAGGCGGGGCGCAACGACATCGCGGGCGACGAAGTATTCGTGAACAACGTCGAGGCGCAGTATGTCCTTCCCGCGGATCGCAAGCCGGAAGTCCATCACAAGTATTTCGACGTTCACGTTCCGCTCGCCGCCGACGAGAAGATTGGGCTTGCGGTGTTCGACGCGCTCGCCAAGGGTTCGTTCGACGAAGCGGGCGATGGCGGGCTTTACGAGCAGAAGGTCGAGTGGTTCGTCGTTAAGCAAGGCGAGTTCTGCATCACCTGGCCGATTACCTGCGCGCACGCGCCGGCGGTGACGACCGACGAGCCGAAGAAGGCGCACAAGCTGATCGTCAAGGTTCGCGCCTAAAATAAAATGCGGCTATTCGATACCCATTGCCACTTCGAGACTTGCGAGCGCGCGGTAATCGACGCGACGCTCGCCCGCGCTCGGGCGGCGGGGGTCGAAAAGCTAATGGCGGTCGGCGGCTCGGAGGCGCTTAACGCTTCGGCCGCGCTCGCTTCGCCGATTCACGCGCTCGGCTACGACCGCGATCAAATCGACAAGGAACTTCCCGCGCTCGGGGAAGCGACGGCGATTGGCGAAATCGGACTTGATTATCACTACTCGCCCGAAACGCGCGAAAAGCAGCTCGCGCTATTTTACGAAGAGCTGGAACTCGCGCGCGCTCGCGACTTGCCGGTCGTTATCCACACTCGCGAAGCCGACGAGGATACGATTGCGCTTTTAAGAAAAGTTCCTTCGCGCGGCATCATCCACTCCTACACGGGAACCGTGGAAGCGGCGAAGCAATTTCTCGATCTCGGCTTTTACGTTTCGATTTCGGGAATAGTGACATTTAAGGCGGCGGAGAATGTGCGCGAAGTCGCGCGCGTAATTCCGATGGATCGAATTCTAATCGAAACCGACTCGCCTTATCTCGCGCCGGTGCCGAAGCGCGGCGAAGCGAACGAACCCGCGTTTCTCGTTCACACATGTCGCTTCCTCGCGGAACTTAAGGGAATTCCGATGGAGGAATTCGCGGAGACGACTTTCATTAATGCGGAAAGGGTGCTCGGATTGTGACTTACGACGAACACTTTATGGGTATGGCGCTTCGTGAAGCCGAGAAGGCGGCGGCGGACGGCGAAGTGCCGACGGGGTGCGTAATTATCGAAGAGCCGGAATCGGAGGACGTCTCGCCTTCGGCGGTGCGGATTTTGGGCCGCGCCCACAATCAGGCGGAAGGGCTCGTCGACGCGACCGCCCACGCCGAAATGCTCGCGCTTACCCAAGCGTTTCAGGCGACCGGCAATTGGCGGCTTAACAAGGCGCGGCTTTACGTTACCAAGGAACCTTGTCCGATGTGCGCGGGCGCGATTGTGCTCGCGCGAGTGAAGAGCGTCGTTTGGGGGCTCTCCGATCCGAAGCGCGGCGGCGGCACGGTCTTCGATATCTTTCGTCATCCCGGCATCAACCACCACCCGACAATCGTCGAGGGCGTGATGGAAGTGGAGTCGAAGGCGATTTTGCAGAACTTCTTTCGCGCACGCCGCGCCTCGCATGAAAATGATATAATCTAAAGTGCGATGAAACTTGAAATCCTTCCTTCGTTCCTGGCTGCCGATTTGGGTCACTTGGCGGACGAGCTTATTCGCGCCGAAAAATCGACTGCGGACGCGATTCACCTCGACATTATGGATCCTACCTTCGTGCCGAATATGAGCTTCGGTCCGTCGATTGTGGATTTCTGCCGTAAGACGTGCCCGAAGTTCTATCGCAACGTCCATTTGATGATGAATCGCCCCGACCTCTATATCGAGAAGTTCGCGAAGGCGGGCTCCGAGACTATTCAAATCCACGTCGAGGCGGATTGCGACTTGCATACCGAGCTTAAGCGGATTCGCGCGCTGGGGCTAAAGAACGCGATCGTCCTTAACCCCGAAACGCCGGTGGAGAAGGTCGTACCCTATTTAGGGGAAGTCGACGAGCTGCTCGTGATGACCGTTCATCCGGGTTATGGCGGACAGTCCTTTATCGCGGAGTGCCTGCCGAAGGTAAGCTATATTCGCAAGCTTTCACCGACGCTCGACATTATGATTGACGGAGGCGGCAACGCCGAAACGATTCCTATGGCGTACAAAGCGGGCGCGAACCAGTTTGTGGCGGGCAGTTACCTCTTTAAGCAGCCCGACATGAAAAAAGCGGTGGAAGATTTACGAAAGTCCTTATCATGAAAAATAACTGCATCTTTTGCGCGATTGCGGCGGGAGAGATTCCGAGCTTCAAGCTTTACGAAGACGATCTCGTTCTCGCCTATCTCGACATCAATCCCTTTACGCGCGGCCACGCGCTCGTAATTCCGAAAGCCCACAGCGAAGGGCTCCTCGATACCGACGAGCATACTCTCGCCGAGGTAATTGCGCGCGTAAAGAAAGTCGCCGCTCATCTCAAAGCCGCGCTTCCTTGCGACGGATTCAACATTCTCCAAAATAACGGCGAGGCCGCCGGCCAGACCGTCCGGCATCTCCACTTCCACATCGTGCCGCGCTACGGTTCGGAGCCGATCGCCTTCGAGAGCCACGCGGGCAATATGGACGAACTGAAGGCGCTCGCCGAGAGGATTCGTCTTAAATGAGAATCGGCCTCGGCTACGACTCGCATCGCTTCGAAGAAGGGCGCAAGCTCGTCTTGGGCGGCGTGGAGTTCCCCGGCGAGATTGGACTTAAGGGCCACTCCGACGCCGACGTGCTCGCCCACGCGATCATCGACGCCTTGCTCGGCGCCGCCGCGCTCGGCGACATCGGCTCGCACTTCCCCGATACTGACGAGAAGTGGAAAGGTGCGGACTCGATGAAGCTACTCGCCTCGGTCGTGAAGGAAGTGCGCGAAGCGGGATACAAGATTGCCAATATCGACGCGACGGTTATTTGCGAGCGTCCGCGTCTTCGCGACAAGGTGGACGCGATTCGTAAACGGCTCGCCGAAGTTTGCGGCGTCGGCGAGGCGCGAATTTCCGTAAAGGGCAAGACGAACGAGAAGATGGACGACGTCGGCGCCGCGCTCGGCATCGTCGCCCAGGCCGCGTGTCTTTTGGAGGAAGCGTGAACGTCGTCGTAATTCCGACGTACGACGAGAAGGACAACGTGCGGCCGATGGCCGAAGCCGTCCTTAGGACGGAAGGCGTGGAAGTTCTTTTCGTCGACGACAATTCGCCGGATGGAACGGGGAAGGTAATCGACGAACTTACGAAGGCGAATAGTCGCGTTCACGTTCTTCATCGCGAGAAGAAGGCGGGGCTCGGCCGCGCGTATGTCGCGGGCTTCCAAAAGGCACTCGAACTCGGCGCCGATAAAATCGTCCAGATGGACTGCGACTTTTCGCACGACCCGAAGGATGTCGCGCGGCTTTTAAACTCGTCCGCCGATCTCGTCATCGGCTCGCGCTACGTCCCGGGCGGCGCGACTCCGGGCTGGCCCTTTAAGCGTCGGCTTATTTCTCGCGCGGGCGGTGTCTTCATTCGCCTTGTAACCGGGATGAAAATAAAAGATCCTACGGGCGGCTTTAAGGCGTGGACTCGCGCCGCGCTCGAGAAGATCGACTTTGAGACCGTTGCCAGCGCGGGATATTCCTTCCAGCTCGAAATGAACCATCGCGCGTGGAAGGCGGGTTTGCAGATCGAGGAAAAGCCGATTGTCTTTACGGATCGCGTCGCCGGATACTCGAAGATCACGCCGGGGATTGCGGTAGAGTCGGTGAAGATCGCGCTTAAGCTGCGCTTCGGGAAATGATCGACGCGCATTGCCACGTTTCCGCTGGCGAGGCGGGCTTAAGGGAAATACTGATTGGGCGCGATGCGATGGGCGTTCATCCGTGGGATGCGGAAACGTGCGAAGGCGTCGAGTTCTTGCGCGAGGCGCTTCAAAAGAACCCGCAGCTGCTCGTCGGCGAAATTGGACTTGATCGCCTCCGCTCGCGCGATATCTCCGAAAAGATGCGCGAAGTATTTCTTTCGCAGCTTGCGCTTGCCGCCGAGTTCGGGCGACCGGTGATTTTGCATGGTGCGAAGTGTTGGGGCGAAGTGGTGCGCGCGGTCCGGCCTTATGCAGGAAGGATACCAGCGATGCTCTTTCACGGGTTTTCGCGCTCGGATGGGCTTATACCGGAGATAGCGAAGTTAAACGGCTTTATCTCCGTCGGGCCGGCGATCTTGAACGACCATGCTGTGAACTATCGAGAGCTCGCGAAGAAGATACCGTCTGATATGCTTCTTGTCGAAACCGATCGCACCGCTACCTCGCCTTCGATCCACGAAGTAGCCGAGTTTCTCGCCTTCGTCCGCGGCATCTCTCTCGCCGAGCTCGATAAAATCGTTACCGCCAATATCGATCGCTTCGGGATGAAGAGTAGTTTGGGCGACTGTCCTCGCTAAGTTTTTCAAACTTCCGATATAAAAGCCGGGTATGACATCGATTTCGCGGTCTTTTACCGCTTGCTTCGCAATCGGGCGACGCGTCGAAATCGGGTCATTCCGTCTTTTATACCGTCGCTGCGAAATGTCTCCCAAACTACTCTTCATCCCGAAGCGACGCTAAAACTTAACGTTTACAAAATAGGCACTTGATGCCGATTTTGTAAAATGTTATACTACGCGCATGATGATTAAGCGCGATATTACGAAAGTTTTAATCAAGGCGGTGAAAACGCATCCCGTAGTTACGGTGTTCGGGCCGCGTCAAAGCGGAAAAACTACTTTGGTGCGTAGTGTTTTCCCGAAATATGCGTATGTGAATCTTGAAAATCCGAAGGATCGCCGATTGGCGCAGAACGATCCAGAGGCTTTTTTTAGACACTATGGAGCGCCGTTGATAATCGACGAAGTTCAGCGAGTGCCGGAATTGTTGAGCTGGATACAGGTGAAAGTCGATGAATCTGGGCGCAAGGGCGAGTACGTACTCACCGGCTCGCACCAACCATTGCTCAAGGAAAAGGTTTCGCAATCGCTTGCCGGGCGCACTGCGCTCATTACTTTGTTGCCATTTTCCATTTCCGAATTGCATCGAGCGAAGATCGACCTCGGTCGAGACGAACTCATTTATCGAGGTTTTCTTCCGCGGATTTATGCGGATGGACTTGATGCAACGACCGCCAACGAGGAATATTATCGTACCTATGTCGAGCGAGATGTCCGGCAACTCGTGCAAGTTGAGAATCAAACGGCTTTTGAAACTTTTGTTCGCCTTTTGGCGGGGCGTGTCGGGCAAGTTGTCAATTTTCAATCCCTGGCGAACGATATTGGGGTGGATGCCAAGACGCTAAAGCGATGGATGTCGGTGTTGGAGGCGAGTTATGTGGTTTTTCATCTTCAACCTTATTATCGCAACTTCGGCAAGCGTTTGGTAAAGTCGCCAAAAGTATATTTTACGGATGTCGGGCTTGCTTCGTATCTTCTTGGGATCACCAATGAAACGCAAGTATCGCGGGATCCGCTTTTGGGCGGGCTTTTTGAAAACATGGTGATTATGGAGTTATTTAAGGCCAAGTTCAATTACCGGAAGACGGCGGATTTCTTTTATTTTAGGGATAATGGCGGCGTTGAGGTCGATTTGGTGGTGGAGGCAAATCGCAAATTGCATCTTTATGAAATCAAGGGGGCTATGACGCCTGATGATTCGTTTGGTCGGAATATGGAAAAGCTGCGGCGGTTGTCGAAAGAGGTTGAGACTTGCGACGTTATTTACGCAGGCGAGAATTGGCCACTTAGGGGTGGGGGGCAATTTGTTAATTTTGGGCAAGTTGCGGAATTACTGAGTCGTTAGGCGCCCGCGAACGCGGAGTACTTTTTATGGTATACTTATCTACGTAAGGAGCATGATATGAAAACGCTGACGATATTATTTTTGGGTTTGGTAATGGCAACGCCTGCAATGGCAGTCCATCGCAGCTTCCGCGGCGGCTACCCGACATCCGCGGCGCATGCGAGGGGAACGAAGTCGCAGGGGCTTCGAGTCGGCGCGGGCGCCATGACGCCGATGGAGGCGCGGCTTGAACAGCTAAGCGGCAATAAGGACGCGAAGTCGGAACGCATCGGCAATGCGCAGAAGGCGGGCCGGAAGATCCAAAAGGCCATTCCCGGTGCCGAGCGAGCGCCGGACGGCGAAAAGGTTAAGTACGTGAATGTTTCCAAGGGTTGCTCTTGCGCGACGCAGACGATTACAGCCTCTGGCGGAGCCAAGGTCGGCATCGGAAAGACGGCGGCGGAAGCTCGGGGTAAGGCGTCCTCGTCGAAGGCGACTTGGTAAGCGATGAAAAGGACTGTCCGTTACTGGTGTGAAAAAAGGCGAATTTAGCTCTTGTGATGCTTATGCGGCGCGGATAGCCGCATTACGACCATTTCCAAGGGAAATGTTGAAATCGTTGCGTGATTATTATCGCGTAGGACTTACCTATTCAAGTAACGCCATCGAAGGTAATTCTTTGACCGAGAGCGAAACGAAAGTCGTCATTGAGGATGGGCTTACTATTGGCGGCAAACCGCTTAAGGACGTTTACGAGGCGACGGGCCATGCCAAGGCGTATGACTTTCTTTACAAGCTGACGAAAAACGAGCCGGTGAGCGAGGAAAATATCCTCAAGATTCATCGCCTGTTTTACGGACAAATTGACAAGGACAATGCTGGCGCGTGGCGCAAGGTTAGGGTGTTTATATCCGGTTCGCGACGTGTCTTGCCGGCCCCGGAAAAGGTGCCCGGGTTGATGTCCGCGTTCGTAAAGTGGATGAGCGCACACGAGGGTAGGATGCATCCCGTTGAGTTCGCCGCGTTAGTGCATCAGAAGTTCGTTTATATCCATCCGTTTGTCGATGGCAATGGACGAGTGGCGCGTCTATTGATGAATTTGATGCTACTGCGGGCCGGATGGACGCTTGCAATTATTCCGCCGATCTGCCGACATGAGTATATTACCACTCTTGAGAAGGCCTCACGACAGATCACTCCGTTCGTGCGATTTATCCGCGATCGGGTATGTGAGACGCAGAAGGAACTTCTTCGGCTGATGGGGCAGTCGATTGCGATTGACGATGAGGGAGTAAATTCTGGGAATGATGAGGGAGTAAATGAGGGAGTAAAAATCCTCCTTGCCGTCATTCGCAAGAATCCGGGAAAGCGGGCTAATGAGCTTGCCTTGCTTATCGGCAAAAGTATTCAGACGGTTGAGCGTTATGTCAGGGAATTGAAGGGTATTGGCGCTATAGAATTTCGTGGGGCGCCAAAGAATGGTGGATATTTTGCCTCGCGAACTTAGCGTCGCTCCGCAGTAGTGGCGCTAAGGCGCTGTTTCTCTGCTGGTAAAAGTCAAAAGTGGTATACCCTTTTTTGAAAAGGGGATAACGCTTAGCGCTTTCTACCAGCAGAGATGCTCAAAACCCCCAACGCTCAAACCCCAAACCCCCAACAGTCAAACCCCAAACCCCCACGGACCACATCGCTACCTCTCAGTGGGGATTAATTTGGTATAATAGAGGTATGAAAAGCGGCAAGAAGATAGTTTTAAGAGGCAAAAAGCATCGCAGATTGATGCGCAAGAAGGATGAGGTTCTTGCGATAATGGCCAAAGTGCCGATGCTGCTCGATTCTTTAATCGAGGGGTGGGATGTCGCCGCTTGTTGTGTGGGGTTAATCGCCGACGAAATCTTGCATAACGACGGGGGAATCCAAATCACCATGCGCGGCGAAACGCTCATCGATGAGGTGGAGAGCAATTATCTTACCGGCAAAGGGGTGGAGTATCTGCTTTTGCCGTTTACGGCGGAGCACCTCGCAAGGCATTGCGCGCTTATGGATCGGCTGGATGCCGATGGCGAAAAGCGGTTTTGCGATATCGCCCAGGAGCTGGACAATAGTTGGAACAAGCTCTTCGCCGCCATTCCCTGCCGCTTCTCCGCGCTCGCCGACGATTGCGCAAAGGCGAACGAGCATCGCCGCGAGTTGATGCACGAAGTCGCCGACTTGTATCTTGGCGAAATCGAGCCGATTTTGACCGTCAAGTGGGCGCGACTTAAAAAGACCTTTGAAAACGATCTCGCTTCCTTGCAAAAGCGGATGAACGCGGCGATGAAGGGAGGTGCGAAATGACGAGTGAAATCGAGCTCGGCATTATCGGCGACTTCCTGAGCGACGGCGCCAATCTCGAGCGGCTTCGCAAATTCGTCGCCGACTACAATCTTAAGGCGGAGCATTTTCAGGATAACTACGCTCGCGCCGCTTTCGAGGCGCTGTCGAAAGAAGAATCGAACGATACCGAAATTCTCCGCGATTTGGTAATGCGGAAGCTCGACGCCAAGTTCGTCGAAAAGGCGCTTGGCCACGCCACCACCGACCCGATAATGATCGATCGACGCATATCCGATCTCGCCGAAAGCGGGCGAAAGCGCATTGTTGACGATTTCGTGGACAAGGCGAAGGCGCTTAAAGCTTCGACGCCGAGGGCCGAGGATTATTTGGCGCTGATAGAGAAGGGGTTGGAACGCGCGGGAAAATCGATACGCTCGGATAAGGCGACCGACGCTACGGGCATCATCAATTTCGGCGAATTCGGCGCGCCCACGCCCGACGAGGAGAATCCCGACGCGCTTTTCGGACACGGCTGGATGCGCAAGGGCCAGGCGAACGTGCTCGTTTCCACTTCAGGCACGGGTAAGTCGGTCGTCTCGATTCAGCTCGCCTACGCTTGGGCGCTCGGGCGGGAGGCGTTCGGCCTAAAGCCGCTTCGCCCGCTCAAAATCGGTTTTCTCGAAACCGAGGACGACCTCGAGGAAATGCGGGAGTTTCGCGCGAATATGCATCGCGGATACAAGGAGGTTTATGGCTGGACCGACTTGGATCTCGCCGCGGCCGAGAAGAATCTCGCAATCCCCAACGACTTCAAGGCGGAAACCGGAAAGGACTTCGTCGAATTCCTCCGGCGCTGGCAGCTCAAGCACCACTTCGACCTGATCGTAATCAATCCGCTGCAAGGCGTTTGCGGATGCGATATCGCGAACAACTCGGAGTTAAGGGAGTTTTTGCGCGAAGGGCTCGACCCCGTAATCAGGGACGAGAAGACGAAATGCGCCTTGCTCATCGTCCACCACACCAACAAGCCGCCGACGAACAACGATCGTTCGACTTTTGGTAGCGACCGCTATGCGGAATATCTGGGCGCGGGCGGAGCGGAACTTACGAACTGGATACGCTCGATGCTCGTTATAATGCGAGTTAAGGATAAAAAGGGCGTCTTCGATCTTATCGCCGCCAAGCGCGGCAATCGTCTCGGCTGGCCGGTAATCGACGACAAGTCGACCAAGCCCCACCGCTACATCGCCCACTCCGAAGGCATGATTTTCTGGCGCGAAGTCGAGCCGCCCGAAGGTAGTGGCGAGAAGTCAACTACGATTACCGTCGAAGACGCCGCCAGGCAACTCGCCGAAAACTTGAAAATCGTTCCAAGGTCGGCAAGTGATGCGAGAGAGTACGCGCGAAAAGCATTTACACGAGTAATAGGTGATAACGCCTACAAGATGGTAGATAAAAACCCTGAAGTATATGGGCTTAAGATAATCAAAACTAGTAGCAGTGGAAGAATGTTTGTCCCAATAGAAGCACCCGTATAACTTGTAATTAATATACAGCATTTTAATTTTCCACGCAGTTAAGACGTGGAAAATCGATAAGTAAATATAACTGAGGTGAATTTTAATTTTCCACGCAGTTATCTATTTTTACAGTCGCTTTTCGGTGGAAAATTAACAAAAAGACTAAAAAACTTTAAAAACATTAATTTTCCACGTGGAAAAACGCCCTGGAAAATTGAATTTTTCCGTTTTTCCATTTTTCCACGCGTATATATAGTATACGCGTAATGGAAACTGCTGGAAAGTTACCAACGTCAAGCTATACGTTAACGTCTATAGCGCGTAAGCTAAGGGCTGAAGGATCAAAGCGGGGCTGGGTTAATCCCAGCCCTTTGTTTTTATGGGAGTGGTTGACGCAAGCGCGGGCGGTGTGGTAGAATATCGACGATGTGCATGCTTGACGAGATACATGCGAAGCGGGACGAAATTTACGCGATCGCGAAGAATCACAAGGCGGAAAAGCTTTGGGTTTTCGGTTCTGTTGCCCGGAAGGAAGAGCGTCCCGACAGCGATGCGGATTTTCTCGTTCAATTTGGAGATGATGCGACCATGCTCTCCCATGTCAGAATGCAACGCGAATTGTCAGGTCTGCTCAATCGCGATGTTGATCTGATTTCGCATAGATGCGTAAGTGACTATCCGATGTACAACTTTTCAGCCGAAGTCAAGCGGGATATGGTGCCGGTATGATCAGGGATGCCGATAGAATTACGCACATGCTGACCGCTATAGCCGATGCAAAGGAATCCATTGCGGGGCTGACAAAAGAGCAGTTTCTTGATAGCAAAGATAAGCGGGTTGCCGCCGAGCGCTATATCCTCATTGTTGGCGAGGCATCACATATGGTCTCGGCCGAGTTGAAGGCCAGACATCCAGAAATTCCATGGCAAGAAATTCGTGCCATGCGGAATATTGTTGCCCACGAATACATGAATGTCGATTACAATGAGGTATGGCAGGCCATAACCAAGGACTTTGATGAATTGCGTCGGTTGGTCGAGCCGATTACGGCCGAGTTCAAGGGGCTGTAAGCGAATCTTTTTGATCCGCGCAAGCAGATGTTGTTGCCGTTAGGCAACTCGTTGCAAGCGGAGGGATTTCATCCCGTAGCGCAGCCATTTGTGGTATAATATTTGCACATAGGCGACTGCCCAACGGAGTCGTTGCCGTGTGAGTCTGGAGCACACGTAGAGAAACGACAAGCGTAATTTCGCTCCGTATTCGGAAATCTGGAAATTTCACAGGGACAGCGAGACTACGACAAGGATGATTTTTTGATTTGGGCTAGCCTTGTCGAGTGGTCCCTAGGCCTCCAGAGCCTCCGAATACCACTCGGCAAGGTGAACCCGCTAAAAACGATATGGCACAGAAGTTGTTTAGAATGGGTGAGCTGTTTTGTGGCCCAGGTGGTATGGCTATAGCATCTGCACAAGATGTTAGAATTTGTGGGCGTGACAGAAAGGAGTATAGATTAGAACATGCATGGGGAGTGGATGTTTCACCATATGCGATCCAGACTTTTAAGAAAAATCTTGGCGAAAAGAATGGCATTCAAGATGACGCATGGCATTTTGTGAATAAATGCCTTGACGCATCAAAGCGTATAAATGCGTTAGCTTTTGGATTTCCTTGTAATAGTTTTAGTCAAGTCGGAGAACGTCGTGGTGTTAATGACAAGAAATTTGGAGATTTATACAAAACAGGTATTAAAGTCATAGAAACGTACGATCCGGAATGGTTTATCGCTGAGAATGTGAGTGGAATAATGGGACATGATTCGGGGAATCAATTTAAGTGTATATTGCAAGATCTTGCTAACTCTGGTAAAGGTTACAATGTTGTTGCGCATCTTTATAAATTCGAAGAATATGGTGTTCCTCAATCACGACATAGATATGTAATCGTGGGGATTAGGGCAGATATTGCAAAAAAGCGGAAACTTGAATTTAGGCCTCCCGCTCCAGAGTATGGCCCTAAATGCGCTCGTCAATATGTGACATGTAAAAAGGCATTAGACAAGGTAAAAAATGAAACAACATGGGGAAGTGAGAAGACAAGACAATCAGACACTGTGGTTTGGAGATTGAAATTTACACCTCCTGGAGAAAATGCCTGGAAATTAGATGAACTTGTAAATAAAGAACTGTATCCAGATAATGTATTGGACGATTATTTAAAGAAAATACCTTGGTACAAAAAAGACATTGAGGCACAATTTCCAATTAAGAATTTACACGATAGAATTACTGCAATTAGAAATAAGATTGAAGAAGTAAGGCTACATTGTAAAAAAGCAAGGATGAGTCATATTTATCGACGGCTAGATCCAAGGCGTCCTGCATATACATTGACAGGAAGTGGTGGTGGTGGCACTCATATTTATCATTATTCTGAGCATCGCGCGCTAACAAATGAGGAACGAGCCGCCTTGCAAACATTTCCTCAAGACTTTGTTTTTTGTGGTGGTCCCGAGCAAATACGAAAACAAATAGGCATGGCAGTGCCTACTGTGGGTGCACGGAAAATATTTATGGCAATATTAAAGACCTTTGCCAAAATAGATTACAAAAGTGTTAAGCCAGATCCGAAATTAATTTATAAGCCAAATAAAGAGCAATGAAAAGTTTACCGTTACCACCTAAAGCACATACATTAATTGCGGCAACTCGACATATTGGGTATTCGCTTGAGGCTGCCGTTGCTGATTTGGTGGATAACTCAATTGCTGCGGATGCGAAGAACGTTGACATTAATTACGAAGATGCCCTTTCCACATACATAACGATTATAGATGATGGGGAAGGGATGACTGCGGACGAGTTGACTTGCGCGATGCAATACGGTTCTGCGGACCCTGCGAAGGCTCGATCAGAGAAGGATCTTGGTCGTTATGGATTAGGGTTGAAAACCGCATCCATGTCACAATGCAAGGTGATGACGGTAATTTCAAAGAAAGACGGAGAGATTTCGGCAAGGCGGTGGGACCTTGACTATATCGCAAAGCATAAAGATGAAGTTTGGCCGTTGTTGGTTCTTGAGAGAGCAGAGTGGGAATCCTTGCCGGGCGTTGAATCTTTGAAAAGTCGTAAAAGTGGAACGGTTGTTCTTTGGCAGGCAATTGACTTTGGTGGGTCATATGATGAGCTGACTTTCGATGATGAGATGTATAAGATGAGTGAACATCTTGCGCTTGTCTTTCACAGATATATCTTTGGCGAGGAAGGCATTCACAAGATTAGAATTAGGATCAATGGAAGGGTATTGAAGCCCAAAGATCCATTTCTTCAGTATGTGCAGAATGGTAAGCAAGGTCATCAGTGCAAGGCGACACAGCCACTTGGATACGGGAAAAGCAGAATCACCCTGCAGGCATTCACGCTTCCGCACGACAAAGAGCTAACATCGGAAATGCGCGACATGCTTGGCACTGGGAAAGCGCTCCGAAGAACGCAGGGGTTTTACATCTATCGTAATAAGCGCTTGATCACATACGGACATTGGTTTGGACTTAAGGCCCAGGGTGAATTTTTCAAGCTCGCCCGCGTAAAAGTTGACATCCCAAATTCTGTTGACATGAAGTGGTCGTTGGATGTTAAGAAGTCAGTTGCGATTCCGCCAAAGCAGATTGTCGCGCACCTCCGTGCGTATGTTGATTCTGTAGTCAAACAGAGTAAGAATGCAATTCGCGTTGAAGTGTTTGGGAAGAAAACCAAAGCCGCTACTGATGATTCACAAGTCTGGGAATCTACGATAAGGGATGGGACTGTGACATCGGTTTTACTCAACCGAAATCATCCTGTCGTAAAAGCGGCGCTTGAAGCGAATGTGGAACTGGAGAAGCTTTTCCGTTTGTTTGAACGTACTATTCCGGTTGATGTAATTTACTACAGCAGAAGCAGTGACCAAAGAATGGACAACGAGACACCATTGTCAGTCGATGAGATGGTCGATATGCTTAAAGGATTGGTTTGTATGATTCCAGCTGGATCGGCAAGGAGAATGGCATTTTTGTCCATGCTTCAGAGCGAACCGTTTGTTTTTTATGCGGATAAACTTCGTAAAGAAGAGGAGGTAATCCTAAATGGCTCTCTCTAAACAGGGGCAACAACTTCTTGAGATACTTTGTGTTGTCTTTAGTCATAAAGATGCTTTCGAGGAAATAACGGAGGAGCAAATTAATATCGGCGTTGAAGAATGGACAAGCAAGTTCCCTGGGATAGGCGAGGAAGAACGAAAACTTATTATACGAAAACTTATTGCCCTTGTTGGTGTATATAAACCAGAGGATGAGTGCATTGTTAATCACAATGAGTATAGCCAGCAAGATGCTTATTGGTTCGAAAAGATTAAGCCTGACCATAACGAATGGTTTACCGCATATTTAACAAAACTACGTAACAAGCAATGGAGCCCCAATGTCATCCGCGAGCTTGATAAAAGTTCGGATGTCATTATGAATCACCTTGGAAATCCCAAGAGTAAAAGCTTTAATGTCCGTGGTTTGGTTATGGGCGATATTCAGTCCGGTAAGACGGCGAACTTCATTGCGTTGTGTAATAAGGCGGCAGATGCAGGATATCGTGTGATCATTATTACTGCGGGTATCATTGAAAAGTTACGGCGGCAGACGCAGGGAAGGCTTGAAAAAGAATTCATCAGCTTGCTTCCGATGAAACAGGTTGTCAAGTTGACTGGGGCGACGTATGATTTTCGGAAGGAGCAGGGAGAGAATCCTGTTCATGTGTTTCGTAACGATGTACCAGTATTGTGTGTCGTGAAGAAAAATGTAACTGTCTTGCAGCATTTGTACAAGTGGCTGCAGAAGGGCGTAAAATCGGTTTCAGAAAAGGGAGATGTTTCGCTCCCTTGGCCGTTGCTGTTTATTGACGATGAGGCTGACAATGCATCGATTAACACGCGAGAGTTGTCAGAGGAGGCGAATCCAACGCGGACGAATGAGCTGATCCGAAAGATACTTAAGTCGTTTACACGTTCGTCTTACGTCGGAATAACGGCAACACCTTTTGCCAATGTGTTTATTGACCCTGATACAGAGGATAAGGTAGTCGCGGACGATCTTTTCCCGAAGAGTTTCGTTTATCGGCTTACAACGCCATCGAATTATTTTGGTGCGAACAAATTGTTTGAGCCGGGTTCTCCATATTTGAAGATAATCGACGACATAGAGTTCTGGTTGCCAACCTCCCACAAGAAGGACGAATACCCATCGGAGGACCTTCCTGAGTCTTTGCAAACGGCGATTGGATATTATCTGCTTGCCAACGGTGTGATGGATGTAATCGGGAAGGGCGGAGATCATATAGGTCATCGTTCAATGATGATTCATGTGAGCCGATTTGTTGCCATTCAGAATCGTCTGTTGAGTCACGTTGAGGATTATGTCAAACGACTTGTATCCAAAGTTTCAAATTATTGTGGTGATCCGATGAAGACCGAAAGAGTGCCGGAACTGGCGCGGCTACATCAGATATGGGACGAGTATGGCTTGAGTCGGCCATGTGACGGGATGTCGTGGAATGCGTTTCTCAAGACTGTCTTGTTGGATGCGATTAAGACTGTAGAGACCGTTGTTGTAAACAGCGGCAAGACGGTAAAGGCTCTTGATTACGCAGATGCAGAGAAACGCTATATTGTCATAGGTGGCAATGCTTTGTCGCGTGGTTTGACGCTTGAAGGACTGGTTGTCAGCTACTTCCGCAGGAACACGATGATGAGCGATACGCTTCTTCAGATGGGACGGTGGTGCGGATATCGCGGCTTGTATCAATCCCTTGTGCGTGTGTGGATGCCGCAAGTAGCGGTTGATAATTTTGGTTACGCGAGTGATATTTCTGAAGATCTTTCTGAGATGTTCCACCAGATAGTTGAGCAGGAGGGGTCGCCCAAGGATTTTGCGTTCAAGATCCGCAAGGCTCCTGGTGCAATGCTACCAACGGCCCGGAATAAGATGCGCACGGCAACGCGGATAAGTTTCCCGATCGTGTTGGCCGGGCATGCCATTGAAACGCCCCGAATCAAGAACGACCCAATCGTGACTACGGCAAATGACAAGGCGGTAAGCGAATTCATAGCGAACAATTGGGTGCGACGCGAACACGGGCAGACTTGGGATAGAATGGTGTTCCTTCGCGATGTCCCGCATGGAGAGATATCTAATATGCTTTCCGAATTCAAGGCAGGGATGATGAGCTTCGGTTTTATGGTGCCGCAAATCTCCGAATACATTTCAAATCTTGGCATCAATTGGGATGTTGCTATTCCGGTAATGGAAGATGGGCAAACAATTCGCCATGCGTCTCGAAAGTTGGCGGTTGTAAGTTCTGGACGAGAGGTGATGATTAGTGGCACAAAGCTGAAGGTGACGTCTGGTGGTGCTATGCGGTACATACTTACCCCATCAGATGCGCGTAAGGTTATTGCTGAATATCAAAGTGAAAAGGGGCATGAAAATCGCGAGCCGCCAGATGAGCGATATTTGCGGAGGGCAAAGAAGGAAGGGCGTCGACCATTGCTTGTCATTCAATATGTGAAGATGAGTGAGAAGTGTAAGGATTCTGCGGATCCGCTGGTCACCTCTTTTTTTGCCTTGAGCTTTGGCTTCCCTGGATCGAAGGACGATCAGATAGAGCAAGAGTTCTATTTCACCAGACGTGCATATGAAGAGAGTTCGCTTCAAGACTATTTGAACGCAGAGACGGAGGATTAAATGGACTATACGTCATTCATCAAAAGGATTCGGTCAGTCGAGAAAACTCCGCAACGGTATTTTATCGTTGACCCAGATCTTCCGCTCTCCGTGTATTTCGGTTTGGATAGCGTAGGCCGTCCGACATTGCTCATCGAAGACATCGGCAAGACATTTAGCGCGGCAGAGATTCCATCAACCGCGCAGATACTTGTGCTGTCCTTCAGAAAAAAAGAAAAGGCTTGTTTGTCATTCTCTCTAATTACGCCAGAGCATCGTGATGTTTTCAACACGCTTTGCTATGATCTTTTTGAGGCGACGCGCAAGGAGTCGCGCTCAGCCGCACTGATGAATTTGCTTACCAGATTCTCGGCATGGCAAGAACTTCTAAAAGGGGCGAGACCAGGGATAATGTCGATTCAGGAACAACAGGGTTTAGCGGCAGAGCTTTTAGCGCTTCAGTATTTTGCGAAAAATCGTGGTTTTGAGGATGCACTTGATGCATGGGTTGGGCCGTTTAAAATGGATAAGGATTTTGAGTTCTACGATGATTGGGCCGAAGTCAAGAGTTGCAAGGTAAGTGCGACAACGGTCACGATTTCATCGATAGAGCAACTTGATTCTGAAGTTGAAGGTTCGCTACTTGTTTACCATATAGATCGAGCGCCAGAAAATAAAGATGAGGCGTTTTCCCTCAAAGATGTTGTCGATCAGACACGGGGTGCGGCTACGAGTGTCGCAGCACGGACGATGCTTGATAACAAGCTCTTCCTTACGAAGTATGTGGACAATGAACCTGAGTATGAGAAACGTAGGTTTCAGATCTATTGCCGAGACATTTACAAGGTGACGGATCAATTCCCTTGTCTACGCAGGTCTGCTCTCGTTACCGCCGTGACAGCATGCCAGTATTCGATTAGTTTGCCGGCGATTGAGGAATTTAAGGAGATGTGAATATGACAGCTACCGGAAAAAAACAGCAGGAAGAAGATGCGCTTGAATACCGTGAGGCATTGCTGGTTGATATTCAAAACGAACTGGCTGTCAACGGTAAGACAAGTGAAGAGGCATTTGCAGATCGTGTGACAGAGGAGCTGGAGCAGTCAGAGCTTGTCGATGATTATACACCAGCATTCTTCGATCATTATGAGCAACGAGTGAAGAAGCATTATCACATCAATGGATATTCATTTTCGTCAGTAGATGGTTTTCTGAATGTCTTTGTCACGAAATTCGATGGCAATGAAGAACCTGCGCGAATGGGACTTCCCGATATTCGCCAAGATGTAGAGGCGGCTCTGAACTTTATCAAAGACCGCAATTCGCTGAAGTTGACATCTTCAGAAGCTACAAATTACCTTGATTGCATCGAGATAATCAATAGCCACATGGGAACGACCGAATCGTCAATCCGCAAGTTCAGGGTGTATTTATTAACAGATGGGATTGTCACTGACAATGCAAAGCGGACAAAGTTTCCTGATATAGAAACTAAACCGGTGGAGCTCTTGATCTATGACATTCGATCGATCTATGGTTTGTCGATTGCAGACGAGGGGCGTGGAACTTTGCAGATTGATTTTTCTGAATATAAGCCGAGGGTTGTGCATTGTGTCCCCGCCGGTGAATCGGAAGACCCAAATAGGTTTCGTTATTCAAGTTACATGGGGATTGTTCCTGGGGTGGTTCTTGCCGATATTTATGATAAATATGGGGCCAGATTGCTTGAGGGCAATGTGCGCTCATTTCTTTCTACGAAGGGTGCGGTCAATAAGCGAATTAGAGAGACGATCTTAAGGGCTCCCGAACAGTTTTTTGCGTTTAACAATGGGATTTCAGTGACGGCATCAAACGTAAGATTTGACGAGGAAGGCAATCTCGCATATGCAGAGGAATTTCAGATTATTAATGGCGGACAAACGACTGCAAGCATATCGAATGCGCGATTTTGCGATCATGCGGACTTATCAAAAATAAATGTTCTCATGAAGTTGACCGTTACGCATGATGGTATGTTTGAAGACGACAAGCAGGAGCTTTTGCGCACAATTTCACGTGCGTCGAATCAGCAGAATAAAGTTTCCGATGCAGATTTCTTCTCAACGCATCCTTTTCATGTTCAGATTGAGAAGATCGCAGAGATGACTCCTGCACCATCTATGTCCTCAACACAGTTACGAACATATTGGTTCTATGAACGCGCACGTGGACAATACACGCAGAAGCAGATGAAATTTACGCGGGCGCAAAAGGATGCTTTCAAGAAGGAGTATCCGCCGAAGCAAAAAATTACAAAAACGGACCTCGCAAAATATCGGTACAGTTGGGATGAAAAGCCTTATTCTGTGAGCAAGGGCGCGCAGTCAAACTTCCAGGCATTTGCACAAGAGGTGTCGACAATCTGGGAGAAGGGAGCTAATGATCGTGCCCGATACAATATCCAATACTTTAAGGAGACTGTTGCGCTTGCAATAATGTTTAAGAGCATTGAAGACCTTGTCAGTGAACAGGATTGGTATACTGGATCATTCCGAGCAAATATCGTCACTTATTCTATGGCGATGTTGCACAATATGCTTACTCGCCAATTCCCTGATCATGTTCTGAATCTTGATCAGATTTGGAGAATGCAGGAGTTGCCGCCAGTTCTTCAAAAGTTGTTTAAGAAGATTACGAAGTTGGTGTATGAAGAGATTGTAAATGATCGTTCGGGCGTGACGAACTACACGCAACGGTGTAAGCAAAAAGGTTTTTGGGAGACAATGCCGGATCATGTTGATATTAGTTTGCATGGAAATGCATCGCTGAAAGAATTGTTGGTTAGTAGGGAGCATCAAGTACGAGAGGAGAAGAAGGCAAGGCTTGTTGGCAAGATGCTTTCTGGAGTCGAGCTTCAGCGTAGGGTGATGGGGAAGGGCCCTGCTTTTTGGATGGAAGTTCAGAACTTTGCTTATGATAATAAGAAGGTCGGAGTTCTTCCTAAGGAGCAGTCGGCGCTGACATCAATCATTCGTAATCATGTACCGCAGGATTTTACTTGCAAATTACTTCAGCAATTGCTGAGAAGGTGTCAAGAAAATGGGTTTATTGGCGAATTGTGAACTAACATGAGTAAAGCATATTACAGTTCTTCGATAAAATCATTTCTCGTTACTTCGGATGACGAAATCAGAGGTAAGTTAAATGCAATCCCTGATTTTGCTAGGGATATTGAACAAGGGGTTGCATGGGACAAAGAGATAGCGATTCTTAAAGATGTGTTTTTGCTACATCCAGAGTGGGCTAATGGGATTGCAGTGGGATGTGACCCCATTGGGAGAAAATGTTGATAAAGTGGTGGAATGATTATTTACTTTTGGATTGCACTTTTAATTATGGCTTTGATTTCCGCGTTTGCATTTAAGCGGTGGGTTAGGAGCCCATCTACCATTGGTAAAGCTGGAGAAATGGCGATTGCCATGTGCTTGCGCGTGGGGTTACCGAAAGGCGAGTACTTGATTTTGAATAATGTTTATTTGCCGATTGAGGATGATGCGACGACGCAAATCGATCATGTGGTTGTGAGTCGGTATGGAATTTTTGTCGTTGAGTCGAAGAATTACAGCGGGTGGATTTTCGGTGATAAGGATTCGCCGAAGTGGACGCAAACGGTGTTTCGCAAGAAGAGCACTTTTCAAAATCCCATTCGTCAGAACTATCGCCACCTATGCGCCATATCCGAGAACTTGGGAATTCCGAAAATGTATTTGAAAAGCGTGGTTGTATTCACTGGGGATTGCGAATTCAAGACGGAAATGCCGGAAGGGGTGGTTTATTTGCGCAAGGCCGCAGCTTACATTCGTACATTTACGAAGCCGATTATCAAGGATAAGCAAGTGGGCGAAATATTCGAAGTTATGCGAGAGTGGGATCGGTCGGTCACCAAAGGACAGCGTGAACGGCATGTCGAGAATCTAAAGCGACGACTGTAGCAAGGCCGCAATAATGCCCGCCCCGGAAAACATCTCTGGAATAACAGCGTAGGATATCGATAGAGAAAACCACATTTTTAAAAATGTGGTATAATGTTCGGGTATGAATGGCAATACGTTCTGGAAAGTATGCGCGGCGTTGGATAATCCTACGCGGATTGAGATATTGCGATTGTTGATTGAGTCGAAGGACTATCCGTGTGTCAGCGAAATAGCCGATGAGTTGGACATCAGCATTCCGGTCGCAAGTCTTTATCTTAAGCAATTGCGAGAGGTGCATTTGATTTCGTGTAAGCGCACGGACAAGCGAATGTATTATCGAGCATTTCCGGAAGGGGACGTCGGAGAGACGGTAATCGGCGTATTTAAGGAATTCTTTCGAACTTCTCCTTCGCAAGAAAGAATTGAGGAGCTACTTAAGTATGTGCAGGCCCTGTCCCATCCGCGGAGAAGTCTTTTTATTGGATATTTCAATGATCATCCCGGGGCGGATATTTTGTCATTTTGCCGCAAGGCGGATGTACCATTGACTACCGCTTCTCGCATATTCAACCAGCTTGGGCACGCGCATATCGTCGATCTGACCTTTAAAGTAGTTCCGCCGCCCGCTAATCCAGAACGGATGCTTTTTCGGTTGACGATAGATAAACCACATTTTTAAAAAAGTGGTTTAAGGTTGTAGCTTAGGACGCAATCCCGAAAAGTATATGTTCAATGGATAGGGTGAGCAAAGAGGAGCGGTCGAGGATAATGCGGTCGGTGCACGGCACCGATACGATACCGGAGATTGTCGTAAGGAAGTGGCTGTATGCGAACGGCTGGCGGTTTCGCTGCCAGTACAATCGCGTGCCCGGGCATCCCGACATTGCGATTCCGAAAATAAGGACGCTGATCGAGATTCGCGGTTGTTTTTGGCATCGACACGAAGGATGCAAGAGCGCGACGATGCCGAAGACCAATACGGCGTTTTGGCGGGCGAAGTTCAAGGCGAATGTGGCGCGGGATCGGCGGCATGAAAAGGAGTGGGCGGAACTCGGCTGGAATCTAATCGTCATTTGGGAATGCGCCATCGACACGGCCAAGGAGCGTGAAAAGACCTTTCGCAAAGTCGCCAAATGGCTCGACGAGCTCCGGCCGCAATGATGCCCGCCCCCGAAAACATCTCTGGAATAACAGCGTAGGATATCGACAGAGAAAACCACATTTTTAAAAATGTGGTATAATGTTCGGGTATGAATGGCAATACGTT
>JAZRWB010000010.1:0-3734 GCA_045599445.1 Kiritimatiellia bacterium | reverse complement strand
ATCGTAACCTGCACCTCGGTGCATTCGCGCAATCACTATGTCGGCGAGCGGCTCGGGAAGGGCGAGAGGATCGCCGACATCCTCGGCGGGATGCAGATGGTCGCTGAGGGCGTGTGGAATTCGAAGGTGGTGCATGATCTTTCTCGCGAACTCGGGGTGGAAATGCCGATCTGCGATCTCGTTTACGCGCTGTGCTACGAGGGGTATGATGTCAGGGACGCGCTGAACGCGATGATGAGTCGCGACCTGAAAAGTGAATGATTTTTCACACAGCCGAGGCGGAATATGATATAATACGCGTGTTTCCCCAATGGGGGTGATCCGGTTTCGACGGGATGCGTTGAGGTCGGGTTGCGTGTCGAGGACTGCTGGTTGGCCTCGTAAATCATCCGGCAAAAACTGTAATTGCGAACAACGATTACGCTCTCGCCGCCTAAGTAAACGGCCGCGAAGACGAACCACCGACGTCATCTGAGCGGGGAGGCTTAATTCAGAGGGCTACGCTGCAGGGCTCTCCGCTCGGGCGCTGCAGGGTACCGAACCGAACGGGTGGGTGCGGCTTAGCGCGTTCGTCCGCTTGCCGTATCCGAGACTAAAGGCGGAATAAACACGTAGACGCTCGGTTGATTCCATTTCGGACAGGGGTTCGACTCCCCTCACCTCCACCATTTCAAGTTTCAAATGGGAGAATCTCCCCCTTGCGGGGAGCGCGTTTTGCCCAACAGACAAGGGCTTTTGCAAATGTCAATGGGACATGGAGAACTCTCACGCCGCCGCACAACGCCGTCCAGTCCTTCATAACCTCTCTTTTGATGGGACAAGAGAGTTGCGTCAGCAACCTTGCTTTTCCTCAATGTTTGCGCGGGTCATGCACACTATTACAAAAAGCAAAGGCATCGTGGTGTCATAACCTGTCCTTTTGCAAAAGAGAAGCTGTGTGCATCTTTGCACACTCTCCTCGGTTAGTCCTGAATGCTAATTTCCCATTGCCAAATTGGACTTGCTGATGAGTCCCACGTCAGTTGGCTCACAAGGGGTCGCCAGCCGCTTTGTTTCGCCGCGAGGGAAATCTGTGCGTCCCGTCATCGGAACGCCACAAGGGGCGTTCTGGCTTGGCTTTGTGTGTCCGGCAACGACACTCTGCGGTTCAATATAAAGTGCGGACGGCTGATCCGCACAAAACGTCTCGCACCGAAAGGAAGTGGTGGTCGACGCAAAAACGGAGGCCGTCCGCGAGTGGGGGTAAGTTAGGTCCCCACCCAAATCGTCGTGCCGCGCTTACGCCAGCAACGTGGTCATCTTCTCGCCGATGGGGGCGAGGCGGCTGATCACGTAGTCGAAGTCCGCGCCGTCCGCGTAGGCGGCGATGACCTTACGCGCCTCGGCGCGGAGTGCCTTGAACTCCGGGGTCTTTCTGATGATGTCTTTCATGGTCGTTCTCCTTTCGGATGTTGTCGGTGGTAATGATGCCATATTCGGCGTGGGAAAGCAACTGGGTATTTTCATTTTTTCGGGTTGCCCCACCCCCGTGGCGGGGGTGGGGCGTTTCGGTTTTACGCCTCCTCGGTCGCGACCTTGGCTTGTTGCAAGGCGCGGATTTGGAAGGCAAGGTGCCGCAGTTCGCTTGCCGCCGCGTCGAGGTCGGCGGGCTTCCAAATCACCTCGGGGTCTGCGTGAAGGCGGCGGATCAGAATCCCCGCCCGCGATCCCTTCCGCGCCAGCTGGTTCTTGATCTCCTCGCGGAGCTTTTCATACCCCGCCTTGATCGTGATCGTCCGCTCGGCGACCACCTTGATCTGCGGCTTGTTCATCTTCATCTGCATCTTCGTTTCCTTTCTTTTTCGGTTGTCCTTCGCGGAGGCCTATCCCCCGCTTTTTGTACCCGTATGATGCCGTAATTTTCAGATGATAGCAACGGGGTATTTTGATTATTTTCAATAATTTCTTCTGCGAAAATAATCAAATACCCCCTTGCATAAGTTCGCCGCTTACGGCATAATAGGAGCTGGTGTCCACAAACTTCGCGGCGCGTCTGTGAAGTCGCGTCGCCACGGGGGCCGCAAATCGATGGCCTATCCCATCGTCCGACAGTATGCCGTAATAAAGCCAGCATAGCAAGGGCCTATTTTCATAAATCTTTCGGCGCGGAAACCGCCTCGGTTCCGCGCCGAATGCACCGTTGACGACCGCCTTACCTCTTCGCGTAACCGCCGCCAAGGCGGTAGATCGCCGGCACCCCTTCGTCACGCTTCGCCTTGGGATTGCGCGGCGGCGTGAGCCAGTTGTAGCCGCCGAAGTCGCCGCCGAAGCGAACGCCGAACGGCGGATCGTCCTCGCGGCGGAACTCGTTTTTCACGCCGTGCCAATTCGCGCCCGCCGAGCAGAGGAGGCGGTAGGCCCTCGGGTACTCCTTGCCTTCGCGCTCCTTCTTCGTCGCCTCGGTCATTGCGTAGGTGACGGCGTAGACCTTGTGCTTCGCGTCGAGCCAAGCGTCGACTTGGACGCATTCGTAAACGGACGGGTAGCCCTCGTAGGCGTCGAGGCGGTAAAGCTCGCTCTGCGTCACGAGGTAGAGGACGCCCTCGACCGCACACCCCTTGGCGCGTTCGATGTCGGCGTAGAGGCGTTCGCGCAGTCGCCACCCCTTGATGGTCGCCTTGCCGACGAGGCGGGCTTGCGGAATCCTCTCGCGGATTCGGTCGGGGTTCATGTTGCTTCCGTAGGCGAAGTAAAAACGGTTCATCGTTCGTTTCCTTTCTCGGTGTGCTTGCCCCGCCCCCTTGCGCGGGGGCGGGGCGTTCGCTTCAGTCGTGCCGTCCGTCCTTCCAAGCCGCGCTCCCCGGCATCCGCTTCATCAGGTGCATCCTCGGGTTCTTGTAGTAGCCCCCGATCATCCCAAGGCGGAGGAGGAAAACCCGAAGGTCGTACTTCGCGCTTGCCGCGTTGTAGGGGCGCGGGTTCTTCGCGCTTGCCGCCTTCGCGCTCTTCGCCTTGAGGGCGATCAGCAGGGCGAGGAGGATGTTGGCGCGAAGCTCGCCCGCGTGAAGGGTCGCCTCGAAAAAGCGGAACTCGGCGGTGCCCTTGGCGTTCGCGCCCCAAAGGTTGTTGAGGTTGAGGGCGCGGTAGCGGTGTTCGTCGTAGTGGTAGGGGCTCGGGTTGTACCGCCCGAACCAGGCCTCGTTGATTTTCGTCATCGTCGGCGTTGCCATCCGGCAAATCTTCGCCACGAAGGTGTGGTCGGTGCGGCGGGTGTAGCGGTTGATCCGCGCCTGTTGCGTTCCCGCCGCCTTGAGGATCAGCTCCTCCTGCTTGTAGAAAATCCGCACGAGGTTCTTGACCTGCGTGGGCGTGAAGTCCTTGATGCCCACGTGGATGTGAAGCCCCGTGCGGTAGCTCACCTTCGCGCCCTTGCGCTTGAGGGCGCGGACAACCTCCTGCAGGGTTTCGATGTCCGCGATCTTGAGGATCGGCGTGACCGTCTCGGCGGCGGTTCCGCTTAAGCTCCCGTCGCTGACCACCTGCCACTTGCGTCCGTCGGGCATCGTCACCACCCAGTTGGAAAGGTGGCATCCTTCGTACCGCGCCGTGCCGCCCGTGACCTCGGCGACCGCTTTCGCCGCCGTGGCTTGGCTGATCCCTTCGTACTCGAGCTCGCACCCGAAGGTCATCGCGCTCATCATCTCTTCCGTAACCGTCATCGTTTTTTCCTTTCTTTTTCCTTTGTTTCGCGTGGG
>JAZRWB010000009.1:0-11967 GCA_045599445.1 Kiritimatiellia bacterium | reverse complement strand
TTACGTCGTGCAGGACAACCACGTCTACATCGTCGACGAGTTCACCGGTCGCGTATTGCCGGGGCGGCGTTGGTCGGACGGACTCCATCAGGCGGTGGAGGCGAAGGAAGGGGTGGAGATCGAGAAGGAGTCGCAGACGCTCGCGACGATCACCATCCAGAACTACTTCCGGCTTTACGAGAAGCTTTCGGGCATGACGGGAACGGCCGAGACCGAGGCGCGCGAATTCCGCGACATCTACAAGCTCGACGTCGTGTCGATTCCGACCAATCGTCCGGTGAACCGCGTCGACGGCAACGACCAGATTTACCGCACTCAGCGCGAGAAGTTCAAGGCGATTATCGCCGACGTCGAAAAGCGCCACGCGAAGGGCCAGCCGATCCTGCTCGGCACGGTTACGGTCGACACCTCGGAAGTCCTTTCGCGCATGCTCAAGCTCGCGCACATCCCCCATGAAGTCCTGAACGCGAAGAATCACGCGCGCGAAGCGGAGATTGTCGCGCTCGCGGGTCAGCGCGGCGGAGTCACGATCGCGACCAACATGGCCGGTCGCGGCACGGACATCAAGCTCGGCGAGGGAGTGACCGAACTTGGCGGACTCCACGTCATCGGTTCCGAACGTCACGAGTCGCGGCGCATCGACCGTCAGCTTCGCGGTCGTTGCTCGCGTCAGGGCGATCCGGGCAGCTCCCAGTTCTTCATTTCGCTCGAAGACCAGCTGATGCGCCTGTTCGGGTCGCAGCGCATCGCCGGCATCATGCAGCGGTTGGGGCTCAAGGAGGGCGAGGTGATGGAGCACAAGTGGCTCAATCGCTCGGTCGAGACCGCCCAGCGCCGAGTCGAGCAGCAGCATTTCGCGGTTCGCAAACGCACGCTCGAATACGACGACGTTATGAACAAGCAGCGCTCGGTCGTCTATGAATTGCGCGGCAGGGTGCTGACCGGCGACGCCGAGACGGTGCACAACCTTGTGCTCGACGTGATGAACGACCTCGTGCTCACCCAGGCGGAGCGGTATCTCTTCGACGAAAAGGACGGCAGTCTCGCCGATTTCATGAATTGGCTCGGCGTTACCTTCCCGATTACCATTACCGAGGACGATGTCCGTCCGTTCATGGGCGCTCCGGACAAGGCCGGCGAGTTCGTGATGAAGCGGGTCGAGGAAGCGTACGAGACGAAATGCTCGGGCGAGGATCCGGCGATGCTGCCGTACATGGAGCGAGCGGTGTTTTTGCAGGTAATCGATCGCGAGTGGCAGGATTTCCTTCGGGCGATGGACGATCTTCGTACTGGCGTCAATTTGCGCGCCTACGGTCAGCGCGATCCGCTCGTCGAATACAAGAAGGAGGCGTTCGAAATGTTCGAGACGCTGATGACGACCGTGAAGACGAAGGTCGTCTCGGCGGAGTTTCGAAGCGCCACCGCTTCGCGGTTGCAGGCGATGTACAACTTGCTCGCGCGCTCGCGTACCAACGCGGGAGAGTTCGATTCCGCTTCGTCGCAATCGTCAGGGCCGAAGGCGGAGGGCGCGCCGAACGTCGGCGCGAAGTCGATTGGCGACATCTTCCAGAGCATGATGAGCCGTCCGCCGGCGGCGAAGAGCGCGGCGATCGAGCCGATGCGTCCTCCGGCGGCCCGCCCCGCGGTCGGGCGCAACGATCCGTGTCCTTGTGGTTCGGGTAAGAAATACAAGAAATGTTGCGGGAGGAATGCGCTATGACTACTGCAATCATCGTCGCCGCCGGCAAGTCCGCTCGAATGGGCGGAGGGGTCGACAAGGCGTTCTTGAGTCTAATCGACAAGCCGGTTATCGCCTGGAGCTTGCTCGCGTTCGAGCATTCGCCGGAGATCGATCGAATCGTCGTCGTCGTTCGCAAAGACCAGTTGCAGGCGGCGAAAGCGGTGGCGAAGATGTTCGGAATCGCCAAGCTCCGCGCCATCGTCGCCGGCGGCTCGAAACGCCAGGAATCGGTGCAGGCGGGGCTTGCGGCGTGCGAAGCGGACACGAAATACGTGGTGATTCACGACGGCGCGCGTCCGTGCGTGACCGCGACGCTGATCGCGGAGCTGATGAAACTCGTAAAGCGTTATCCGGCGGTGACCGCGGGTCGCCCGATGACCGACACGGTCAAGAAATGCGCGAAGGGGTCGGCGGTGGATTCGACCGTGGATCGCAGCCAGCTCTGGACGGTGCAGACTCCCCAGGCCTTCCAGTTCAAGGCGATTTCCGACGCCTACGCCGCGCTAAAGCCGTCCGTCGAGGTGACCGACGACTGTCAGGCGGTCGAGCTCGCCGGCGGGCAAGTCAAGATATTCGAGTACCTGAAGCCGAATTTCAAAATCACGACTCCTGACGACGTCGCGCTCGCGGGCGCGATTCTGCGCAAGGGCTGATGGACAAGCGGTTCGCCATATTAGGGGACATACACGCCAATCTCGACGCGTTGAACGCGGTTTTGGACGATTGTCGGGCGCAAGGGGTTACGGATTTTCTCTGCACCGGCGACGTCGTCGGCTACAACGCCTGTCCGCGGGAGTGCCTGAAGATCGTTCGCGATCTCGGATGTCCGGTGGTTATGGGAAATCACGACCACTACGTTTCCTCGCGCCAGAATCTCGCCGATTTCAACCCGCATGCGGCCGCGGTAATCGAGTGGACGCGCAAGCAGCTGACGGTCGACGACATTTATTTTCTGCGCGATTTGCCGTTCGTGAAGACCACCATGGGAATTACGCTCGTGCACGCGACGATGGATTCGCCGGAGTCCTTCGGTTACGTTTTCGACCACTTGCAGGCGGAGGCCCATTTCGCCCATCAAATGACGCCGCTGTGCTTCCACGGCCACACCCATTGTCCGCTGATTTACGAAAAGCAGCTTTCGGCGGTTTATCGGATTGACGCGGGCGAATACACCTTGCATCTCGGTCGCAAGTATTTCGTCAACGTCGGTAGCGTGGGTCAGCCGCGCGACGGCGATCCGCGCGCGGCGTACGTCACTTACGATCCGAAGAGCAGGGCTCTCGCGTTTCGACGGTTGGAGTACGACGTCGTGGCGGCGCAGGAGCGGATTCGCAAGGCCGAATTACCCGAGCGTTTGGCCGCTCGACTGGCCATTGGGAGGTGAAAAATGGTGAAGCGTTCGATGGTTGCGGTTTTTTTGCTGATGCCGGTGGTCGCCTTCGCCGGGCGCACGCTCGGTTTTGAAGCCGACGCCTTCAACCGGACGTTTCCGGTTTCGGATCCTCGAAGCATCGTGTTTTCTCCCGCTTCGTTCGAGATCGATTGCGCGCTGGTGGCGGAGTCGCTGCCGACCATTCCGAAGGCGAACGTATCGGAGATGCTAGGGGTTACGATCGATTTGGAAAGCACGTACTCGCCGATGCTCGAAGGACTTTCCGCCAACACCAACGGCTTCAAATTCGTTGCCGCGCGCGGATTTTCGGTGTCGGCGATCGAAAAGGCGCAACCGGCGCTTCGCCAACACCTCGAACGGGTCTACGGCGCCGAGGTCGTGCGCTCCCATCCCGCTCGCGGAGGCACGGCGTGGTTTCGGTCGACGATGGAAGGCGAGATGGAGAACTTCGAGTTGCCGCCGGCCGGCGAAAAATCGAGCCAATACTCGTTTTACGATCTCAATTCGTCGTCGGTATCCTGGCTCGAGTCGTTTCCGACGGCGAACACTCGAACGCTTGATTTCGTTTCGCCGGACGGGAGCTTGCGCAAGATCGATTTCATGGCCGACGTCAGGAAAGTCGACACCTGGGATACCGACAAGTTCGTGGCGCTTAAATTACCGCTCAAGGGCGGAGCGAACTTCTACGCGCTGATGCCCAAGACAGGTGCGACGATGATGGACGTTCGCAGAGCGCTTTCGTCGACTTCGATTAACGAACTCTTCGCCGTTTTCGGCTCCAAAAGCGGAGATGGCTTTCGCAGCGGAAATTGCGCGATTGTGCTGCCGAAGTTCCGAATCGAATCCCGGCACGAGCTTTTGCCGATAATGGAGTATTTTCAGATTCCGCTCAGGCCGCTTACGGGCATCTGCGGCGAGGCCCGTCCGCGCACCTATCGGCAATGGGTCGTTTTCGAGTTGAAGGAGAACGGCGCGGGCGAGTCGCCGCTAATCGAGAAAGCCTCGGCCGATCGAGTGAACATCGACGCCGATACGCGCAAATTGGTGTTCAATCGTCCGTTTCTTTTCTTCGTCCACCACGTCGAAGCCGCGGCGATTCCGGTCGCCGGGCAATTCACCGGCGAGACAATGCCAGCGAAAGGAAAGTGACTTTATGCGAAAGGGAATAATTCTCGCCGGAGGTTCCGGCTCCAGATTGCATCCGCTTACCCGCGTCGTCTCCAAGCAGCTGTTGCCGGTGTACGACAAGCCGATGATCTTCTATCCGCTTTCCACGCTGATGCTCGCGGACATTCGCGAGGTTCTCATAATCTCCACTCCGCTCGATTTGCCGATGTTCGAGCGGCTTTTGGGCGACGGTTCGGACTACGGCATGAAGTTCTCCTACAAAGTTCAGGAGACGCCGAACGGACTTGCGCAGGCGTTCGTTTTGGGCAAGGAGTTCATTGGCGAAGACGACGTTTGTCTCGTCTTGGGCGACAATATCTTTTACGGCGCCGATCTTCCGCGGATGCTGCGCGAGGTAAGCGCGAAGACGACGCCAACCGTCTTTGGTTACCGGGTGGCGGATCCCGAACGCTACGGCGTCGTCGAGTTCGACGCTTCCGGCAAGGTTCGTTCCTTGGAGGAAAAGCCCGAGCATCCGAAATCCAATTACGCGGTGGTGGGGCTTTACTTCTACCCCAATTCGGTCGTGAAAATCGCCTCCGAGCTGAAGCCCTCGCCTCGCGGCGAGTACGAGATTACCGACATCAATCGCGAATATCTCGCGCGCGGCGAGCTCGAGGTCGAGGTCATGTCGCGCGGAATCGCGTGGCTCGATACGGGAACCCACCAGTCGCTCGCGGACGCCACGAATTTCGTTCGGGCGATCGTCGACCGTCAGGGATTGCAGATGAGTTGCATCGAGGAAATCGCCTGGACGCGGGGTTGGATCGACTCGCGCAAGTTGCGCTCCCTCGCCGACGCGTACGGCAAATCCTCCTACGGGCGGTATCTGCGAAATCTTGTTCAAGCTTAAGTCGAAGTTCAAACCGACCGGCGATCAGCCGGAGGCGATCGCCGCGCTTTGCGAAGGCCTTGCGCGCGGCGAGCGGCGACAGGTTTTGCAGGGCGTAACCGGATCGGGCAAGACGTTCACGATGGCGAATCTCATCGCCAAGGTCAATCGCCCGACGCTGATTCTCTCCCACAACAAGACTCTCGCCGCCCAGCTCTTCGCCGAACTCAAGGAGTTCTTTCCGGAGAACGCGATCGAATACTTCATCTCCTATTACGATTATTACCAGCCCGAGGCCTATATTCCGCAGACCGACACCTACATCGAGAAGGACGCGGCGATCAACGAGGAAATCGAGCGCTACCGGCTCGCCGCCACCAACGCGCTCATTGCGCGGCGCGACGTAATCGTGGTCGCCTCGGTGAGTTGCATTTACGGGCTTGGCGAATCCGACGAATATCGCGACCTCGCGGTCGGCTTCAAGGTCGGCGAGGCGATTTCGCGTTCGCAATTGATTGCGCGCCTCGTGGAGGCGCAGTACGTCAGAAACGACTTCGATTTCGCGCCGGGGACTTTTCGCGCGCGCGGCGACGTTCTCGACATCTTCCCCGCCTACGAGACGAAGGCGATTCGGGTGGAGTTCTTCGGCGACGAAATCGACGGCATTTCCGAGCTCGATCCGCTGACCGGAAAGCGCGGAGTGAAGATGCCGGCGGCGGTGGTGACGCCGGCGAAGCAGTTCGTAATGGGCAAGAATCGCTTCGAGGCGGCGTTTGCGCGAATCGAAGCGGAGCTTGACGAGCGACTCAAGTTCTTCGCCGCGAAAGGCAAGCTCTTGGAGGCGCAACGACTCAAGGAGCGCACGGAATACGACCTCGAAATGATGCGCGAGCTCGGTTACTGCAACGGCATCGAAAACTATTCCCGTCCGCTTTCCGGACGCGCGCCGGGCAGCGCGCCGGAGTGTCTGATCGACTACTTCCCGAAGGATTTTCTGACCATCATCGACGAAAGTCACGCCTCGGTGCCGCAGATTCGGGCGATGTACAACGGCGACCAGGCGCGCAAGACGAAGCTCGTCGATTTCGGCTTTAGATTGCCGAGCGCGAAGGACAATCGCCCGCTTACCTTCGAGGAGTTCAACGCCAAGGTCGGCGACGTTATCTACGTTTCGGCGACGCCCGGCGAATACGAGCTTAAAGAGGCGAAAACCGTCGCTCGGCAGGTGATTCGGCCGACCGGACTTCTGGATCCGGCGGCGGAAGTGCGTCCGCTCGCGCACCAGATCGACGATTTGATCGGCGAGATCGATCGGACGGTGAAGAAGGGCGACCGCGTATTCGTAACGACCCTTACCAAGCGGAGCGCCGAGGATTTGACGCAATACTTGCGCGAGACCGGAATTCGGGTCGAGTATCTGCACAGCGACATCGACGCCATCGAGCGCGTGGCGATATTGCAGCGCTTGCGCAAAGGCGAGTTCGACGTCCTGGTCGGAATCAATCTCCTGCGCGAAGGGCTGGATCTTCCCGAGGTCGCGTTGGTGGCGATCCTCGACGCCGACAAGGAGGGCTTTTTGCGTTCGACGACCTCGCTTTTGCAGACGGCGGGGCGGGCGGCGCGGCACGTCCACGGACGGGTAATCCTCTACGCCGACCATCTTACCGACGCTATTCGCGAGTTTTTGACGATTACCGAGGACCACCGCGAGCGGCAGACCGCCTACAACCGGGCGCACCATCTTGTTCCGCGTTCGGTGAAGCGCGCGATCAACGAATCCGCCTACGTCTTCAAAACGAACGGCAAGCGCTCCGAGGTGCGCATTACCCCGTCCGAAACCGATTCGCGGACGCTGCTCGAAGAGCTTACGCGGGATATGCTCGAGGCGGCGGACAATCTCGAATTCGAACGCGCCGCGTTTCTGCGCGATCAGATTAAGGAACTGAAGGCGAAAAAGCCGAAACGCGCATAGCCAAAACGACGAAATTTTGGTAAAATACGCGCGCGAAAGAGGAAATAGCGAAATGAAACAGTTGACTGCGGACGAACTCCGCGATCTTTATCTTAAGTTTTTCGAATCCAAGGGTCATAAAATCATCCCCGGCGCGTCGGTAATTCCCGAGAACGATCCGACGGTGCTCTTTACCACTGCGGGCATGCATCCGCTCGTTCCGTATTTGATGGGAGAGATTCCCCATCCTGCGGGAACGCGCCTTACCGACGTCCAAAAATGCGTCCGCACCGGCGATATCGACGAAGTCGGCGACGCGGCCCATCTTACGTTCTTCGAGATGCTCGGCAACTGGTCGCTCAACGATTACTTCAAAAAAGAGGCGATTTCGTGGAGCTACGAGTTTCTGACCGAGAAGCTCGGATTTAAGCCCGAACAGCTGAACGTCACGGTTTTCAAGGGCGAAGACGGAATTCCCGCCGACGAGGAAGCGGTGGAAATCTGGAAGTCGCTCGGGATTCCCGACGAGCGCATCTTCCGGCTTCCGCGCGAGGACAACTGGTGGGGGCCGGCGGGGACGACGGGCCCGTGCGGTCCCGATACCGAAATGTTCATCGCCACGGGTAAGCCGAAGTGCTCGGACGCTTGCCGCCCCGGTTGCCACTGCGGGAAGTACATCGAGATTTGGAACGACGTGTTCATGCAGTACAACAAGAACGAAGCGGGCGAGTTCGTCCCGCTCGGTCGCCACAACGTCGATACGGGGATGGGCGTCGAGCGCACGATTTGCATGATGAGCGGCGCTCCGACCGTGTACGACACCGAGATTTTCAAGCCCATCATGGACGTGATCGAGTCGATGAAGAAGCTCGATTGCGAAGACGCGCTTCGCGCCAAGCGCATTATCGCCGACCACATGCGTACGGCGACTTTCATTCTCTGCGACCCCAAGGGCGGCGTGAAGCCGGGCAACGTGGGCGCGAATTACGTTTTGCGTCGGCTGATTCGTCGCGCGGTTCGCTACGCCCGCATGCTGGGGATCGAGCCGGGCTTTACGGTCAAGCTCGCCGAGGTCATCTGCGAGAAGTACGCCGAAGTCTACCCCGAGCTCAAGGAAAATCTCGCGACGTGCAAGCTCGACCTCGAAGCCGAGGAAAACCGCTTCAATCAGACGCTCGACAAGGGCGAGGCGATGTTCAACAAGGTCGCCGAGCAGCTGAAGCTCCACAACCAGACGGAAATCAGCGGCAAGACCGCGTTCAAGCTCTACGACACCTTCGGCTTCCCGTTCGAGATGACGCTGGAGATGGCGGAGAAGGCGGGACTTACCGTCGACAAGGCGGGTTTCGAGGAAGCGAACAAGAAGCATCAGGAGCTCTCCCGTACGACGTCGGCCGGCTCCTTCAAGGCGGGGCTTCAGGACAACAGCGAAGTGGTGACGCGCATGCACACGGCGACCCACCTCCTGCACGCGGCCTTGCACAAGGTTCTCGGGCCGACCGCGAACCAGAAGGGCTCGAACATCACCGCCGAACGTCTGCGCTTTGACTTCACCTGGCCGGAGAAGATGACGGACGCGCAAATCGCCGAGGTCGAAAAGCTCGTCAACGGCTGGATCAAGGACGGCATCGAGGTCACGAAGAAGATGACCACCGTCGAAGAGGCGAAGCAGGAGGGCGCGATGGCGCTTTTCGGTTCGAAGTACGGCGATCAGGTTTCGCTCTACACGATCGGCGAGGTCTCGAAGGAGATTTGCTGCGGGCCGCACGTCAAGAACACGAGCGAGCTCGGGTCCTTTAAGATTCAGAAGGAACAGTCGTCCTCGGCCGGCGTGCGGCGCATCAAGGCCGTGATCGGCAACATGTAAGCTTACAAGCCAAGACACAAGAAGAAAAGAAGAAAGAAAAAGAGGTAATGAAAATGAAGGAAAAGAAGGAAATGAAGAAGTACGTTTACTTCTTCGGAGACGGACAGACCGAGGGCAACGCCAACATGCGCGAGCTCTTGGGCGGTAAGGGCGCGAACCTCGCGGAAATGGCGGGGCTGGGGCTGCCCGTGCCGCAGGGATTCACGATCTCGACCGAGGCGTGCACCCGCTACTACGACGACGGCAAGAAGATCGCGCCGGACATCGAAAAGCAAGTTCTCGAATACATCGCCAAGCTCGAAAAGTCCTCGGGCAAGAAGTTCGGCGACACCAAGAATCCGCTCCTCGTCTCGGTGCGTTCGGGCGCGCGCGCGTCGATGCCGGGTATGATGGACACGATTCTCAACCTCGGCCTTAACGAAAAGGTCGTCGAAACGCTCGCCAAGCAGACGAAGAATCCGCGTTGGGCGTGGGACTGCTACCGTCGCTTCATCCAGATGTTCTCCGACGTCGTCATGGAAGTCGGCAAGAAATACTTCGAGAAGCTGATCGACGACATGAAGGCGAAGAAGGGCGTCAAGCTCGACGTCGATCTTACGGCGAAGGATTTGAAGGAACTCGCGGGGCAGTTCAAGAAGGAATACAAGGCGAAGATCGGCCGCGAATTTCCTACCGATGCGAAGGAACAGCTCTTCGAGGCGATCAAGGCGGTGTTCCGCAGTTGGGACAACCCGCGCGCCAACGTCTATCGTCGCGACAACGACATCCCCTACAGCTGGGGAACGGCGGTGAACGTCCAGATGATGGCGTTCGGCAATCTGAACGACAACTCGGGTACGGGCGTCGCCTTCACCCGCGACCCGGCGACCGGCGAGAAGAAGCTGATGGGCGAGTTCTTGATGAACGCCCAGGGCGAAGACGTCGTCGCCGGCGTCAGAACTCCGATGCCGATTGCGAAGATGGCCGAGGTGATGCCCAAGTGCTTCAAGCAGTTCCAGAAGATCTGCGACACGCTCGAAGAGCACTATCGCGATATGCAGGACATGGAGTTCACGATCGAGAACCAGAAGCTCTTCATGCTCCAGACCCGCAACGGCAAGCGCACGGCGAAGGCGGCGTTGAAGATCGCCTGCGATCTCGTGGACGAGGGCATGCGCACCGAGGAAGAGGCGGTTCTCATGATCGATCCGCGCAACCTCGATACGCTGCTTCACCCGCAGTTCGACGCGGTCGCGCTCAAGAAGGCGACGCCGGTGGGGCGCGGACTTGCGGCGAGCCCGGGCGCGGCTTGCGGTAAGATCGTCTTTTCGGCGGCGGACGCGAAAGCGTGGAAGGAGAACGGCGAAAAGACCGTGCTCGTCCGTCTCGAAACTTCGCCCGAGGACATCGAGGGCATGAAGGCGGCCGAGGGCATCCTCACGGTGCGCGGCGGCATGACCAGCCACGCGGCGGTGGTGGCGCGCGGCATGGGCGAGTGCTGCGTTTCGGGCTGCCAGGAGATTCAGATGGACGAGGAGCACAAGCGCTTCACCGTCGGCGGCAAGGTCTTCAAGGAAGGCGATTGGCTTTCGATCGACGGCTCAACTGGCTACATCTACGACGGCGTTATTCCGACCGTGGACGCGACGATTGCGGGCGAGTTCGGCCGCATCATGAACTGGGCGGACAAGTTCCGCCGTCTCCACGTTCGCACCAACGCCGACACGCCGCGCGACGCCCGCAAGGCGCGCGAACTCGGCGCGGAGGGCATCGGGCTTTGCCGTACGGAGCACATGTTCTTCGAGGCCGACCGCATTGCGGCGTTCCGCGAGATGATTTGCGCGGATACCGTCGAGGAACGCGAGCTCGCGCTCGCGAAGATTCTGCCGTATCAGCAAGACGACTTCGAACAGCTTTTCGAGGCGCTCGAAGGCAAGCCCGTCACCATTCGCTTCCTCGATCCGCCGCTTCACGAATTCGTGCCGCACTCCGAGGACGAGATCAAGCTTCTCGCCAAGGCCCAGCACAAGTCGGTCGCCGCGATTGAAGACCTCGTCGATTCGTTGAAGGAGTTCAACCCGATGATGGGCCATCGCGGGTGCCGGCTTTGCGTCACCTATCCGGAAATCGCCCGTATGCAGACGACGGCGGTTATCCGCGCGGCGGTGAAGGTCCAAAAGGCCCACCGCACTTGGACGGTGAAGCCGGAGATTATGATTCCCCTTACGGGAGACGCGAAGGAACTTAAATACGTCAAGGACATCGTCGTCAAGACCGCGAACGAAGAGCTCGCCCACGCCGACGTCAACATCGCCTACAAGGTAGGTACGATGATCGAGATTCCGCGCGCGGCCTTGACCGCCGACCAGATCGCCGAAGAGGCGCAGTTCTTCTGCTTCGGCACGAACGACCTTACGCAGATGACGTACGGATTCTCGCGCGATGACGCGGGCAAGTTCCTCGCCGCCTACTACGACAAGAAGATATTCGAGAACGATCCTTTCGCGAAGCTCGACCAAAGCGGCGTCGGAAAGCTGATGGAGATGGCGATCAAGCTCGGAAAGGGCGTTCGCCCGAAACTCCACTGCGGCATCTGCGGCGAGCACGGAGGCGATCCGACCTCGGTCGAATTCTGCCACAAGCTCGGTCTCGACTATGTGAGCTGCTCGCCGTTCCGCGTGCCGATCGCACGCCTTGCGGCGGCGCAGGCGGCGTTGAGGAAATAAAGTAAAAAGAGTTGGAGGGGCGGTTGGAGAAACAACTCCAACTACCCACTCCAACTCCAACTAATTACTCGCCGTTGTCGAGGTAGACGTGGTCGCCCTCGCCGAGCAACGTCGACGTTACCCGAACGTTTTCCAGCGTGGCCTTGCTGTCCTTCTTCGCGAACCAGCCAGAACGGAAGTCGCACATCAACGCGCGTACAATAGTTATTTCCGCCGGAGGTAAGCGATCAATAGCGTCGTAAAATGCGTTCAACCAGGCGTTTTCCTCGTCTTGGAGATTGTCGCAAGCGGCGAATATCCGTCTTGCGCCA
>JAZRWB010000008.1:0-44872 GCA_045599445.1 Kiritimatiellia bacterium | reverse complement strand
AATGCAACATTAACAAACTCAGAAAGCGTCTGTACAGAAATCGCGGAATGAACAAATCCAAGCAATGCCGTCTCGACGATTGAAATCGCTTTCGCACGCTTGACCTCATCACGCATGTCAGCGGCATAAACCAAAACATTGGTATCTAAAAAGCGCTTCAACCAAGAACCTCCTCATACGCATCCTGGCGACGGAACTTATAAGGGGCTCCAGTAGGTTTTGTCTGGCTCATCAGTAGCGTACGGAACTGAGCAACACGATTTTTTCTGGTTTGTGCACTAGACAGCTCTTTCTTAAGGCAATTCAAGAAGATCTGTTCCAATGTAGTCCCCTGAAGGGTCGCGTAACCCTTCGCCTCTTCTGCCATTTGCGGCGGCAAATTTATAGTAATCGGCATCTTTCTTTTAACTAAACAACTTTCTAGTTCGCATTCTACCAACTTCGGTTCGGATTGTCAACACTCACACCACGTCATTTTCTTTAGCCTAAGGGCACACTTACCCCAAATTACTATCACGAATAGTAGCAAAATGTCGCTCGGCTTGTCAAACACGGTTTTACGGCGACGGCTTTCGCGCATTTCGCGCGTTTCGTGGCAAAACAAGAAGGAGCGGGAAACCGCTCCTTCTTACTTAACGTTCATATTCAAGTTCAAATCATGGGGTTAAACGGAACTGCGTTGCTTTTGTCCAATATTTCGCGCTTGCACGGCAATTTCGTCAATTGTCTGCCCAGCAAAAAGATTCTGCTACCATTTTGTGTAATCGATCTTCTCGCGATTAACATTGGTGTTGGTGTTCATATTTTAATTAAATGGATTAAATACAGAAACATTAAAGCATACAAAATCATTGACATTGCGGGTTACAAGCGCCATCTTTTCCACCGAAGCCGTGGCGGCTATCACAGAATCAACCATCGGGCGCGGATGACCGAGTCGCTCATTCTCACCACAAATCCGCCCCCATTCCCGTGCTATCGTCATTGAGACAGGAATAACACGCCCACCATAAGTCCGTAAAATTCCTAACAGCCAAGATTTCAATTCCTTCGCCCGCGCATCACCACCGCGCTTGGTAATGCCTTTTTCAAGTTCGCCAATGGTCATACACGAAATGAATAAATCCGCAGAATCTTGCGCCTGCAACCAGCGCACAACCGACAGTTGAGGTTTCTTTTTAACCAGTTCGCTAACGACGCATGTATCAAGGAGATATTTCACAAATCTACCTCCCGTCCAAAATCCGACTGATCGCGTGAAACATCCAGCTCCTCGCCCTCGTCAAGCTTAGGACAGGACAGAAGATAATCAACAAATGATTTCCGTGACGTGCGCCGACTGCTGACCTCACGAGTAGCAACCCCATTCCCCGCCAAAGGAACAAGAATCACCTGAAAAGAGCACGAAGCATACTCTTTCGGGACTTGAATCTTGATTTGATTCCTACTCGGGCTTGCTATTGTTTCAATCGGCGGCATAAAGATCACATTCCTCCATTTTCGCAGCTCAGGGCACGCTTACCCTAAATTACTATATCGCGAACAATAGCATATCGTCGCACATCCTGTCAAGAGGGTAGCGCACTGGGCCGCCTCACGGCGGCGGGAACTATTTGCGCGAATCGAAAAGATTCGCTTAGGTGCGGTAGTTGGGCGCTTCCTTGGTAATCGTGATATCGTGGGGGCGCGCCTCGCGCAACCCCGCCGCCGTAACCCGATAAAACCGCCCCTTCTCGTGGAGTTCCTTAATGTTCCGCGCGCCGCAGTATCCGAGCGAAGCGCGAAGCCCGCCGCAGAACTGGGTCATAATGCTCTTCACATGGCCGGAATAGGGAACCATTCCCTCGATACCCTGCGGAACGAGATCGTCATCGCTCTCGTTATCCTGGAAGTAGCGCGCGCGACTGCCCTTGCCGTTCTTCAGCGCTGCCATCGAGCCCATGCCGCGATAAACGACGTATTGACGACCGTTGGAATAAATCTTCTCGCCCGGAGACTCCTCGGTTCCGGCGAGCACCGAGCCGAGCATAACCGAATCGGCGCCGGCGGCGAGCGCCTTCGGAACATCGCCCGAAAGCTTGATTCCACCATCGGCGATTACCGCGACGCCGCTCCCGCGCAGCGCTTTCGCCGCCGAATAGACGGCGGTAAGCTGGGGAATCCCGACGCCGCAAACGACGCGAGTCGTGCAAATCGAACCGGGGCCGATGCCGACCTTGACCGCGTGGGCGCCGGCTTTCGCGAGATCCTTCGCCGCCTCGCCGGTGGCGATGTTGCCGGCGATCACGTCCACCTTCGGGAAGTGGCGCGAGATGTACTTCGTCATCTCCATAATGCCCTTCGAGTGGCCATGGGCGGAGTCGACGACAACGACGTCCACTCCCGCCTCGGCGAGCTTCTCCATGCGCGAAATGTCGCCGCGCCCGCCGGAGACCGACGCCGCGACGCGCAGCCGGAACTTCGAGTCGAGATTGTAGGAGCTTTCCGAGTTCTCGACGATGCGACGAACGTCGGTAAAGGAATAAAGCCCGACGACGCGCCCCGCCTTGTCGACGACCGGCAGCTTGCCGATCTTGTTCGCGCGCATGATGTCGTAGGCCTTCTTGAGGGTGGTTCCGACTTTCGCGGTCAGGAGCGTCTTTTGCATGACGTCGCGCAATTTCGCGGCGTTCATCGGCGCGAAGCGCATGTCGGAGGAGGTAATCATACCGACGAGCCGGTCGTCGTCGTCGAGCACCGGAAAGCCGTTGAACTTAAGGCCGCGCTTCGCCTTCTCGCTCCGCAGAAAACCGATGTCGTCGTTCGCGTGGAAGCAGACCGGCGCGTCAATAAGGCCGTTAAGGTGTTTCTTCACGAGGCGCACTTGCGCGGCCTGGTCGTCTTCTTCGAGATTCTTGTGGATGCAACCGATACCACCCGCAAGCGCCATCGCAATCGCCATCGGCGCTTCGGTCACGGTGTCCATCGCCGCCGACATAAAGGGAACCTTCATCTTCGTGCGCGAAGTCAGCTTCGTCTCGAGCGAGGTATCGTCGGGCAAGAAGTCCGCGTACTGGGTAACGAGCGTCACATCATCGTAGGTAAGTCCTTCGTACGGGAAGGTCTTCATAAAGTAATCGAGATACTTGTTCATCGCTTCGCTCCTTAAAGTGGCGGAGAGGGGGGGATTCGAACCCCCGGTGGACTTACGCCCACACAACCTTTCCAAGGTTGCACCATCGACCACTCGGACACCTCTCCTGAACCTTTATCCGCATGGTACCAATTGGTGCCAGAGGAGGGACTCGAACCCTCACGTACTTGCGTACGGCAGATTTTGAGTCTGCTGCGGCTGCCATTACGCCACTCTGGCGTTCTTTGGAGCGGGCGAAGGGAATCGAACCCTCGTAGCCAGCTTGGAAGGCTGGAGCTCTGCCATTGAGCTACGCCCGCATACCATGTGAACGGGAGATAGTATATCAAAAACCAAGCGAGTGAAGCAAGTAGATACTGATACTATCGCATCGCTACGGGACGGAATGCTCGTTTCTGGTAACGCTCGGGTCCGATTATCTCTACGAGATAATAGCTCAAAGACCCTCGCTCCCAATTCCGGCGCAAACAAGAAACGCATCCGTGCGACGTACGGCACACGCGCCTTCATTAGGTACCAGAAACGACATGTCCGCCCCTTCGCTTGCAACGAAGCAAAGTACGCTTCTTTAGCCAACAACCAAACCACTTATCATAATTTTTGATTAGAAGGGAAAAGTTGGGTCGCCTGCGGCGACGAGAAGTATTTGCGCGAATCGGAAAGATTCGCTTACTGCGCGGAGGGATGAAGAGCGGTTTTGCGCACTTCGCAGCGACGGCGCAAAAGGCGGGATGACCCGATTTCGACGCGCCGCCCGCTTTCAACGAAAGCGGTAAAAGGCCGCGAAATCGATGTCATATCCGGCTTTTATGCCGGAAGGTTGGAGTGTATCCACGACAACCTTAGCGAGAATAGTCGCAAAACCGCTCTTCATCCCGCAGCGCTGCTATCGAGCGAAGACCTTCGCGCTTACCATCGCGGTGAACGGCGCGACAAGCACAAGTCCAAAGCTGCCGACGAGCGTCTTCACCATCTCGGCCGACACCAGCGTCGAATTGAGGAAGTCGACGGGGCTTGTGCCTTGCGCCGCGAAAACCATAAGCAAAGTAAGGTACCCGCCGGAATAGGCGAGCAAGAGAGTCGTCGTCATCGTCCCCACCACACTGCGCCCAATCCTAACGCCGCTCTTAAAAAGCTCCTTCGCGCCCAAAGCCGGATTGTGGCGAGCGACTTCGCCGACGCCCGCGGCGATGTCCATCGCCAAATCCATCACCGCGCCCGACGAGGCGAGGATCATCGCCCCGACGAAAATATCGGCGATGTTCACCTCGTAACCGGAATAAAGTAGCGTCTGCACAAACGGCATCGTCGCGCCGTTCACGTTCATCGTCCAGGTAAAGAACTCGGCGAGAAAGAGCGAGGCGACGACGCCGAGCATCGCGCCCGCAAACGCCGCAAACCCCTTCTTCGTCCAGCCCGCGACCAAGTACATTATCGCGCCCGTAAGAATCGCTACCGTAATAAACGCCGTCCAACCCGCGGGATATCCTTTTAGACAAAGCGGCACGAGTATCTTCCAAACGGCAAGACAGCTGAAAACGAAACTAAAGAGCGCCTTTGCGCCCGTCCAGCCGCCGAAGACGACGAGTAAAAGCGCGAAAAGCGCAAAGAGTATCGCCATCCACCCGAGCCGCCAATGGTCGCGCGCAATAAGCGGCTCTTCGCCCATAACGACGAGCGCTTGGTCGCCGACCTTGAATTTCTTGTCGAGTTCGAGCTGGGCGCGCAAGGTATTGGTCGCCGCGCGCGCCGAGCCGTCCGCGAGCTTGACCTTCAGACGCTGCGCGCCGTATTCGATAAGACCGTGCTTCTCGACGCCGGCGTTATCGACCGCGACAACCTCGCCGATCGCACGCTCGCCCTTCTCGCCGCCAATCGATTCGACGGACGGCAGGAAGAAAAGCGCAATCGTCGCCAAAACGATCAGCGCAAGCGGTAGGAGCTTCTTCACTTGAAGAACGACTTTATCGTCTTGGAGATGTCGGTGTTGTCGATGAAGCCGGTAAAAAGCTCGCTGCCCGGCCCGATGGAAGTCGTAAGTACCGGAAGCGCGGTGTGGCTATTCGAAGTCCAACCGATGCCGCACTTCGCCGAGACCGCCCGCTTTACCGCCGAAACCATATCGCCGCCGAACGCTCTTTCGACACTTTCGAGCTCCTTGCCGGAAAGCCCGTAATTCTCGGCAATGAAATCCCGCACCTCGGCGAAACTCTTGGGCTTCTTGGCGCTTACGTAGGCACCGAGCGCATCCGCCGAACGCTTCTGGGAAGCGAGGCGATCCATATAGAAGGCGTATCCCGTATTCGCCATCCCCATCGTCATCCCGCCGGTTTCGTGGTCGCCGGTTACGATAACCAGGGTATCGGGGTGCTTTTTGCGGTACTTAAGCGCGACTTTCACCGCATCGTCGAGCGCGAGCACTTCGCGCAAGTTGGCGGCGGCGTCGTTGGCGTGGCCGGCGTAGTCGATCTTACCCGCCTCGACCATCAAAAAAAAACCGTTCGAGTTTTCGAGCATCTTAAGCGCCTTCTCCGTCAGCTCCGCCAACGTCGGAACGTCCTTCCAATCGTCAGCGTCGATGGTATAAGGCATAACTCCGCTCGAAGCAACGTACCACGATTTCGTTCCCGGCTTCATTGCGTCGAACGCCTTGCGATCTTGCTTGGCGAACGTATAGCCGCTCTTTTTGGCGAGCTCGTAGATATCGCCCTTGTATTCCTTATGGTTCTTGTCGTCGTGGCGATCGCAACCGCCGCCCGCGAAGAAGTCGAAGTTCGAGGCGATTAGATCCAGCCCGATTCCATAGCCGTCGTTACGATCGGCGCGATGGGCGTAGAAGCCGGCGGGAGTCGCGTGGTTGATCGTAACCGTAGTTACGATACCGACCTTGCGACCCTTCGCCTTCGCCACTTCCGCGCAGGAAGTGAGCTTCTTGCGGTCGGGGTCAACGCCGATAGCGTGGTTGTAGGTTTTCGTTCCGCAGGCAATCGCCGTCGCCGCCGCCGCCGAATCGGTTACGAGCGAACTCGCCGAGCAAGTCCGCGTCGTCGCCTGCATCGGCAGGTGGTTGATGAAGAGCTTGGAGCGGCCATCCTTAATCGCGAACTCCTCGGCAGTCATCCGCTGGGGAGTGGACATCCCGTCGCCAATGAAAAGAATGACGTTCTTCGGGGTCGCCGCGTGGACGACTCCGAAGAACCCGACGAGCAATATCGCGACGAGCCGCTTCATCGCTTAACGGCTCTTGGCGAACGCCTGAATCGCGAAATCGATCTCCTCCGGCGTGTGGCAGGCGGACATCTGGGTGCGAATACGCGCCTTGCCCTGCGGCACGACGGGATAGAAGAACGCGGTCGCGTAGACGCCGTTCTTGTAGAGATTGTCGCTCATCTTCACCGCTACCGCGGCGTCGCCGAGCATCACCGGCACGATCGGATGGTGGCCGGGGACGAGATCGAAGCCGAGCTTGGTCATGCCTTCGCGGAACTGCTTCGCGTTCGCGTTGAGCTGCGCGCGGAGCTTCGGGTTGCCCTTCGCAAGCTCGATCGCCTTGATCGAGGCGGCGGCAACCGGCGGCGGAACCGCGTTCGAGAAGAGATAAGGACGCGCCTTCTGGCGGAGGATGTCGACGATCTCCTGACGCGCGGCGATGTAGCCGCCCGAAGCGCCGCCCAAGGCCTTGCCGAAGGTACCGGTGATGATGTCGACGCGACCGAGGCAGCCGCAATCCTCGACCGAGCCCGCGCCGGTCTCGCCGAGAACGCCGACCGCGTGCGAATCGTCGACGAGAACGAGCGCGTTGTACTTGTCGGCGAGATCGCAGATCTCCTTCAAGGGCGCGATAATGCCATCCATCGAGAAAACGCCATCGGTCGCGATCAGTTTGAAGCGCGCGCCCTTCTCGTCCGCCGCCTGGAGCTGCTTTTCGAGATCGGCCATGTCGCCGTTCGCGTAGCGATAACGCTGGGCCTTGCAAAGCCGAACGCCGTCGATGATCGAAGCGTGATTCAAGGCGTCGGAGATAATCGCGTCCTCGGCCGTGAGGAGCGCCTCGAAGACGCCGCCGTTCGCGTCGAAGCAGCTGCCGAAGAGAATGCAGTCGTCCATGTGGGTGAAGTCGGCGACCGTGCGCTCGAGCTTCTTGTGGAGCGTGTCCGTTCCGCAGATGAAGCGCACCGAACCCATGCCGTAGCCGTACTTCGCCGTCGCCTCGCGCGAGGCCTCGACGATCTCGGGATGGTTCGCGAGACCGAGGTAGTTGTTCGCGCACATGTTGATGAGCTTGGTGCCGTTGTCGAGGAGCACCGTCGAGCCCTGCGGGGTTGCGATGATCTTCTCGTTTTTGTAAAGCGATTTTGCCTTCAAGTCGGCGATCGTCTCCTGGAGATACGCTTGGAATTTACCGTACATTTCTTACTTTCCTTTCGTTTTAAATTAGGCCTTTTCCCAATTCAGGATTACCTTCCCGGATTTGCCGCTCAGCATATCCTGGAAACCCTTCTCGAAATCGGTGTAGTCGTAACGGTGGGTGATGATCTTCGAGATGTCGAGGCCGCCTTGAATCATCGCGCTCATCTTATACCAAGTCTCGAACATTTCGCGTCCGTAGATGCCCTTGATCTTGAGGCCCTTCCAGACGATGTGGTTCCAATTGACCTTGGTTTCGGAGCCCTGGATGCCGAGAAGCGCGATGCGTCCGCCGCAGTTCATCGTCTCGATCATCTGATTAAGGCAGATCGACGCGCCGGACATTTCAAGACCGATGTCGAAGCCCTCAACCATGCCGAGTTCCTTCATGACGTCGGTCAGCTTCTCGTTCTTGGAATTCACGGTACGAGTCGCGCCGAGCGTCTTCGCAAGGCCGAGGCGATAGTCGTTAATATCCACGACGACCACGTTCCGCGCGCCGACGAAGCGGCAGATTCCCGCCGCCATACAACCGATCGGGCCCGCGCCGGTAATGAGGACGTCCTCGCCGACCATATTGAAGGAGAGCGCGGTATGGGTCGCGTTACCGTAGGGATCGAAGATCGCGTAGAGTTCGTCGGGAATCGAGGGGTCGCAGTGCCAGACGTTGGTTTCGGGAATCGCGAGATATTCCGCGAACGCGCCATCGCGATTGACGCCCACGCCCTTGGTGTTGGGGCAGAGGTGGCGCTGGCCGGCGCGACAGTTGCGGCAATGTCCGCAGACGATGTGGCCTTCGCCGGAGACGCGCTCGCCGACCTTGACGCTCTTCACATTCGAGCCGATCTCGACGACCTCGCCCACGTATTCGTGGCCGATGGTGAGCGGCGGCTTGATCGTTTCCTGGGCCCAACTGTTCCAATCGTAGATGTGGACGTCGGTACCGCAGATCGCGGTTTTCTTGATTTTGATGAGAACGTCGTTGATCCCGACTTCGGGTATCGGCTTCTCCACGAGTTCAACGCCGCGCTGGGGCGCGACCTTGGCGATTGCCTTCATCATTTGCATTTTTGTGAGTTGCTCCTTGGGGGTTGGGAATTACTTGACAAATTCTTCCATCAAGACGACCTCGTCGTCGGAATCGACGTCGAACTTGAACTCGTCAAGCTTCAAGGTCACCGGTTCGGACGAAGTGTTGATATAGCGCGCGGCGTTCCAGCCGTCTTCGACTTTGAGGCGCGACTGCATGTCGTTGCCCTTGTTTTCGGTCTGAAGCGGCTGCCAGGTCTTGCCAAAATCCTTGGAAAGCTCGATTCGGCCGCGCTTGGCCGGCTCGGCGGAATCGAACTTCGCGTGGAAGTAGTTTACCTTCACCGTCTTCGGCGCGACGAAACCGAAGAATTCGCCGGGTGCGACCTTGGTCTGCTCGAGTATCTTTTGGAAGCGAACGAACTTCCCTTCGCGCGACGCAATCGGCTTTTTAATCGACGCGGCCTTGGAGAAAGCGCGCGGCGGATCGGCCTTGATGTTAAGTTCGGAGGAGATAATTCCCTTAATCGTCTCTTCGAGCTTGAGCGCGGTCATCGGGGAGCGCATATGGCCCTTGTCGCCGCCGAAGGTCGCCGCCGCGAATTTCTCGCGATGGCGCTCGTCGGCTTCGGCCTGCTTGCCCTTGAGTTTGATAATCTTCTTTACGATTTCCTTGCGCTTCGCGTCTTTCTTGGCGTCTTTAAGCTTAAAGGCGAGCTGGCCAATCGCCGCTTGATATTCTTGGTGATCGAGCCAACCTTCAATCTCCCAATAGAGCGCGGGATTCTCCTTTGGAAGCTCTTCCTTGAGGATCTTTACGGCCTTGTAGAGCTTTTGAACTTCCGCCTTCCAATCGGTAACGCCAACCGACTCCTCGCGACGATAACCGTGACCATTCGGGCCTTGGTCGGAGTTGTGAAGCGCAAATACCTTCATCGCCGCCGCTACCTTCGGCGAATAAAGCTTTGTAAAAGCCTCGTTCCACGTCGCTTCGGAATCGAAGCTGGACGGATTCAGCGCCCACTTCGCAACTCCGTAAAGCGCGATCTTGTTCGCTTCGCAGTTCTCCATCGGATTGGAAACGAAGCCCGCGTACTTCACGTCGTCGCACCCGTAAGCGCGGCCGAGGAGCAGCTTGGAGCGGCAATAATCGTTCACCGGCCAGTTCCACCAAATGAACGGCGGACGGCGAAACGCCTTGGTGACTCCCGCGACCGCATCGGCGCGAATGTCCGAGCAAATCCACGCGCCGGTCCACATAATGTTGATCTTCTGATCGAGTTTTTCGCCCAGCGTCGTCTGGTAGACGTGGCCGCCATTTCCCCAATAGACGTTGGGGCACATAATCAGCGGTGCGCAATCGCCCTTCTTCTCCAGGAAGTCGTGCAATATGCGGTTGCAAATCTTGGCGTGACCCTCGGCGTCGGAGCCGCCGAAGTCGTCGAAGAACGCGGCGAAGGCACGAAAACCGAGTGCGTACATCGCCTCGAACTTCTTGAAAAGCGCCGCGTAGTCCTTTTCGCTGCCGTCGAACGCGCCGCCCAAGTGAATCGCCCAATAGAAGTGAATCTTGTTTTTCTTCGCTACCTCCAGGAGCTTCTTGAAGTCGGCGGCTTGATCGGCGGGATATTCATCGCGCCAGCGGCCGTGGTGGAAAGGATCGTCCTTCGGACCGTAAATAAAGGTATTCATCCCGACTTCGCCCATGAACTTCAGGAGCGAAAGCCGACCTTCGGTTCCCCAAGGGCGACCGTAGTACCCCTCGACTACTCCGCGAAAGGGAATCGGCTCCGCCGAACTTTCAAACGCCGCCAAAGCGGTTGCGGCAAGCGCGAGTGCAAGAACGGTTGTCTTTTTCATTATTCCACCTCGAATTCCAGTTTGAGCGGTTTAAGACCTTTCGAGCCGACGACGACCGTCGCCTTGCCCTTCGCGCCCTTTTCGCCGCGCAAGACGGCGACGATTCGGCCGTTGAAGAACTTTTGGCGCATATCCTGCATGCACGTCCAGTCGATGGGGTTGCCGTTGCAAAAGCCGATGAGCTTCGCCGCGTCGCCTTCGACCTTGAAAACGACTTCACGGCAGTCGGTAGGAACGATATTGCCGTCCTTGTCGACCGTCGCAAGTTCGATGTAGGCGAGATCGCGTCCGTTGCCCTTCAGCGTCTTGCGGTCGACGTCGGTCGCGACGATCGAGGCCGTTTCGCCGGCGGTAACGCGCTTCGCCTCCGCCCAGGGCTTGCCGCCCTTCCTGACCTTCACTTCCAACTTGCCGGGTTCGTATTTGACGTTATCCCAGAAGAAACGGAATTCGCTGTGAGCGCCTTCGCCGCGCTTCTTCACGCCCATGCTCTTGCCGTTCAAAAAGAGCTCCGCCTCGTCGCCGCTCGAATACACCATAACCGGAGTCACCTGACCTTCGCGACCCTTCCAGTTCCAGTGCGGCAAGATGTGCGCCTGCTTGACCTCGGGCGCCCAGACGCTTTGATAGAGGTAGTAGGTGTCCTTGGGGAAGCCCGCGAGGTCGATAATCCCGAAATAGGAGCTGCGACTCGGCGCCTTGTTGCCAGTCTTCTCCAGCTGCTCCATCATCTTTTTCATTTCCGCTTCCGGCAAGTCCTTGAAGTTACCGGCGTTGGAGCGATCTTGATTATAGGGAGTGGGTTCGCCGATGTAGTCGAAACCCGTCCAGACGTATTCGCCGGCGACCTTGGGATAGTTGTTCTTTTGCGCGGCGAACTCGGTATCTGGCCAATAGCCCCAAGGCACCGCCGATGTTCCCCAAGAGCTGACTTGGAAGTTTTGCTGGCCGCTGCCGCCGCCCCAACCCATCGGGAAGAAGTAGGTGTCGCGCGTCGCCACGGCCGAAGCCGTCTCCGAACCGTAAAGCGGCTTCTTGGGGTTGACCTCGTGGAAGCGCTTGTAGAGGTGGGGCTTGTAATTAAAGCCGAAGACGTCCTCGGTATTCTGGAAGCCGTTGTCCATTCCCTGCGAAGCGTTGGTACCGACCGTGTAGGGACGAGTCGTATCGTACTTCTTGAACTCCGCTCGCAGATCATTGGAAATTTGCACTCCATCGGGCGCGGTAATCTCCGAAATCTCGTTACCGCCGCTCCATGCGATTACGCAAGGATGGTTGCGATCGCGCAGCACGAAATTCCTGACATCCTTCTTCCACCACTCCGGCCAGTAACGATGGTAGCCGTTGTACTTGTCGTACTTCTGGTACTTCCAGATATCGAAGAGCTCGTCGATCACCACGATGCCCATACGATCGCAAAGGTCCAGCACTTCCGGCGCGGGCGGATTGTGGGTCATGCGAATCGAGTTGCAGCCCATCGCCTTGAGCTTGCGAATCTTGCGCTCGTAGCCGCGCCGATAGAAGGCGCTGCCGAGAGGCCCGAGGTCGTGGTGTTCGCAAACGCCGTTGAGTTGCAGACGCTTGCCGTTCAGATAAAAGCCGTCGACCCGCCACTCAATCGTCCGAACGCCGAAGACCGTGGTCTTGGAATCGATTTCCTTCTTGCCTTCGGCGACGACGGTTTCGAGCTTATAGAGCTTCGGCTCGTCGACGCTCCAAAGCCGCGGATTGGAAAGCGTAAGGAACTGCTCAATCTCCGCGCTCTTGCCGGCGGCAACCTTGAGCTCGCCCGAAGTCGTCTTGTTGCCGACGGTTTGGGTAACGGTAAGCGTCTTGTCGCGCGTTCCCTCGTTATCGACGGTGGTGACGACCCGCACCTTGGCGGAGGAGCTCTTGATCTCCGGCGTCGTTACGTAGACGCCCCAATTGGCGAGGTGAACGACGTCAGTCTTTTCGAGCCACACGTGGCGATAGACACCCGCGCCCGGATACCAGCGCGTCGAGCTCGGACGGTTCGAGGCCATGACCGCGATCAGATTCTCGCCTTCCTTCAGAAACGGCGTCGCGTCGATGCGGAAGGAGGCGTAGCCGTACGCCCACTCGCCCGCCTTCTCGCCGTTGATGTAGACTTTCGGCTGGGCCATTACGCCCTCGAAGTCGATGAAGTAGCGATCGTGGTCGCGATTGAAGCGGCTCACCTTAAAAGTCTTGCGATACCAGCCGTGGCCGTTCCAAGGGAGTTTGCCGGTTTCGTTCGGCTCGTCCGCCAGAAACGGGCTTTCGATCGCCCAGTCGTGCGGCAGTTGCACGCTCTTGAAATCCGCTTCGTTATAGTTCGGCTTCGCCGCTTCCGGAACCGCGCTTCCGACGTCGGGAACGTCTCGACCGAAGTATTTGAACTTCCAGTCGAAATCGAAGCTCGTGCGCTCGCCCGCAAAGCCGAGAAGCGCCGCAAAAACCCATCCTGCCGCCAGCACCGATTTTATACGCATCATCATGTTGCGTATTATATCATAAAAGGAAGCGCTACGGGATGAAGATCGGTTTGTCGCTGATTCTCGCTAAGTTCGTCGCGAATACGCTCCGACCTTCCGGCATGAAAGTCGGGTATGACATCGTTTTCGCGGCCTTTTACCGCTTGCTGACGCAATCGGGCGGCGCGTCGAAATCGGGTCATCCCGCCTTTTACGCCGTCGTTGCGAAGTGCGCCAAACCGATCTTCATCCCTCCGCGCCTATCGGGTCGCCTCACGGCGGCTGGAACTGTTTGCGCGAATCGGAAAGATTCGCTTACGGCGCGTAGCGCCACCGCTGCGGAGCGTAGGGACGGATATGTCGTTTCGGGTACCTAATGGAGGCGCGTGCGCGGTACGTCGCACGGATGTGTTTCTCGTTTGCGCCGGAATTGGGAACGAGGGTCTTTGAGCCATTATCTCGCAGAGATAATTAGACCCGAGTGTTACCAGAAACGATATATCCGTCCCGAAGTGACGCTATGCCCGCGCAGCTACTGCTTTTATTACGCTTATGGCGTAGATAGAGGCGGTTTCGGCGCGCAGCACTGTCGGGCCGAGCGATACGGGAGTTAGCTTTTCGAGAAGCCGCGCGAGCTCTTCCGGTGTAAAATCTCCCTCGGGCCCGATGAACACCGAAAGATTTTGGCTCTTCGTCGCCTGAACGGCTTCGGCGAGCGGCTTCGGCGGCGTCTCCATAAGCGCCCCGACAAAACCCGTCGTCGCTTCCGCGAGTTTCACCGCCTCGGCGAAATCGGTCGGCGGCAGCACCTCGGGAGCCCAATACGACCCCGACTGGCGAACCGCGTCTTCGACAATCCGCATGTACCGCTCGCGTTTCGCCGCGCGTTCGGACGCGGAAACGCGGACGATCGTCCGCTCGGAAACAACCGGCACGATCCGCGTCACCCCAATCTCCGTCGCCTTCTCAAGCGTCCAATCCCAGCGCGAGCCCTTGGTGATGCAGGCGAAAAGCGTAAGCTTCAAGGAGCTCGCGGCTATGGAATTAGCGGAAGCGACGGGGGCAAGCCGAGAGGCGTTATAGGCGTATCTACGATACGAGCCGCGTCCATCGAAAAGCTCGATTTCCTCGCCGTCCTTGACGCGCACGACCTTAAGATGGTTCGCGGCGTCCCTCGGCAGCGTCGGCGAAGACTCCTTCAACAATTCATTTGACACTAAAAAGCGATGCATTGCGATGGATAGTATATCAAATTTATGCTATAATACGCGGCAATTTGGAGAAATCATCATGCATCCTTATCGTACACACACTTGCAACGAACTCCGCGCCTCGGACGCGGGCAAGACGGTTAAGATTTCGGGCTGGATGTTCCGCCTGCGCGACCACGGCGGCATCCTCTTCGTGGACCTCCGCGACCATTACGGGCTTACGCAGGTCGTAGTCCATCCTTCGCGCAGCTTCTTCTCGCTCGTCGAAAAGGCCCACCTCGAATCGGTCATTACCGTAACCGGCGAAGTGAAGCTCCGTACGCCCGATACGATCAACCCCGATCTGCCGACCGGTGAAATCGAAATCGAGGCGAACGAGCTTATCATGGAATCGGCGAGCGCGGCAACCCCGATTTACGTTCCCGACGAAAAGGCCGACGAGAGCGAGGACGTTCGGCTTAAGCACCGCTATCTCGACCTCCGGCGCGAAAAGCTCCACAACAACATCATTCTCCGCTCGAAGGTTATCAAGTTCCTGCGCGAGCAAATGTGGAAGAAGGGATTCAACGAATTCCAGACGCCGATTCTCACCGCCTCGTCGCCCGAGGGCGCGCGCGACTACTTAGTGCCGAGCCGCATCCACCGCGGAATGTTCTACGCGCTTCCGCAGGCGCCGCAGATGTTCAAGCAGCTTTTGATGGTCTCGGGCTTCGACCGCTACTTCCAGATCGCGCCGTGCTTCCGCGACGAGGCCGCACGCGCCGACCGCAGCCCGGGCGAATTCTACCAGCTCGATATCGAGATGAGCTACGTAACGCAAGACGAGATCTTCGCCGTCGTCGAAGACGTCGTCGGAGCGACTTTCAAGGAGTTCTCGAAGTGGACTTGCAACAGCGCGCCGTGGCCGCGCATCAAGTATCGCGACGCGATGATGGTTTACGGCTCCGACAAGCCAGATCTTCGCAACCCGCTCAAATGGTTCGATATGTCCGAGTTCTTCGCGAAGGCGGACTTCAAGGCGTTCGCGAGCTGCGTCCAAAACGGCGGGCTCGTCAAAGGTCTTTTGGTCAAGGGCATCGTCGGCGTCGAAACCCGCACTTGGTTCGACAAGCGCGAGGCGTTCGTCAAGGAAAACGGCGGCAAGGGTCTCGGCTACATCTCCTGGACCAAGGAAGACGAGCTCAAGGGGCCGATCGCGAAGTTCCTCTCCGCCGACCAGCTCGAAGAAATGAAGAAGCTCGCCGGCATGGAGAAAGGCGACGCGCTCTTCTTCATGGCCGCGGACGTGGACGAGTGCAATCGGCTCTCGGGGCTTGTCCGCAACGACATCGCCGATCATATGACGAACGACATCCGCGAGCACAATTGCTACAAGTTCTGCTGGATTGTCGACTTCCCGTTCTACGAGAAGGACCCCGAAACCGGAAAGATCATCTTCTCGCACAACCCCTTCTCGATGCCGCAAGGCGGGTTGGAGGCGCTGACGAGCAAGAAGCCGCTGGAGATCGAGGCGTATCAGTACGACGTCGTCTGCAACGGCATCGAACTCAGCTCGGGCGCGATCCGCAACCACCGCATCGACATCATGGAAAAGGCGTTCGAGATCGCGGGCTATCCAAAGGAAGTCGTACAGCAGAAGTTCGGCTGCCTCTATAACGCGTTCCAGTTCGGCGCGCCGCCGCACGGCGGAATCGCGCCGGGCGTCGACCGCATGGTAATGCTCCTCACCGACACGCCCAACATCCGCGAAGTCATCGCCTTCCCGATGAACCAGAAGGCGCAGGACCTCATGATGAACGCGCCGAATTACGTAACCGAACAGCAGCTTCGCGAACTCCACATCAAGATTCGCGGCACCGACGGCGCGAAGGAAGAGCCCAAGGCGTGAAGAAGCTGAAGACGACGCTCGGCTGGTGGATCGCGATTACCGCGATTACCATCGGACTTTGCTATCTAACCCAGATCGTCGCCGCGTTTTTCGACATCGAGCTTCCCGATCAGGCGAACCTCGACCTCGTCAAGAACTCGGCGGGCTGGAACCTCAAGTTCCTCGGACTTTGCACTTACATCGTGTGCATCACCCCGGCGATTGAGGAGTTTCTCTTCCGTTATCTTTGCTGGCGAGTCCACCGGCCTCAACGCGAATGGTCGCTCGCCATTCTCTCGTCGGCGCTCTTCTCGGCGGCACACTACCTTTTCCAGCCGTTCCCGGACAACGCGTTCATCGCGCTTTTCGCGTTCGGTATGATGCAGTGCGCGCTCTACAAGCGAACGGGAGCGATTTGGTGTCCAATCGTCACCCACGCGCTTTTCAACGCGGCAAATCTCATCTTGCTCTTCGTGTTGCCGCCGATGGGCTGACGAAAGGGCTTAGAAGCGCCCGAACAGATTGGTCAGCGACTCCTCAAGCCCGCCGAAGCGGTTTTGCTTGAGCCACAGCCGACGGTATTCCGGCTCGAAGCGTGCACGGTGGTTCTTTTCGATTTTCCCGGTCATTCTCGTTTCCACCGCCCGATAAAGCAAATCCAACAGGGAGAAATCGTCCTTCACCCACTCCGGCGCGTTTTCGAGTTTGGCCTTAGCGGCGGCAGCATGCCATTGCGCGAAGGCGGCAGCGAGCGAAAAGTCGGTAACCGTCGGTGCGCGTTCGTATTCCTCGCCATTTACGAGCGCAAGGAAAAGTTCGGAAGCGTTCCCCGTTCTGCCGCCGCACTTGAGATAGACCTCGCCGTAATCGAGAAGCGCCTCGCCGACCTCGCAGCCCAAAAGCGCGTCGATCTCGTCGATCATCCCCGCCCGCGACAACGTTTGGCCACGGGTCTTCGCGGAAAAATAGACGAGCGCGGGAATGGAAACGATCCAAGGCTGGGGGTGGCCTCCGTCGCCCCAATCCGCGAGCAACAACCCCTCGGCACGATACTTGTCGGCGATGTTCCAGGCGTTGTCGATGTTGCCGATCATATTGGGAACGCGCCCAGAAATCGAGCCCCACGCGCTCGTCCCCGGACAAAGGAAAAACCGACGCTTCGCCTTGGCGAATTCGGCGACTTGCGCGTCGAACGGATGATTCGCCTCGTAACCCCAGCAAAGCGCAATCGAGTCCTCCGGCAGTTCCGGCAAGAGCTCCGGCGCGTTGACGATGATGTCGCCCCAGAACATCATCACATGGCCGCGCTCCTTCACGAGCTCGTGTAACTGCAAAAGAAAGTCGAGATAGACGCGATGGGGGCCCTTTTCCGCCACCGCCGCGGCGCTACGATTGGACTTAGTCGCGTCCATGAGCTCCAGCGTCTCGTCGCAACCGACATTGAAGTAACGCGATTTAAAGCACGGCAAAAGCGCGTCGTAGAGTCCGGCGACGAAGCCAATCGACCGCGGATCGGTTGGACAAAGCGCCGACGGACGACGAATAGTCGAGCCCCACGGCGCGAACACCGCCCCGCCTTGCGGAACCTCGGCGAGGTCGTTGTATTCCGGCTTCGAAAGCCAATGATCGAGATGGCCGAAAGAATTTTGGTTGGGAACGAGCTCGATGCCGCGCGCCGAGCAGTAGGCGTCCAACTCGCGGATTTCGTTCGGCGTCATCGGCGATGCGTCGCGCCAGGCCGCCTCGTGCCCGGGATAGGCAAAAGTGTGCTCGGTGTAGAGTTGAAACTGGTTGTAATCGAGGCGCGACAAAATGTCCACGATGCGCTTCAAGGTCGCCATCGTCGGTACTTTGCACCGCGAAACGTCCAGTTGATATCCGCGAACCGCCGGACGATACGGCGTTTTCCGGGTGAGTTCGCCGGAGGAAACGCAACCGAGCACGAGCGGCAACAAAAACGCAATTTTCCACTTATCCATGTCCGAGATTGTAGCATTTTGGTATAATACCGTCAAATATGAAGGTTTGCTTCGAAACGTTCGGCTGCCGATTGAACCGCGCGGAAGCGCTGGCGATGGAAGCGAAATATCTCGCGCGCGGATGGACGCTCACGAAAAAGCATTCCGAAGCCAACCTTTTCGTCGTTCGCGGTTGCGCGGTGACCCGCAAGGCGGAACACGACACCGACAAACTGATCGACCATCTGAAGCGGCACTATCCCACTACTCGACTGGTAATCGCGGGATGCACCAAACGTCGCACCGCCTTCAAAACTCCGCTCGAGCTCAAGAACTCGCCGATCGCCGATCCGCTGCCGACGCGCACCGCCCGCGCCTACCTGAAAGTACAGGACGGGTGCAATTGCAAATGCGCATTTTGCATCGTGCCGCAGTTCCGCGGCGATTCGTGCTCGACACCGTTCGAAGAAGCGCTCGACAAGGCGAAGCGATTCGTCGAAGCCGGCTACCATGAAATCGTGGTAACCGGGTGCAATCTCGCGCAGTACAATTCGCAAAGCCGCCGATTGGACGAGCTCGTCGCCGCGCTCGCCGCCATTGATCCAGCGTGCCGGATTCGCGTAGGTTCGATCGAGCCCGGGGACGTCGCCGCCAAGCTGGTGGAACTCATGGTGGAGAAGCCCAATATCTGCAGGATGCTGCACCTCCCGATCCAGTCCGGATCCGCTCGCATTCTCTCCGCGATGCGCCGACCGTACACGATAAAATCGGTAATCGACCTCGTGAACAAGACATTCAAGCGAATTCCGCTGCTCGGGCTCGGTTGCGATCTCATGACCGGTTTCCCCGGCGAATCCGACGCCGACTACGGAGCCACCTTGGGGCTTTTAAATCGCCTGCCTTTTTCCAATGCCCACGTATTCCCCTTTTCCGCGCGTCCCGGAACCTACGCCGCCGGGCTTCCGGGAGCGATTCCCCATGAAATCAAAGCCGCGCGCGCACGCGAGCTTTCCAAGGTGGCCGAGGAAAAGCGCCGAATGTTCGTCAAGAAATTCCTCGGCCGGGAAGTCGAGGTCGTAATCGAAGACCAAAAGACCTGCACCGGATGGACCGGCGAATACTTCTCCTGCGAAATCGTCAATCATCAGCGAGATCGTTCGCTTGAGCGCAAAGATCTCGTCAAGGTACACATAATGGACGCGCGCGACGACAAGTTAAAGGGAGTGATCGTCTAATGGCCGGTGAAACGCTGAAGACAACCGCCGTTTGTCTGCGCATCGTTCCCTGGTCTCGGACCTCTCATGTCGTAAGCTGGCTGACGCCGGACGGAAAGGTAATTACCGTGGTCAAAGGCGCGGTAAGGCCCAAAAGCGCGTTTTTGGGACAATACGACCTCAACTACACTTGCGAGATTCTTTATTACGCGCGCGCCAAGGGCGAAATGCACGCTTTGCGCGAGTGCGCGCCGCTTCGCCTGCGAGAAGAACTGCGCGGCGACTATCGAAAATTGGCGCTCGGGGACTATTTCCGAACCGTCTGCGAACGACTCGCGCCCACGGGCGAAGATTGTAAAGCTTGGTACGAAATAATGGAAAGCGCACTCGATCGCCTGGCCGCGCTCGGGAAAAACGCGAGTTTCACGGACTTGCTGAAAGAACTCGTCGATTTTGAAATAAAATCGCTGGCATTATCGGGTTTGGACCCCCAAATCGAAGCGGAAGACGGCTCATTTCGTCTCAAAGGCGAACGTTCAATTCCCGTCGACGCCCCAGTAGCGACGGCACTCAAACGAATCCGCGAAGAAAAAAGTCCTCAAATCATACTTGACGCGGCAAGGGTCATTGGTGTATTCTATCAATTCCATGCGGATTGCGCCTCCGAATTGCGGAGAAACGCAATACGGCTGATTTCAAATTCCAATCAAGGAGAAATGCAAAATGAACATTAAACAATTCGGAGCGGCGATCTTGATCGGAGCCGCAGTAGTCGGATGCGAGAAGCAGGAAGTCGTGCTTTCGGTCGACGGCAAGGAACTCACCCGCGCCGCGGTTGAAGCCGACATCGAGGCGATGCTCAAGGCCCAGGGCGACAAAGTTCCGGCCGATCAGCTGGAATACTTCCGCCAAATGGCCCAAAACCAAATCGCTCAAAGCTTCATCGTCGAAAACGTGCTCGTCGCCAAGGCCAAGGCCGCTGGCTATCAGATTACCGACGCGGAGCGCAAGGCGCGCGAAGACGAACTTCTCGCCGCGATCGCCAAGATGCCCGACGCGCCGAAGACGATGGACGAATATTTCGCCAAATTCCCGCTCGGAGAGGCGCGCGCCCGCGCCGAGTTCGACAACGGAATTCTGATCGACAAAATGATCAAGGACGAGCTATCCAAGACGTCGGCGGTTGACGTCTCGGCCAAGGCCGCAGAAATCATCGGCGAAATCAAAGCCGCCAACGATAAAGCCGCCGAAAGCGAAAAAGAAGCCCTTGCAAAAATCGTCGCGCTCAGGGGCCAGCTCGCCACCGTTCCCGCAGACAAGCTCGCCGACAAGTTCGCCGAGCTCGCGAAGGATAATTCCGATTGTCCGTCGTCCGCCAAGGGCGGCGACCTCGGCGAGTTCACTCGCGGGCAAATGGTCAAGGAATTCGAAGACGTCGCCTTCGCCCTTCCCGTCGGCAAAGTTTCCGAGCCGGTAAAGACCCAGTTCGGCTACCACCTGATCATGACCACCAAGAAGATTCCCGCCGTCGAAGCCCAGGGAGACAATCCGGCCGAACCCGAAAAGGTTCAATCGAGCCACATCCTTTGCAAGACTTCGGAAATACGTCGTATTCCCGAAGTCGCCGAGGTGACCGCATTTCTCAAGAAGCAGAACGAGCACGAATTCGTGTCCAAGTTCGTGATGGATCTCGTCAAAAACGCCAAAATCGAAGCGTTTGCCGAGGATTTCAAGCAGTTTATCCCTCCGGCCGACGACGAAGAGCCGATTGCCGAACCTGAACCGGTTGCAACCGACGATGAAAAATGATACAATACGCGCCTTGAAAGGGAAATAAATATGAGTCAGCATGCATCTTTAAAAGGTTCCGGCAAGATGGCCGCTAAGCGCAACGTTCTGAAGCGTTTCGAGCGTGTGAATTTGTTGCAGAAGCGCGGCGAGTGGAAAGAAGGATCTCGCGGTCTCGGTCTGAAGAAAACGAAACCCGAAGCGTAAACGGATTTCTTTCTTAGTCAGAACTGAAGCGCCCGGATTTTTCCGGGCGTTTCTTTTTAGTGTTCCTTGATCGTTCCCTTTAAGACGGCGATAAACGCCGACTGGGGAACGTTGACGTGGCCGAACTCCTTCATCCGGGCCTTGCCGCGTTTCTGCTTTTCCAAAACCTTCATCTTGCGCGTAACGTCGCCCCCGTAAAGTTTCGCCAGTACGTCCTTGCGGAACGGGCGAATGTCTTCGCGAGCGATAATCTCCTTGCCGATCGCCGCCTGCACCGGAATCTTGAACTGATGGGGCGGAATCGTATCGGCAAGCGCCTTGCACATCTGGGAGCCACGCGCACGCGCCTTGTCGCGGTGGACCATCGTCGCGAAAGCATCCACCGTCTCGCCGTTAAGCAAAACGTCCATCTTCACGATATCCGATACCTGATAGCCGGCTGGCTCGTAATCCATCGAAGCATAGCCATGGCTAACGCTCTTTAATGTATCATGGAAATCGATCAGTATCTCGTTCAGGGGTAGCATGCAATGGAGCATTACTCGCTTGGTATCGATAGTCTCCGTTCCCTCGACTTGCCCGCGACGATCCATGACAATTCGCATCACGTCGCCAATCGACTCCGAGGGCGTGATGATGCGGGCTTTCAAAATCGGCTCCGAAATGGTCTCCAATGCCGACGGGTCCGGCATTTGAAGCGGATTGTCGAGTTCCCGCTCTTCGCCATTCTTCATCTTCAGTCGATAAACGACGCCCGGGGAAGTGGAAATTATGTCCAATCCGAATTCGCGACGAAGCCGCTCCTGCACAATCTCCATGTGCAAAAGTCCCAAAAATCCGCAACGAAACCCGAAACCGAGCGCGAGCGAACTTTCATGGTGGAAGGTAAACGCCGAGTCGTTGAGATGCAGCTTCTCGAGCCCCTGCGAAACCTTGGGGAACTCGTCGGTCGACATCGGATAGATACCGCAAAAGACCGTCGGGTGGATGTCGTGGAAACCGTCAAGCGGTTCTTCCGCGCCGAGCCGCGAAGTGGTTACCGTATCTCCGATCTTGATTTCGCTCGGATCCTTGACCGTACCGACGATATAGCCGACCTCTCCCGCCGAAAGCCACTCCACCGGTTTCTTGGTCGGCGAGAAAATTCCTACCTCGTGAACGGTGGTCGAAATTCCCGAGCCCATGAATTTCACGTTCTGCCCGGCGGCGATCGAGCCGTCCACCACTCGCACGTAGGTAATGACTCCACGGAACTCGTCGAAAACCGAATCGAACACCAACGCTCGAAGCGGCGCGTCGGTGCCCTTCGTGGCCGGCGGCGGGATGCGCTTGACGATCGCCTCCAAAACCTCGGGACAACCGACGCCGGTCTTGGCGCTGACCAGAAGCGGATCGTCCATTGGAATGGCGAGGATGTCCTCGACTTCGCGCGAAACCTCCTTCACGTCGGCGCCGGGAAGATCGACTTTGTTCAAAACGGGGACAATTTCCAACTTCGCGTCTTGAGCGAAGTATGTGTTCGCCACGGTTTGCGCCTCAACTCCCTGCGCGGCATCCACCACCAATAAAGCCCCTTCGCACGCGCCCATCGAACGACTGACCTCGTAGGCGAAGTCCACGTGACCGGGCGTATCCAGTAAATTGAAAAGATAGGTCTTTCCGTCCTTCGCCTCGTAATGCATCGAAACCGGATGGGATTTGATGGTGATGCCGCGTTCGCGCTCAAGATCCATCGCGTCCAGCGTCTGTTCCTTGAGTTCGCGCGCACTGACCGCGTGAGTGAGCTCGAGGATGCGATCGGAGAGCGTCGTCTTGCCGTGATCGACATGGGCGATAATGCAGAAGTTGCGAATGTTCTCAAGCGTCGTCATTGCGCGAATTATATCATAATCTATCGCGGAAATGCGGTCGAAATCCTCGCCAAAAAAGGCGCGATAAACTTCTCCGAAACTTCCATGCCGAGCGGGATCTCGGGCTTGTTCGCACCGTGGAAATCGCTACCCGCGGTTTTAAGTAGTCCGACCCTGTCCGCAAGATGCGTAAAACCGATGTTTTCCTCGACCGTGTTCGCGTGATAAAGTGCCTCGATTCCGTCCAATCCCATGTCCTTAAGCCGCCGGAGTTCCGCTTCCGCCGCCAGATAATCCGCGCCCCGCTCGCGCCAATCGTTACGCCAATACTTGGGATGCGCCATGACCGCGAGCCCGCCGGCGGCGTGAACGACCTCGAACGACTCCGACTGCGAAGGATGGTAGCGTTCCTCGTAGCACCGCGTCGCCTTCGGCGAAGTCGGCAGAAGATATTTTTCGAACGCCTCGGCGATCGACTTCGCGCGACCGTGCTTTACGAGCCACGCGGCAAAATGCGGCCTTGCCAACACCTCGCCGTGGGCGTAAGCGCCAATTTCGCTCCCGAGATCGATGCCCAGACGGGAGAAATTCGCGATTATCCGGGCGTTGCGCTCGTTACGTCCTTCGAGAATACGCCTTAAAAACGCCTTAAGCGCGGGATTGCCCGAGTCGATTCCAAGCCCCAGGAGATGAAAGCGGTCGAAGCCCCTTCCCGGTTCGATCGAAAGCTCCACCCCAGCGATGCCGCGCCACTCGGCGATGCCGTCACAGTTGTCGTGGTCGGTAAGCGCAATGGCGGCGAAATTCTTCGCCCGGCGTGCGATTTCCGCGGGCGCGAGCGTGCCGTCGCTCGCCGTCGAGTGGACGTGGAAATCAACGAGCATTCTTTATCGCCGCTTCGAGCGTCGTCGTCCATTGCGCGAGGCGCGAAGCGGAATCGCACTCGACGATCAACCGAAGATACGGCTCGGTGTTGGATTTGCGGACGTTAATCCAGCCCTCGGCGAACTCCATTCTCACGCCGTCCATCTCGCTTCGGGAGATTTCGCGTCCGAGCGTCTTCGCCGCCGCGATCGTCGCCGCGAGCGCGGCATCCTTGTCGGCGACGGTGAAATTGAGTTCGCCCGAGTTGGCATAGCCCCCGGAAATCGGACGCATCATTTCCGAAAACGTCTTTCCCGAGCGCTTCGCCTTGGCGATTTCGCCGAGGATCTTGAGCGCTGCGAGCGCTCCCGAATCGCACCCGTGGAATTCGCCAAAGTAGTAGTGACCCGCAAGTTCGCCGCCGCAAATCGCCCCGACCTCGCGCAAAATCGGCTTTGCGAAGGCATGCCCGACCGGAACCATCACCGGTTCGCAGCCCATTCGTTTCAGCTCTTCAATCGCTCCGCGCGAAGTGCGCACGTCGTGAATCACCTTGCCGACCCCGGTCGCCTTTGCCACCGTCGGAATCAGATAGTCGGGCTGGACGAATTCGCCGCGCTCGTCCACGAACATCGCCCGATCCGCATCACCGTCGAATATCACTCCGCAGTCGAGCTTTTCGCGAACCACCAACTCGGAAAGCTCCGTGCGCGCCTCCGCCATCAGCGGATTGGGGCTGTGGCACGAAAACCGACCGTCCAACGAATCGTTGATCGCCATCGCGCCCGGGAAAAGCTCGTGAACGATTAGCGACGCCATGCCATTCGAGCAATCGACCGCGAAGGCGAGATCGGAAAAGTCCGGCGCACGGCGGCGCATCCACTCGACGTAAAACTCAAGTCGATTCACGGACGATCCTTTCCACTTCCCTAAGTCCATTCGCGTAGCCTACCGGCAGCGCCGTACGCATCGACACCTTAAGCCCGTTGTCGGTCGGCGGATTGTGCGAAGCGGTGATCATCACCGAACCGTCGAAATTCTCCTCGGCGGTGAAGAAATAGACCATCGGCGTCGTCGAAAGCCCCAAATCCACGACCTCGGCGCCACCCTCCTCAAGCCCCTTGACGAGTTCGTCGCGAATAGCTTCGCTCGTTTCGCGGCAATCGCGCCCCACCAACCAGCGTTTGCCCTTTACTACTTGCGGGAGCGCCCGACCGATCTTGCGCACGAGCGCGAGATCGAAATCGACCCCGAACGTCCCGCGCATGTCGTATGCCTTGAAAAACCCCATCTTGCTACCTCGCGAGTATTCTATCACAATCGGCAGCGATCTGCCGACACAACTCTTCGACCGAGGCGAACTTGCGCTCGGCGCGAAGAAAGCGAACGAACTCGACTCGACCGGTCGCCACCTCGCCCGCTTCGAGCAAATGCACCTCCAATGTCGGCTTCGTCCACGCACGATCGCCCATCGTCGGCGCAAACCCGAAATTGGCAACGCCCCTAACGCCGTCCACTGCGACCTCGTAAACCCCGGTGGCGAGCGGCGCGTCCGTTTCGAAATTGATCGTCGGATATCCTATCGTCCGTCCGAGTCCCTTGCCCGAAGAACGAGCGGCGACGATCGAATAACGTCTTCCGAGCATTGCGTTAACGTCTTCGATTTCGCCGACGGCGAGCGCCTTGCGAATGCGCGAGGAGGAAATGATTTCGTCGCGATATTTGGCGTAGGGAACGACCTCGACCGAATAGCCGCGCTCGGCAAGCCATTTGGCATCGCCCTCACCATCCCGACCGAAACGCCAGTTTTCGCCGCAATAAACCGTGTCGTCTCGATTGATGTCCGCAAGCGCGAGAAACTCCGCCGGGCTTTTCGCGGCCAACTCGGCGGTAAAGTCAAGAAGCGTAACCGGCTTCCCGATCGTCGCGACTCGTTCCGCCGTCGTCATGATCATTCTCGGCGCAATCTCCGGCTTGAGAACGGCGAGCGGATGAATGGAGAACGTGACCGCGCGGTCAGCGCGATCGAGAATCGCACGGTGTCCGAGATGGACGCCGTCGAAAAATCCTACCGCAACGCCTCGCCGATTGGAATCACGCATGACGCGAAGTCCTTGATGTCGATATCGAGCAGCCGCTCGAAGGGAATCGCCTTTTCAACCGAAAACTTCCCCACGGAAACGCGCCGAAGCGATTCCAGCGCCGCCCCGCACCCGCACGCCTCGCCGAGATCGTTGACGAGCGTCCGAACGATTAGCGACTTGGTGCCCGAAACCGCGAACTCGTCGCCGGAAACCGAAAGCCGGTAGACGTGCGCGAGGAAAGCGGAGTGTTCGCCGGTGTCGGCGATTTCATAATCGGCGCTCCCTTCCCTGCGAACTCCGCAGAAGCGCGGCTCGGTCTGGAAAACGTCGCCCTTCAGCTCCTTAATCGCCTTTTCCAGCGTCTCGGGTTCGGGCGACGCCCCGCTCCCGCCGAGCGCCTCGCCGTGAATGTCGTGGGTGTTCGTCTTGAATCCCCAGCGAATTTTTCCGACATAGGCACGATCCGCGCCCATGACCTCGCCGACGAACTTGTTGGCGTCGTTGATCAAAAGCACCAAAACCCCGCTTGCCATCGCGTCCAAACTGCCGCCATGACCGACCTTGACGAGATTGAACTTGCGCTTGACGGATTTGACGACGGTATTGAACGCGAGCCCCGCGGGCTTGTCCACCAGCAGGAATCCGTGCAGATTCTCGAGCAACTTAAGCTGGGTCAGATTGGCCATCGAGACGATTGAGAATCGCCAACACCTCATCGCCCTTTTCAATCGAGCGATCGAGCTGAAAGGTCAAACGCGGCGTGAACTTCATTCGCACTTCGCGGTTGACGATTTCCTGGAAACGCCGAGCGTGGTGCCTAAGGTGATCAAGCGCGGTCTTTTTAAGCGCCTCGTCGCCGAACACCGAGATTCCGACCGTGGCGTCGCGCAAATCCTTGCCGCAGCTGACGCCGGTAACCGTAATCAGCCCCGGCTGGACGTTGTCGCCCTGCATAACCGAGAACATCGACTCGGCAATCACCCGCTTCAGGAGCGAATTGATCCGTTCTAACCGTTCGACGCCCATTTAGAGCGAACGTGGCAACTCTTCGAGCACATAGCACTCGATAACGTCGCCGACCTCGAAGCCCTCGAAATTCGCAAAGCAGACACCGCACTCCTGCTGGCCGGTCACTTCCTTGACCTCGTCCTTGAAGTGTCGAAGCGTCTGCACCTTGCCTTCCCAAACCGCCGTCTTTCCGCGAAGAATGCGGAACTTCTCCCTGGCGACCAACGAGCCGTCGAGCATTTGGGAACCCGCGATCTTTCCGAGCTTGCCGATGTCGTATATCGCCTTGACCTCGGCATGGCCCTTCACAACTTCCTTGTATTCCGGCGGCAGCAAATCGAGCATCGAGTTCTTGACGTGGTCGATGAGCTCGTAAATAATGCGGAAGGAATTGATCCTCACCCCGTCGTGACGCGCCTGATTCTGAACGCCCGAGTCGTTGCCGATATCGAAGCCGACGACAATCGCCTTGCCGGCGGCGGCGGATTTCACATCGGTCAGCGAAACGTTGCCGGTACCCGTGCCGATTACATTCAGCGAAACCTTCTCGCTCTTGATTTCGTTGAGCGCCTGGACGATCGCCTCCAACGAGCCCTGGGTGTCGCTCTTGACGATGACGTTCAATTCTCGCTTGCCCTCCGCCGCCATGCGGCTCATGAGCGCGTCCAACGTCGCCGCCTTGGAAGTCGCGAGCTCCTGCTCCTTCTTCTCCTGCGCGGTCTGCTCGGCGAGAGTACGGGCGCGCTTTTCGTCGAGCATCACCCGGAACTCGCTACCGGCCTCGGGAACGCCCGAAAGCCCGGTGCACTTGACCGGAGTCGCCGGCGGCGCCTCCTTGATGCGCCGTCCGTGGTCGTCGATAAGCGAGCGCACCTTGCCGAAATGTTCGCCAATCAAAATCGCGTCGCCGACCTTGAGCGTGCCGCCCGTAACGAGTAGCGTCGCGCACGGTCCGAGACCCTGTTGAAGTTCGGATTCGATGACAAATCCGTTCGCGCGGCGATTCGGATTCGCCTGCAGCTCCAGAATTTCGGCCTGAACGAGAATGTTCTCCAAAAGCGAATCGACACCCTGACCCGTAACGCCGCTAACCGGGCAGCAAATGATGTCGCCGCCCCAGTCCTCGGGCGTAAGCCCGGCCTTTTGGAGCTGTTGCTTGACCCGATCGACGTTCGCGGTCGGCTTGTCGGCCTTGGTAATCGCGACCATGATCTGCACGCCGGTCTGACGCGCGACTCGGATGCACTCCTCGGTCTGCGGCATAATGCCGTCGTCGGCGGCGATAATGAGAACCGCGATATCGGTAATCTGGGCGCCGCGCGCGCGCATTGCGCTGAACGCGGCGTGTCCGGGCGTATCCAAAAAGGTAATCTTCTTCCCCGCGACCTCGACTTGATAGGCGCTGATCTGCTGGGTAATTCCGCCCGCTTCGCCCGCGGCGACGTGCTCCTTGCGGATGTAATCCATGAGCGTCGTCTTGCCGTGGTCGACGTGGCCGAGGAACGTAATCACCGGGGCGCGTTCCTTCAGCGTCTCCGGCGGATCCTCGGGAATCAGATCGTCGGCGTCAATCGCCTTCAAAACCGGCTTCGCCGCCGCCTTGTCGCGCGAACGCTCGACCACTACCTTGAAACCGTACTTCTCCGCGACCTTGGTCGCGACATCCGGCTCGACCCGTTGATTGATCGAGGCGAGAATCTTGAGCGACATCAAGTCGGCAATCAACCGATTGGGCTTGATGTTCAGCTTGACGGCAAGATCCTTTACGACTACCGCGCCGCGAATCGAAATTTCGCGAGATTCCTCGTTGACCGAGATCCGCCCTCCCTGCTGGGGAACCTGCGGAGCCACGCGAGCGACGCGCTTGTCGAAGCTCTTCTGACCTTCGCGTCCCTTCTTGCCCTTGCGGGTGTTGTCGTCGTCCACGTAGGACGACGCCTTGGGCGCGACGGGTTTTGGAGCCGCTACCGAAATGGAAATCGCCGCCGCCGGCTTCGCCTTCGCGAGCGGTTTGAAGCCCGCGCTCGTAAGTCCGGTTTTGGAGAACTCCGGCGCAACGACCGGCGCTTTGGGCTTGTAGCCGGGAGCCATGCGAATGGTCGGCTTTCCCGCAGAGCTCGTTCCCGTGGCAGGAGCGACGGAAACGGAGGACGGAGCGTTCTTTTTTCCGCCTTCGCTTTTGTTCGACACCTTCTTGCCTTCGGCGGCGAGCTTGGCGATCTTCAAGTGCTCGTCGAGCTTCGCGCGCTGCTCGGCGAAGAACTGCGCGTTGAGCGCCGCCGCACGGGCGCGCTTTTCCTCGCGCTTTTTGAGAATTTCCTCGGTCATTCGGCTCCCTCGCCCTTGGTGGCGGTAAGTTCCGCGACCGCCTTGGCCGCGGCGTAAACGCCCTTCGCCTGCACTTCGTCAAGACCGGTCGCGGCGATGAAGCTCGCCTCGTCCTCCTCGGCGATGCCGTCGACGGTAAGATAACCCGCATCCGCCATCTGAGTCGCGACCGCGGTCGAAACGGACAGCATCTCGGCGAGCTCCTTGATCGCCTCCGCCTTCTGATCCTCGAAGGAAGCGGTCGCCATCGACTTCTTGATTTCGACGTGCCACCCGGTGAGCTTGGTCGTCAGCCGCACGTTTTGCCCGCGCTTGCCGATGGCGAGCGAATACTGGTCGGCGGCGGCGACGATGTGAACGGTGTTCGCCTGAACGGGATCGATTTCGATCGATTCGAGCTTCGCCGGAGCGAGCGCCTGGGCCACGTACTGGCGAATGTCCTCGTTCCAGCGAACGATGTCGATCTTCTCGCCCGAAAGTTCGTTGACAATCGAACGGACGCGACTGCCGCGCTGTCCAACGCACGCGCCGACCGGATCGACGCCGTCGTTTGAGGTGCGGACGGCGATTTTGGCGCGATAACCGGGATCGCGGCTGACGCCCATGATTTCAACGACGCCGTCGGCGATTTCGCTGACTTCCAACCGGAACAGCGCCTCGATGAACTTTCCGCTCGCTCGCGAAAGGACGACGCTCGGGCCCTTCGCCTCGGGATCGACGCGGAGAATGATCGCCTTGATGGGATCGCCGACTTGATATTCCTCGGTCGGAATCCGTTCCTTGCCAGGGAGAATCATCTCGGTCTTTCCGACCGTGACGTAGGTGTCGCGACGCGAAATCGCGCTAACCGTACCCGAAACGATATCGCCGACGCGATCCTTGTATTCGGAGAAGGTGTTGGTGCGCTCGGCCTCGCGAATCTTCTGCATGATCATCTGGCGAGAGGTTTGCGCCGCAATACGCCCCAAGCGCGACGCCGGCATCTCGATTTCGATGGTATCGCCTTCCTTGACCGGATTGCCGTGATTGAAGCGAACCGCCCGTGCGAGCGAGATGAAACCGGGTCCGACGTCCTCGTCGGAGGCGACGAGCGTATCGTAAACGTGAAGCGAGAGATCCTTGCGGTCGATTACCACCCGAAGATCGTTGGTAACGTTCTGATTCTTGCGCGCCGCCTGTTGAATCGCCTGCTCGATCGCCGTAAGGACAATCTCGCGGCTGACCCCGCGTTCGTTTTCGATGTGCTGCACCACCGCCAGCAACTGACTGTTCATCGCCATTTCGACTTCTCCTTGGTTTCAAAAGGTTGAAAACCGCCCCTCGGTACGACCCGCCCGGATCGCCGAAAAGCAAGCGAATTATAGCAAAACCAACCGCTTTGCGTCAATAGCGACTATGTTGCGTTAGCCGAGCCGATGCTTGAAGTCGGCGTACCCAAACTCGCGTAAAACCACGATTTTTCCGCTTTTCTTTCGCAAAGCAATCGCGGGCAGCGGCATTCCGTTAAAAGTGTTGTTCTTCACCATCGTGTATATCGCCATATCGCCGAAGACGACTTCATCGCCGACTTTCAGCTTTCGCGCGAACGAATAGTCGCCGATTACGTCGCCCGCGAGACACGTCGAACCGCCCAAACGATAAGTATAGTGCTTCTTCCCGGGTTCGTCCGCTCCAATGACCGGCGGGCGATACGGCATTTCGATCACATCCGGCATGTGGCACTCCGCGGACACATCGAGAATCGCAATCGGCGTACCGTAGTCGATGATCTCGCGCACCGAGGCGACGAGCGTTCCCGCGTTAAGCGCAATCGCCTCGCCCGGCTCCAAATAGACTTCAAGGTGCGGATAACGCCGACGGAAGTCCTTTAGCGTCTTCACGAGCAGATCGACGTCGTAACCTTTTTTGGTAATGTGATGCCCGCCTCCGAAGTTGACCCACTTCATCTTGGGCAAAAACTCCCCGAAATTACGTTCGAAATGCGGCAAGGTTCGCGCGAGAACATCCGCCCCCTGCTCGCACATCGAGTGGAAATGCAACCCCTCCAGTCCTTCCAAGTCCTCCGCTTTCAAAAACTCGCGCGGTACTCCGAGCCGCGAACCCTTGGCGCAGGGATTGTAGATTGCGTGTTTAATTTCGCTGTAACCTGGATTCACCCGCAATCCCGCGCTCCCAAGGCCCTTAAAGCCGCGAAAACGCTTCCATTGCGCCACGGAGTTGAAAACGACGTGATCGCACCATTTCACGAGCAATCGCATATCCGATTCGGTGAACGCGGGATTGAAGACGTGGTTTTCCCGCTTCGGCATCTCCTCGTGCGCGAGTCGCGCCTCGTAAAGTCCGCTCGCCGTGGTGCCGTCGAGATACTTCGCGATCAGCGGATAGACGGAAAACGTCGAAAACGCCTTTTGCGCAAGCAGTATCTTCACGCCGGCGCGCTTGCGCACCGACGCGAGCGTCTTGAGATTTCGCTCCAGCGCCGCCTCGTCGACGAGGTAGTACGGCGTCTTCACGGGACCATCACCGGGTCGAAGGTCTCGCGCCAGGGAAGCCCCTGGACGTTGAGCTCGGCCATAAACGGATCGGGGTCGAATTCCTCGCAGGTGTGGACGCCCTTTTCGGTCCACTTGCCGTCGAGAAACATCTTCGCGCCGATCATCGCCGGAACGCCCGTCGTATAGCTGATCGCCTGCGAGCCGACTTCCTTGTAGCACTCCTGATGGTCGCAGACGTTGTAGACGTAGTAGCGAACCGGTTTACCATCCTTCACGCCTTCGAAGATGCAACCGATGTTGGTCTTGCCCTTGGTACGCGGTCCCAGCGTCGCCGGATCCGGCAAAAGCGCCCGCAGAAATTCGATCGGAATGATCTTCTGGCCTTTGAAGTCCACCGGATCGATGCGCGTCATACCGACGTTTTCGAGACACTTCAGGTGGGTGAGGTAGCTCTGGCCGAAGGTCATAAAGAAGCGAATTCGCCTAATCCCCTTCAGATTGCAACCGAGCGACTCCAGCTCCTCGTGATGAAGAAGATACATGTCCTTCTTCCCGACTTCGGCGAACTCGTACTCGCGCTTAATCGCCATCGGGGCGGTTTCCACCCAATACCCCTCGGCGAACGCCTTCTTGTTCTCGACGGCGACTTCGGGCTTGTCGTCCTTCGGGTCCTTCACCCAATACGATCCCTTCGCGCTCACCTCGCGAATGTTGATTTCGGGGTTGAAGTTCGTCGCAAACGGATATCCGTGGTCGCCGCCGTTGCAGTCGAGAATGTCAAGCGTGTGAATCTCGTCGAAGTAGTGCTTCTGCGCGTAAGCGGAGAATACCTGCGTAACGCCGGGATCGAACCCGCAGCCGAGAATCGCGGTAAGTCCCGCCTTCTCGAACTTCTCGCGATAGGCCCACTGCCACGAATACTCGAAATGCGCCTCTTCCGGCGGCTCGTAGTTGGCCGTATCGAGATAGCTCACGCCAGCTTCGAGGCACGCGTCCATAATCGCGAGATCCTGATACGGAAGCGCAATGTTCATGACGAGATCGGGCTTGAAGTCCTTGATGAGCTTCACCAGCCGCGGCGTATCCATCGCGTCGATCTCAGCCGTCGTAATCTTCGTCGAAACGCCCTTCGCCGCAAACCACGGACGCGATTCGATGTCCGCTTTGATCGCCTTGCACCTCGCCTCCGTGCGCGACGCGATCAAAAGCTCGCCAAAGGTTTCGGGGTTTTGGCAGCACTTCGCCGCCGCGACGCCGGCGACTCCGCCCGCACCGATCATCAGAACTTTCTTGGCCATGGTTTCGTCTCCTTTGTGTTTAGAGAGCTACGAGCTCTTCTCTCAAAAACTTGCAGGCGAGCGCCGTCGAGCGCCCGGTCGGGTCAAGCCCGGGATTCAGTTCCACATTGTCCATCGCGACGACGTTCAGCTTTCCGCAAACGAGGCGAACGTCCTCCACCAGTCGCGAATAGTTTAGCCCTCCCGCCTCCTGCGTGCCCGTACCCGGGAACTCGGAAGGATCGAGAACGTCCATGTCGATCGTAAGATAAACGGGCGTCTTGGAACCGATTTTCCTCACCACTTCGGCGAGCGTCCGGTCGGCGAACGGCTCGGTCGTGACATGCCCCGCTTTCATAAACGCGAATTCCTCGCGCGTACCCGAGCGAATGCCGAACTGGAAAATACGACCGTCCCCGACGAGATCGTGGCAACGCCTGAGGACGCAGGCGTGCGAAAGCGGATTTCCGAGATAGTCCTCGCGCAAGTCCGCGTGCGCATCGAAGTGGACGATTACGACGTCGGGATATTTTTTATACACCGCGCGAAACGCGCCGAGCGTAACGAGGTGCTCTCCGCCGAGCAGAAACGGGCGCTTGCCGTCGCCCAGAATCTTCGCCGCGCGCTTCTCGATTAGCTTGAGCGCGGGCGCGCTCGCGCCGAACGGAAGCTCGATGTCGCCGGAATCGAAGACGCTCACGTCCTCGACGAGATCCTTGTCTTGAAGCGGCGAATAGGTCTCGATTCCGAAACTCTCCGCCCGCATCGCGGACGGTCCGAACCGGGTGCCTGGGCGAAACGACGTCGTCGAATCGTAAGGCGCGCCGAAGAGGACGGTTTCCGCCTCGCGGTACGACTTGTCACATCCGATAAACTGGTTGGTAGGCGCCTTCATTTGCCGCTCTTCTCCTCTTTCAATATGTCCAGGACGTAGTTCGGCAGCGCAAACGCCCCGCAATGCAAATCCGTATTGTAGTAGCGGGTGGAGATCTTAAGCCGATTCCAGCGCTTGTCGTCGAGATCCGTAATCGGATTGTACTTCTTCGACGCGAAGCCGAAGAGCCAGTGCCCCGACGGATAGCTGGGGATATGACCCTGATAGACGGTCGAAAGCGGAAACTCGACCGCGATATGGCGGTGGGCGTCTCTCACCGACTTCTGGTGCGCGGCGTAGAACGGGCTTTCGTGCTGGTTGATGAGGATGCCGTCGTCCCGAAGTGCCTTAAAGCAAGTGCCGTAGAACTCGCGCGTGAAAAACCCTTCCGCGGGCCCGTAAGGGTCGGCCGAATCGACGATGATAAGATCGTACTCGTCCTTTTTGCCGCGCACGTAACGAAGACCTTCCTCGAACCAGACGTTCACGCGCCGATCTTTCAGCTTGCAGGAGGTGAACGGCAAATACTTCTTCGCCAAAATGACGACTTCCTTGTCCATCTCCACGAGATCGATCGATTCGATGGTCTTGTATTTTACGAGTTCCCGCACCGTACCGCCGTCGCCACCGCCGATGACGAGGACGTTCTTCACGTTCGGATGCACCGCCATCGGCACGTGGGCGAGCATTTCGTGATAGATGAACTCGTCCTTCTCGGTGATGAAAAGCTCGCCGTCCAAAACGAGCACGCGACCGTACGCGGGCGTGTCGAGAATGTCGATTTGCTGGACGGTGCTTCGCTTGGAGACGATTTGCTCCGCCGCCTTCATCGAAAAGCGCACGTCCCGGGTGTGTTCGTCGGTGTACCAAAGTTCAGTTCGCATTTACGCCACCACGTTTACGAAATCGAGGTTCATATCCTCGGTACCGGTCATAAAGCACCCCTTCGCCTTCGCGAAGAGAATGTGTTCAAGAACGTCGGGAGTGATGCGCTCGCCCGGAGCGACGATCGGAATTCCCGGCGGATAGCTCATCACGAACTCGCCGGCGACGAGCCCCGTCGACTCCTTGATCGGCACCCGCCGCTTCTTCGCGTAAAACGCCGCCTGCGGCGCCATGTCGATTACGGGGTCGATGTATTCGTGATCGAAAAGCCCGATCGGACTCTTTTCCCGCTGGCGCTTGATCTCCTCGAACGCGGAAATGAGCCGCTCCACGTCCATCATGCGATCGCCGCAGGAGATAATCGCGAGCAAGTTTCCGATGTCGCCGAATTCGATTTGGATTCCGTAGTCGTCGCGCAAATAGTCGTAGACTTCGATTCCGGCGAGCCCGATATCCCGCGTGTGCACCGAAAGCTTGGTGCGGTCGAACGCATAGACCGCATCACCGTCGACGAGCTCCGAGCCGAATGCGTAGTAGCCGCCGAGTTCGTTGATTTCCGAACGAGCGTAATCGGCGAACTCCATCGTCTTCTGGTACATGCTCCGACCCCGGAAGAAGAGGTTCTTGCGGGCGATATCGAGCGACGACAACAAAAGATACGATGCCGAGGTGGATTGCGTAAGGGTAATCACCTGCCGGACGTAGTCGGGATTGATCGGCCGACGCGTCAGCAAAACGGAACTTTGGGTAAGCGAACCGCCGGTTTTATGAATCGAAACCGCCGCCATGTCGCAACCCGCCGCCATCGCCGAAATCGGCAGCTCCTCGTGAAAATAGAAATGGGTGCCGTGCGCCTCGTCGGCCAAGACCCGCATCCCCGCCGCGTGGGCGAGATTGACGATCTCGCGAAGATTCGAGCAAATGCCGTAATAGGTCGGGTTGTTGACGAGAATCGCCTTGGCGGAAGGATGCTCTTCGATCGCCTTCTTCACGTCGGCGATGCGCATCCCGAGCGGAATGCCGAGCCGTTGATTCGTACCCGGATTGATGTAAACGGGAATGGCTCCGCAAACGACGAGCGCGTTGATCGCGCTGCGGTGGACGTTACGCGGCAGAATGATTTCGTCGCCCGCCGTGCAAGTCGCCATAATCATCGCCTGCACCGCCGAAGTCGTGCCGTTCACCATGAAAAACGCATCGTCCGCGCCGAACGCCTCCGCCGCGAGCGATTGCGCGTCCTTGATGACCGAGACGGGATGGCCGAGATTGTCGAGCGGCTTCATCGAATTCACGTCCATCGCCATCGCCCGCTCGCCCAAGTACTCGGTGAGCTCGGGATTGCCGCGCCCGCCCTTGTGGGCCGGAACGTCGAAGTGGGCCAGACGATTGATGCGCTGGCAATCGAGCGCGTCCGCAAGCGGGGTTCCCCGTTGACGGAGTTGACGCGAATCAAGCGCTTTGGCGAATGCGGATTTAGCCATTTCGAATTTGGCGGGATTATACCACACCTAACCCGCGAAAATCAACCGCACTCGATACGTAGCTACGGCTGACCACCGCTACGGCTCGTCCATAGGGCGTAAGCCGCGAAGGCGAGCGAGAGCAAACCGCCGATCGTCATCGAAACGCCGTATGGAAGTCCCGCGCCCCAGACCTGCCCCTTCGCCGGCGAAGCCCAGAGGATGAAGGACGTGACGACCGTGCACATGAAGATGCCCGGCAAAAGCGTCACCGCCGCCTTCGCGCCGCGTCCCTGCCTAATCAGCCAGACCGTCGCGGTCATCAGCATGATCGCGGCAAGAACCTGATTACCCCAGGCGAAGTAATTCCACAGGTGCCCGAAGGACTTGGCGTCCGCATTCGACCACCAAAGGAGCCCCGCGATGGCGACGATGAACGGCAACGTCGTCAGGATGCGCCGCCAAGCGCTTTTCTGGTCGATACGCAGCTCCTCCGCGAAGGTCAGACGCCCCGAACGCAATACCGTGTCGCCCGAAGTGATGGCGAGGATGACGATGGCCGCCACGGTGACCCCGCCCATCCAGCGCCCGAGGAAGTGATTCGCGATGTTTCCGAGGACGACCGGCCCCGGAAGGCCGAGATTCGCCCCGTCAATGTTGTAGATCGCAAGAGCGGCCGCCGCCCAGATCATCGCGATCACCCCTTCGATGATCATCATGCCGAAAAATGTCATTCGCGCTTGGCGCTCCGAGACGCACGTACGTGCGACAATCGGACTTTGGGTCGCATGAAAGCCCGAAATAATGCCACAGGCGATCGTCACGAATAGACAAGGGAAAATCGGCTGGTCAAAAGTGTCCGTTGCAAATCCAGCACAATCCGCAAGCAAGGACGGATTCTTATGCGCCGCTGTCACGAGCGTAACGAAAATCGCCAGCGAGCCGACGATGAGAAGTGCGCCAAAGACGGGATATATCCGCCCGATAATCTGATCGACTGGGAATAATGTCGCCACGATATAGTATACGAAGATGGCCACGGCGGCCCACCAGAAGAACGAAACATCCGGAAACCACTGCCGATCGATGAGGTTTGCGGGCACATTGACCATGACCGCAACAGCAAGCAAAAGAAGAATCATCAATATCCAGATGAACGCACGGGCGAAGATGGCTCCAAGTCCCTCGCGAACCATCCGCGGCATATTCGCACCGTTCATACGCAGGGACATCATTCCCGCCATGTAATCGTGCACCGCGCCCATCAGCACGCACCCGACCGGAATGATCAAGAGCGCGATCTTCCCGAACTTGATGCCGAGGATAACGCCTATGACCGGACCGACCCCAGCGATATTGAGGAGCTGGATCAGCATGTTCTTCCACTTCGGGAGCGGCACGAAGTCGACGCCATCGGGGTTGGCTATGCACGGAGTCTTGCGGTCGTCTGGCCCCACGATTCGCTCGACAAGCCGCCCGTAGGTAAAATACCCAAGAATCAAAAACGCAATACCACCAAGAAACCAACTCATTTCAAACCTCCAATCATTATCTTTTTCATTTCGGGGCCCGTCCCCGAACGAGCAAGCATTACGCTCTCAATGCCGTGATTGGCACAACGTAGACACCATCCTCCTTGCGACGATAGGCGATACCACTCTTGCCAACAATGACACCGAGCGATGTTGGAGGATTGTGCTTGAATTTGGATGCAATCCGCACAAGCGACATTGCGGCTTCGTCCACTTGTCCAGGATCAAGCTTAATCTCAAAAGCAGACCACCCGTTGTCTGGCGTCTGGATTACGGCATCAAATTCATCCCCATCATAATCCTGATAATGATAAAGCTCACCCTCCATAGCCTCGGCGTAGATCTCCAAATCACGCATGACCAGCGACTCGAACAACAATCCAAACGTGCGAAGATCGCGTAACAGATGCTTCGGAGTCGCCTTCAGGAGCGCGGCGGCAAGCGACGGATCGCAAAACCGCCGCTTTGCCGATTGCTTGATACGCGTCGGCGAGCGGAGAAAAGTCGAAAACGGCTTCGTATCGCGGAGCAGAAACAGTCGATTGAACGCGGCAATATAATCTGTAACCGTATTGATACTCAACATCGCATCGTCAAATTCGGCGATGTCATTGCGTATCGTATTCGTACTCGCAGTTGTCGATTCATTACGGGCAAGTGAGCGTAGACACTTGCGCACCTTCACTGGATCCCTTTCGACCTCGTCCATCTTCACCATATCAATGTCAATAACATTTTCAATGTAATCCTTTGGTATCAATAAGGCCTGTGCCGAACTTTTTCCGATGCCGCCTGGCCAACCGCCTCGCATAACCAACTCAATAAGCTCCTCAAGTTCTGGGGACGGAATCGACTCGACGCCGATATCTTTTCCTGCGCACACGTCCTTTAACGAAACGACTCCCGCCGAACGTCCATACTCCTGAAGCGACATCGGATGCATCGCCAGTCGTGCGATACGACCGATTCCCGAATGCAACACCCCTTTGCGCTGTGGCGTGGCGGATCCCGTCAGCAAATACCGACCAGATTCAGTTCGTTCGTCAACCGAAGCACGAACCGCATCCCAAATTGCTGGTACCTCTTGCCACTCGTCGATCAGATGCGGAGTCTCTCCATCCAACGCACGATTAACATCCAACCTGGCAAGCTGACGATTCGCAAAATTTCCCGCCGGACTTCCAACAAGAAATTCGCTCTTCGCGTGCATGGTACAAGTCCAAGTCTTTCCACACCATTTAGGTCCTTCGACACAAACGGCACCGAAAGTTGAAAGGTAAAAATCCAGTCTTTTGTCAACAAGCCGATTAAGATATCCTTTTTTAACCATAATATCACCTCTATTGGTAAATATTATACTAAAACGCGGTTGTCAAAAGCAAGTGACTGATATGGTTTTTGTGTTTTTACTGATATGTATTTTCTATTTTCACTGATACATTACTTCCCGACACCGACTTTATAGAACGCATTGCCGGGAGGCGGATTCTCGTCCTTGAGCGTCATTTCCGCTTCGGTTGCGATTGTCGGCTCGACCACCGTATCGGTAATCGCGCCAATCTCCGCGCCACGAATAAGCAAATACTTAAGCCCTGCGATTGTCTTAATCGTTAGCGCAACTTCGCCTTCGCCGACGACAAACGGCTCGCCCTCGTCCAACTCGCCAACTTTCGGCTGAACCACCTCCGAATTAAGCGCAAGCGAGAATACCCCGCCTTCGCCAAATCCCATAAACGCCTCGCTCGGGATACTGTAGCCGTTCAGCTTCACCACTACCTTCGCCTCTTCTGGCAGATTCCCGATTGTCACCGCCTCAACTCCCTCATTCGGTGTAATAACCCAAACGCCATCCTCGCTATCGGCAATCTCGCCGCCCTCGCACGTCGGGCCGACCGGCGCATCGCATCCGAGGGCGAACGAGCCGGAACCGCAGTTGACATAGAGCTGCTTCGTCACGCGATCGTAAAGACCGACAATGGCGGGGTGTTCAGTCGCCTGCGCCGGCACAAAGTCGCGCACAAGCTGATTCGCTACCCCATCCACGGTGTCGTAGATTTTGAACGAATAGAGCCGCATTTGCTGATGCCGCCATGCGCCGCCGCCGTTGTTGCCGCAGAAGAGGTAGATTGGCCCGTCGTAGGGCGCACCCGTCGTCGTAATCTCGGAGGTCTCTCCGTTCAATGTCATCCCGCCCGATTTCAGCTCCGCCGTGATGCGTGTATTCTGCAGACCGCCAATCTTCGCCTGCGCGTGATCTTCGTTACAGAACCAGCCGTTGATGTCGTCGCTATCGCTGTGTCGCAGAAGAATGCCGTCCTTGCTGTTGTCGCCGCTTGTCACCCCGAAGAACACGAGCCAGTTTCCGGTCTTCGCAAGCGGGTTCATATCCGCCACAATGCGTGTGCTCGTCGTCGGCTTGTAACCCGTGTGAATAAACGCGCCGTTTGACGATTCGAGATAATGAAGACCGTCGTTGAATATCGTCACCGATCCATTGTAGGTGACTTGCGCTGTCACTGGTGCGTTGTTGACAATTGCTTTCACTGTCAAACCATTGACCATGAACAAATATTCATCATTCGGCAGATAGAAATAAAGCATCCCGTCAATCGGCACGACATCCTTCAATCCGTAGCCCTGAAGCCCAGTAATTTCGCAGGATGCTCCGCACCCGTCCATTGTCACGCGATAGACATTCTCTCCGTCTCCGTTCTTCGGCTGGCTCTGAACCGAACTCGCCTTGACGTTGCCGCCGTTGATCGTCACCGTGCCGCCCGCGCCAGCCCAGCCGCCGCCGATGCCCGCGCCATCCAAGCCGCCCATCGCCGTTACCACGCCACCGTTGATTGTCACCGTGCCGCCCGCGCCCTCGTATCCGCCGCCGATGCCCGCGCCATAATTGCCGCCCGTCGCCATCACCGTCCCGCCGTTGATCGTCACGATGCCGGCTGCACCATCATCGCCGCCGCCAATGCCCGCGCCGCTAGTACTGCCCGTTGCCGTCACCCTGCCGCCGTTAATCGTCACCGTGCCGCCCGCGCCTTTATAGCCGCCGCCGATGCCCGCGCCGGAACTGCCGCCTGTCACCATCACCGTGCCGCCGTTGATCGTCACCGTGCCGCCCGCGCCAGCCCAGCCGCCGCCGATGCCTGCAGCATTATATCCACCCATCGCAGTCACCGTGCCGCCGTTGATCGTCACCGTGCCGCCTGCGCCCTCGTCGCCGCCAATGCCCGCACAATGGTTACTTCCTGCGGCGATGAGTTTACCCGTCGCTCCACGCTGGCAGAAGATATTGAGAGCATTGCCGGGGGAAACCCGAATACCGGTGGTGACGGTTAACTCCGCACCATCCGAAAGAATAAGATTGACCACGCCATTCACTTCCAGCATGGTTCGCTTCACCGTCCCCGCCACGACGTACCATCCATCCGACAGTTTCGTTCCGAAGGCCTCCGTCTGATGCACGGGACGAACTTCGCTTGCCGACATCTCGCCGCCATCGGGCAGGACATACGCGACGGAACCGATGACATTCTCCACGACCTGCGGCAAGGCACTCGTTTCAAGCGTGACGTCTTCGCGAACGGGCCCGAGCGTGATTGCACTATCGCCGACGAAATGGCTATCGGCATCAACCAAGGCGAAATTCAGCGTCACGCGAGGCGCCGGCAGAAAACAGACGGAAGTTATGCCATCCTGCGTCGCCGTATTGACTAGCGCACCATTGTCAACAACCGCCGAGGCCAGACGCAATGTGGGCGGCAGATGGAAGGAAACGGAAACACCCTCCCGATAATGATTATTACCAATCTCGAAGACGCGAGGCCCAAGATGCAAGGAACCCTGCGAAGAACCCTTGAAGCCGGCTCCGACGCCCGCGCCATCCCCGCCGCCCGTCGCCGTCACCGTGCCGCCGTTGATCGTCACCGTGCCGCCCGCACCATGGCTACCGCCGCCAATGCCCGCGCCATCCCCGCCGCCCGTCGCCGTCACGGTGCCTCCGTTGATTGTAATTATGCCGCCATTGCCTCTGAAGCCGCCTCCGATACCCGCACCAGCGTGACCGCCCGTCGCCGTCACGGTGCCGCCGTTGATCGTCACCGTGCCGCCCGCGCCCAAGCTGCCGCCGCCGATGCCCGCGCCGGAACTGCCGCCTGTCACCATCACCGTGCCGCCGTTGATCGTCACTGTGCCGCCAGAGTGGTCGTAGGAGCCACCGATGCCCGCGGCACCGTCCCCACCCAACGCCGTCAAGGCGCCACTCGCGACCCCGAAAATGTTGAGTGCACGACCATTCAAAACAGCAATCCCTACCATGTTGTCTTTCGAGCGGCAGTCCACCGTCAACGCCGCGCGATCCAGCAGCACCAGATTCACGACACCGCCCTCGTCGACGGTGATGCTATCGGTGCGGCTGACGATGCCTTTCACCACATACCACTTGCCGCCGTCGAAATTGCCCATCCAACCTTGGACCGTTTCGTAGGCAATTTCCGTATATACGCCATCCTTGACGCGCCAGAGTTTCTCGTTCTCCCAGCGAATATACTCAGTATCGGAAATCTTCCCGACGCTATACGCACTGCGCGTGCCGCAACAGCAAATTGCGGTCAGCTCCACGGTGAGCGACCCGTTACCGCCCGTCGCGCCCGCCTCACCGCCTGCGCCGCCAGCGCCTGGGGTATAACTGGAGTATGGCACCGTATTGATTTTGGCGGAAGTTTCCTCGCCGGGCCAAATTAGATTATCCTTGAATAGGGTCCAAAATCCTCCCGAGTAGTCGTTGACAATACCAACATCCCCAACAACGCCCTTGCCGCCATTTCCGCCATCACCATTAAGCTTGCACATAAGGACGGTATCAATGTATTGAAAATAACAGATGCCGCCCGAGCCGCCGCCTCCGCCGGCTCCGCCACCGCCTCCGCCGCCGCCAATGTCGCTCGCGGCAACTCCTCCGCCGCCGCCGCCACCGCCGCCACCGCCATAACCAGCGCCATACCAAGTACGACCCTCGGCAACCTCTCTGCCTGAGTAAGAACCGCCATATCCGCCCCTCGATGCGGAACTTCCACCTTTGGCAATAACCGTTACCGCTCCGCAAATCTCAACCGCGCCACAAGTTTGGCCCTGATTACCATTACCGCCAGGATTGCCCGCCTTGCCACTTTGCATGTAACTACCAGACCAATTATCCGTAACTCCCGCAGCGCCCTCGCCGCCTGCGCCACCATTGCCGCCCTTACCGCCGATGCCCGCGCCCGCGCCGCCGCCGCCGGCTCCGCCCTTGCCGCCCGAACCGCTCGTCGTGTACCAATAACTCTCATCGGTAATTACAGCACCATCCCCCTGCCCGCCAGTAACGCCATCCGCCGCATTGCCGCCGTTGACATAGAGCGCACCCGAACCCGTGATCGTAAGTTTCGCGTTCGACGGCACCTCGATGCCCGCGCCCGCGCCGGTCTGCCCGCTCGCCGCGCCGCCCGTCAGCGACACCACCACGTCCTTCGCAATCTCGATAATGACATTCGCACCCTCCGCCACCGTCATCGCGCTCTGGCAACTCGCCGCCGTATAGTCGATGTCCTCGGCGAACCGATACGTGTTGCCGTTCTGCAACGTGCGACAGCTCTCGAAGTTCGCCTGCGTGACCTCAATCGTCGCCGCGCCCGCCACCATCGCGCCTACCACGCCCAAAACTACCATCACCATCTTCTTCATATCTTTAGTTTCTTTTAAAGTCAAATATGCCGAAAGGCAACGACTACACACTCCGTAGCCGTCGTATTCATATCATTCTCCCTCCGTTCGCAGCCTGTTCAAGGCATAACAAACCCATAGAAAAGCATCAACATTATACCATTTTCCGCCAACCGCAGTCAATTCGCTACCATCACCATAATTCCCATAATTCCCACCGCAGAAATCGTCCGGCTATGCGATTCAATTCATTCCCGATGCCGTCCTAATATATTCCCGAAGCGCAATCCGGCGTCGGGCATATATTGAAAACGGCTAAAGATGCGACAAAATGTCGCATCTTGACCATGTTTTCGTAGTTTTCAAGCATAATAACGCGAGCCATTAACCCGACCCCTCCCGAGGGGTCGGCCCTACCCCTCCCGAGGGGTCAGCCATACCCCTCCCGAGGGGTCGGCTCTACCCCTCCGCTCCTTTTTACATTATTCGAGCGTTTTGCCGATTTTCGGGCAACCGGGGACACACCCTCATTTTCGCCGATACATTACTTCCCACCTACTTACCCTCGCCGGAGCGAAGGATCATAAAGCCCTTGTCGGCTTTGGCGGGAACGGGTACGACCAGTCCATGGCCATCCGCAGCTTGCTTAACCGTCGCCGGATCAAGCTTCACCTTACCCCAGTTCTTGATTTCTGCCGTAAGATCAGCGTTCGTCGAAACGTTCACATCCAAATACGCCGTGCCGTCCACAACCTGAATCGTCGTCGCCTTCGCCGCCTCAATCTCCGTCTTTGAAACAAGCACCATATCTTCGGGTATGACCGGCTCGGCTATACCAGCGGACACCGCTATCATCTTCTGGAACGAAAGCGCAAGACCATTCACCGTTACCTCGTCATTAATCATCGCAAGCGCATTCTTATTCTTGCCAATCTTCGTAACTCCATCCGCAATCGTTACGCTCTTAATCTCCTTCGCCTTATCATTCCACGGCACCTCATTGACATCCGCGAAGTCGTCCATCGCGCCCTCGCCGCCAATAACGAGCACTCCTTCGTCGCTCACATACGCCGTCACATCCTCGCCAACTTGCCACGGCGCGACATCCGTCCCGGGAATTCCCTCGACTTCCGGCGCGGTAACCGTGCAACTTTCAATAAGCGGCGAAGTAAGCGCTCTAACTCCGTCTTCACTCTCGCTCTTGAATTGATAATTGTGCGCCGGCGTGAAAATAACCTTCACATTCAAAGTTCCACAACCCACCTCAAAAGAACCATTCTCGACTGCGTTCGTTGCCGCCCCATTACCGCTCGTCCATTCTGCGGTCAGATTCGTCATATCTCCGCTCATCGTCACCGTTAGAA
>JAZRWB010000007.1:0-31922 GCA_045599445.1 Kiritimatiellia bacterium | reverse complement strand
GAGAACCAGAAGATCGCGCTCGGCATCCGCCAGACGCAGGAGAATCCGTGGGATACGGTCCAGGACCGCTTCCCGGTCGGCTCCAAGATCAAGGGCAAGGTCCGCAACTTCACGGCTTACGGTGCGTTCGTCGAGCTCGAGGAGGGCATCGACGGCATGATCCACGTCAGCGACATGAGCTGGACGCGCAAGATCAACCATCCGTCGGAGTGCCTGCAGAAGGGCCAGGAGGTCGAGGCGGTCGTTCTCGACGTCAATCCGAAGGAACAGCGCATCTCGCTCGGCCTCAAGCAGGCCCAGCAGGATCCGTGGGACGAGATCGCGAAGAAGTTCCCGGTCGGCTCCACGGTCAAGGGCAAGGTCTCCAAGATCGCCTCGTTCGGCGCCTTCATCGAGCTCGAGGACGGCGTGGACGGTCTCGTCCACATCTCCCAGATCTCCGATCAGCGCATCGAGAAGGTCAAGGACGCGCTGGACGTCGGTCAGGATGTCGAGGCTCGCGTCGTCAAGGTTGACCGCGGCGAGCGTCGCATCGGTCTCTCGATCCGTGCGATGAGCATGACCGAGGACGAGATCAAGGCGCTCGAGGCGGAGGCCGCGGGCGAGGAGAGGAAGCCGGTTTCCGCGTCCACCGCGGGCGCCGAGAACCTGGGCGGTCTTTCCGCTGCGTTCGACAACGCGTTCGCGAACGTCGAGTGGCAGCCTGGCGAGGCCAAGTAAGCAACTTCAAACGAAAGGAACAGGAAAATGTCCAGAGTTTGCGAAATTTGCGGCAAGGGTCCGTCGGTCGGCAACGTCGTCGTCCGCAAGGGCTCCCCGAAGTACAAGGGCGGCATCGGTCTCCACACGACCGGCATCTCGAAGCGCCGCTTCATGCCGAACCTGCCGTCGGTCCGCACGACTGACGGCAAGGGCAACACGAAGCGCATGTGCGTCTGCACGCGCTGCCTCAAGTCCGGCAAGGTGAAGAAGGCCTAAGAGGACCTTCAGGTCACAAAACGAGGGCCGCGGTCGCCAGACCGCGGCCTTTGTGGTATAATAGCCCAAGAATGAAGAAGCTCGTCGATCTCGCGTGGGTTTTCCTTTGGATCTCCACGGCGACACTTGGCGGCGGCATGGCGATGCTGCCGCTGATGGACCGTGAGTTTGTCGAGAAGCGGAAGTATTTGACCGGACAGGAGATGGTGGACATCGTCGCGGTGATGCAGTCCCTGCCGGGACTCATCGCGGTCAACATGGCGGTTCTCATCGGTTATCGTGTGAAAGGCTTCGTTGGGGCGCTCGTCGCGGCGTTCGCGTCGGTGTTGAGTCCGTTCGTCATTATCGCCGTCATCGCGTCCGGAATTCAGTCCCTCTCCGATTCGCCCACCTTCGACCACATCTTCCTCGGGGTTCGTGCAGGCTGTGCGGCGCTGATCCTGATGTCGCTCGTGAAACTGGTGCAGAAGGTGATGGACGGACCGCTTGCGTGGTCCCTCGGCGTCATCGCCTTCGTCGCGTCCGTCGTTCTCGGCATCGACATCACCTACATCATCCTCTTCGGCTTCCTGGTTGGTTGCGGACATATCGCGATATGTCGTTGGAAAGGACGGAGCAAATGAACTTGCTTTCGCTCTTCCTGATCTTTGCGAAGATCGCGGTGCTGACCTTTGGGGGCGGATACGCGATGGTGCCCTTGTTCGAGCACGAAATCGTGACGCGGCATGCGTTCATGTCCGCGGCGGATTTTGCGAACCTCATTGGACTTGCACAGGTAACGCCGGGACCGATCGGATTCAATTCGGCGACATACGTCGGCATGGCACAGGGCGGTCTCGTCGGCGCGGCCGTCGCCTCGCTCGGCGTGATGGTGCCGTCCATTGTCATTTCGCTCATCGTGGCGATCTTCCTTCGCAAGGCGGCGGATGCGAAGTGGATGAAGCTTCTGATGAAAGGGGTGCGTCCGTGCGTCGTCGGCATCATCGGCGCAGCGGTCATCTTCTTTGCGAAGACCGCGCTTTGCTGGCAAGGCGCGGTCATCTTCGCGCTCGTCGTCTTCATCCGCTGGAAGTGGGCGAAGCTCAATCCGATCTGGTCACTCGCGGTCTCGGCATTTCTTGGCTGGGCATTGTTCCTGGTCTGAGACCGCCTGTCAATTTCCCAAACTTCTTGATGAGCGAGTCCACAAGGGCGTCGATTTCCCCGTCGGACACAAAAGCGCCTTGCCCACGGACGCTTTCCCTGAATCCATCGCGCAACAGGAAATCTCCGTTCCCAAGAAGATCCTCCGCGCCGCTATCCTCGATGAGCAACTTTGAATCCGTGCCGGTGGCTGTCATGAATGCGATTCGTCCGGGAACGTTCGCCTTGACTGCATTCGTGACAACCTTCGCATCAGGGCGAGCTGTCGCCATGACAAGATGAACGCCAGTCGCCCGAGCGATTGCCGTGATCCGGCAGAGTATTGGCTCGATCTCCTTGCCCGCATTCCACATCAGATCGGAGATGTCGTCCAGAACGGCAACAATGTAGGGAACGGTCTTCGGTAGCGCCTCATCTTCCCCGTCTTCTTGTTCACGGCTATTGAATTGTGAGATATTCCGACACTTCACGCTCGCGAACATTCGAAGCCGATTGTCCACCTCTGACTCAAGCCAGTGGACGACTTCCACCATCTTTTCGACAGAAGTCACCGGCGGTATGATCAGATGGGGTAGATCGGCGAGACCGGTGTATTCGACGCACGTCGGGTCGTACACGATGAACCGAACCTCATCCGGTGTCTTTGTTGCGACCAGACCGGCAATGAGTGAATTGAGGCACATCGTCTTTCCCTGTCCGGTCGCCCCTCCGATGAGGACGTGGGGCAGTCGGGCGAGTTCGAGAACCACGTCATACCCGAATTCGTCCACGCCCACGACGAAGGGGAGGTAAAAGTCGTGTGCCTTGCCATCATTCGCCCTGATCTGTCGCTCGACGATTTCAAGCGTCCTCGGAGGTTCCATCCGTTCCGATGACTGAAGTTCGCGGGCGACTTCCAGCAGGCCCTTTGCGCACTCGCGCAGTTTCTTGATCGCTTCCTTATGCTTCATATCTACTTCCTTTCAAATGTAAGCACTATTTCGGCTTGCCATCCAGCCAACGCTCGTCAGAAATCCGATAGGTACGACCGCCGCAAAGTTCATCCTTGGTTAAATCGGAGAAGGCCCGATCCTCGAATCGTCCCGATAGGTCATCGCGGATGAACTGATCGGCATAATCCGAGTAACCGAAACGGGAGAACAACGTGCTGACATCATAGGCCGCGTAATTCCGCATGGGCAATTGATATTTGGAAGCCCGTTTCAGGACAAGAGATGTGTCAACAAGCCCCTTCAATATGCCATAACCGCGAAACATCTCGTCCCTGTCGCGGCCAGCTTGGGGCGTCTGCGCCAAGACAATAATGGCGCATTCATATTGACGTGCCAGACGGCGCAATCGTTCGCCAATCATCCCCCAGACGACTTCATCGGCTCCAGCCGATTTTGGGATGCACTGCATGAGAGAATCGATAACCACAATGCTGTGTCGAACATGATCACAGGTGGCGACTATCCGGCTTTCGATGTCATCAATCCCTCGTCCCGTGGATTCGAAGACACGAAGCTGGCAAAGTTCCACCCTGCGCTTCACATCATCATACACACCCTGAATTTGATTCTTTGTAGTGCTGGGGAGAAGATTGTAGTGGGCGCGAAACCGATTGGCCCCGATGCTGCCGAGTACAAACCTTTGGAGAAACAGCTCCTCGGATTCATTCAAGGAGAATACCGTCACGAATTCTCTCTGGCCATGCCTGAGTTCCAGCACCGACCGCTCCGCGATGTACCGTGCAAGATCGGACATCGCGAGCATATCCTCGCCCCAGATTATCGACAGACATCCTTTCTGCAAAACGGCAAACTCCTGCTTCGCCAGCAGTCCGCTTCCGGGGCACGGATCGTAGCGGCCAAACTCTCTCGCCTGATCCAATTCGGGGATTTTGTCCTTCTTCATGCTGACCTACTTCAGATCAAACGTGTACTTGTTCTCGTAATAGCGCATGAAGCCGTAACGCGCCCGCCCGTAGCGATCCAGGAAGCAGACCGCCGAATCGAGGTAGTGCGGCCATGTCGAATCGTCGAACTGCGTGATCACCTTGCGACCGGCAAGGAAACAACCGACATTGATGTCGTGCGTCACCATCACATGCAGCGCCGGGTTCGTGTGTGAATGGTAATTCCAGATGAAATCCTCAAGCTTGTTTGTGGCTTCGGCAAGGTTCTGGAAGCCCTGCTGGTGTCCCGTCCTGAAATACTCGTTGAGGGATTCCCTGTAATTGCCTTTATTCGCCAACGTCATTCTCGCAGAAACGCGACCGAAGTAAGGCGACTTGTCACCGAGGGTGTCCGACAATCCGAAGCCGGGCACTGTCCAGGGCGCCATTTCATGCATAATCTCCCGTGCCGTATCGCGGCAGCGCGTCATCTTGGACGAGCTGACAACCATTTCGCCAAAACCGGAGAAAAACTGGCGGAGGGCGAAGCCAAACACTTTCGCATCCATTCGGCCTTTGGCCGTAATCCCGATGCCCTGTCCGAAGGTTGGATCATCCTTTTCGAGCAGCGGCCTTTCGGCATGGCGCAGGAGCAGCACAACGCGCTCGCCTTTCATGAGGGCATTCTCGATATCCTGAAAATTAACTTCACCGACAACCTCGCGGTGTGTCACGGTTCGCGTGTAGCGGTCTCCCGAGACGATGTGCGCATAGGAGATGAGACGGTTGCCGTACTCGTACCACGACTTCCATTTCGTCTCGATGTACGAACGTGCAACCGCCTCGTCGCGCCAGCGATCCCTGCGGAAATCCCCGTTGGAAAGAGCGGCGCGAATAAACTCGTCCTTAAGGGTCTTGCAACTGTCGGCAGTCTTGGTCGTAAGGCGCTTCTGCGTCCAGCTCGCCCATGCATATGGCAATCCGCTCATGAGCTGCAGCATCTCGGAAAGCTGCTCGTGGTAAACGAGGCGGCCGTTCGTTTCCCGAAGGCACTCGCGCTCGATTGGATGGACTTGGGCGGCATCAATCGTGTACAGGCAGAGATTCGACTTGAGGATGGTTTCCATCGGGCAGTCCGTGACGAGTGTGCCGCGTTCTCCATCCTTGACCGGAACGACATCGGCGATCTTCTCACCTGACATTACGATCTTCCGCTCGTCGCAACCGACGACTGCGACATGATCCCTCCCATACTTGTCCATAAGGTAGTTGATGATGAAGGTGCGGCCTTCCTCGCTTGTGCGAATGCCAATGGTCGGCAACCAGTCCTTCGCGAACTTCGGATTCACGAAGTCCTCGAAGCGCAGGCCATCCGACATCGGCGAGGCGTATGTCACGCCAAGGGTGTTCAGGACTTGCGAAGCGCAAGCCGAATCCATGTTGGCGTTCACAGTGTGACCGGCCTTGCGGGCAGCATCCACATAGTCCTTGACGATGAGGATGTTCTCCGGGAACCCTTGGCAGAGGACGTCCAGTTCCTCTTCCAGCCGCTGCACACGGCAGGCGACGCCGGACCAGCCGTTCTTGGCCATTTCGTCGATCTTCTCCTGCACCAAGGCACGGAGATACGCTCCGGCATCGGCGTATCGGGCCGGGATGCTGAACTCAGGCAGACTCACCCATTTCTTTTCTGTTGTGGTTTTCATAAGATACCTCCTTAGCCAAGCTTCACGTCCTCGATCTTGATGCCGTCGAAGTCGAACTTGTAGATGGTGTGCATTGCCATCGCGTCGAAGATGCCATCCTTGACACCCGCATAGTCGCGCTTCACCTCCGCAGCATTGATGACCGGGACGGACATGATGAGAAACTTCATGTTCTTTAGCCGCAACATCGCCGCCCAGCGCTTAAGGTCGCGCTCGAACACGATCCGATTCTCCCGGCTCATAGGGTCGTTCGCATCGTAGAACAGCTCGTAGATGAGAACGGGCTTGTGTCCGTCCGTGCCATTCGTCTTGTAGCAGGCGGACGCGGTACGGTGCAGGAACTGGTAGCACACATCGCCGCAGGAATCGTAGAGACGCTGTGCACCCCGAAGATCCGAACACTTCGCCTCCTGAATGTACCAAAGCCACGTCTTTCCGACGCGCCGACGGATGAAGAAGTCCACGCCATCCTTGCGCAGCCACTCCTCGACCGTCTCGTTCGGCATCCGCGAATACTCGGTGTACTTCGCCTCCAACGCTATCTGCCAATCGCCGTCCATCAGCATGAGGTCGGTCATCGAAGCGCGACCGATGCACTTACCGTCCACTTCCGGGTCGGTCGGGAACTCAAAGAACTTGAGCGACCGCTCCGCGTCGAACCCCGGCAGATACGGCTTCAGTTTCGCCGTGATCCGCTCAAGATTGTCCGGCTGCCAGAACTCGGCAAGCGGAATCGAGCTGGTGCGATAGGAGTGTATGCCCCCATGCACTCGCAGTTCACGCAGCACTTCGCCGTAGCGTCCCGCACCACAACCATAGTAATATTCCAGCTTCGAGTTGAGCCGGTTCTTCATGCGCTTGTTCGCGCCCGTCTTTATCTTGTTTTCGTTTTTCATATTTCCTATTTGTCCTTTCAACGCCGCATATTAGACAATATTCGACAAGCTAATCGCCGCGAAATTGAATCAACGGTATTTCGCTCATAAAAATGCTATAATATCTGCGTGGCCACGAAAAAAACAAAACGGCTCAAGATGGATGAGTACAATCGGGAGCGCCGCGAAAAGCGACGGATCAATGCGCCATACTCGGACGACGAACTCGTGCTTTTCAAGAATCCGCCGTCCCTTCAAGAACTCAAAGATGCCTTGCACGATGTCTCGACGGGACATCTTGCCATCATCCACCTTGCCGCACTCATGGACAATCTTTCCCTGTGCGAAGGCCGCCGCGTCACCTCAACTGGCGGACGCGACTATCGTGGGCAGACGAACGGCATTAAGGCATTTTTACGTCAGGACGGCTACCTCTACTCGCGGTACTCTTGCCTGATGCGTTACAAGAAACTCGGACAGCTTCTTCGCGACAAGTCTAGCATACCGATTGAAGCGAATCTTCTCTGGGGTCTCGTCCCAACCTTCCCGACCGATGAGAACGACGACCTCTACTGGCACGAAGCCGAATGGCAGACACTTCACGATCTCTACGCCTCATTCGAAGGAATGAACTTCAAGGAAATCAGGAATTTGCTAATAAGTGAATAAGATCTCAAGATAAGATCGCACTCAAATGAAAGGAACTGCAAATGGCACAGAAACTTTTCGAGTTGTTTTTTGAAAAGCGCATCACAAAACTTCCGCAAGCTAAAAAGCACGGGAATATCTACTCTATAGGTGCGCCAATCACCTTGTCGTCTTTCAAAAAGGTCGTTATTAAAAAACAGTTTGACAGATTGACATCCGCATTTAACCTTTCTAACGACAGCCAAAGTTTCGACCGCTTTAAGATGGCAACGAGTGGGGTTGAATGGAAAGAAATCAACCAGCTGAATTCATCAGCACTTCTAGCGTTTCTTTGCTTTTACAAGATTAATAACGACAATAAAATCACCATCCCTGGCATTGGCGAATTCAATAATGTGTATTTTGAGATAAAGTCACCCCTCAAAATCCATGCAAAATCAAATATGGATGTCGTCCTTACAAATGACGATACGGTTTTGTTTCTTGAATCAAAGTTTACAGAATACTTAAGCCCGACAAAAACATATAAATCACGCATTGCCTATGAGGATTATTACATGGAAATTTTTGACGGCAATCCTTCGATTGGCGACATTTCAATCGCCACTCTAAACGGTGAATGCCTTTGGTCATGTTCAACCGGAAGCCGCGCATATTTCGAAGGATTAAAACAACTAATAAGCCACACGCTTGGTATTTGTAATACACTTACACAACCAAGACCAAAGTCCTGGGAAGTCGCAGAAGGGAACCTCGGCACTAAGAAACACTTCATCTTGGCTGAGATATTGTTCAAGTTCAAAGAAGACGCTGAATCGAAAGATCCTTTAAAATCTTACGCTAATTACTATGCCCATCTTCAGGACAAGCTCAATGTATACATCAAAAACCAAAAACTTGCGTATGATGTAGACTTTACGGTGCACAAAACATTGCTCACATATCAACACATCTTTAATGAAAACATGAAGTTGCTGGATGAGGCCGTCGCAAACTTCTATTTTGATCCAAATGGAAGACTTAGCTGAAAAGACGCTCCACGTCGAACGCAAGCACACTGGAAAGATCATCAGCGTTGATCTGCTCGACATTGAGTTGCCGGACGGACGCAAGGCGAAGCGCGAGGTGATCCGGCATGGGAACGCCGTCGCCATTCTTGCGCGGCGACCGGATGGCAAGTTCGTGTTCGTGAAGCAATACCGCAAGGCGGCCGAAGAAGCGCTCATCGAAGTGATCGCGGGCGGACTCGAAGCGAACGAAGATCCGATTGAAGGCGCGAAACGCGAAACTGCGCAAGCGAGGACTTGACCCTCCTTTTCGCCTGATTTTATTGCCGTCATCGCGCTATCGGCAAAACATATCAGTCTTCAAGGATACGCCCCGCGTCAAAGCAGGACTTCAAATAATCGCGCGGCTGATAAAAGAGGTCGGTGTTGTAATTTGACAAGGCACGGCCGACGGGTGAGGCATAAACGGCAGCAATCGCCTCTGCGGGAGGACGCGATGTTGCCGTATCGGTCGCAAGCCGACCAAAAACCGCCCCCATCGTCCAATAATCCGGAGGATTGTATCTACATGCGGCAACATTGTCGTAATTACCCTCGGGAACGGTACACATACGAATAAAATCATCTGCAACCTTGTCAATCGGTTCGCAATGAAATGTATCGGAATAGCGATATATTCGAGAAAGTGTTTCTATCCCGAGCGCAGAAACCACATCTTCGCGGCTCAACTTGCGGTTCCTGCCGATATACTCGATCAGACTGCAGACGTAAAATGCTGAATTAGCGTCCATCGTCAGTCACCGTATAATCCCGTCTGAATTTCAGCGTTGCCAGAGATCGCTGAGTATTGAAGCATATCTGATGCGTTGGATGCTTAAACTTAGCCAATTCCCAAAAAGCCGCACGCGAAATCTTTCCGTCAACGAAATCCTGCACATAGTTGAATATCGTGTCATTCGCCATCGGTCCCTCAACGATATCATATGCGTGCGATATGCCACGGCGGCAGTCCGCGATAAAATCCAACCATTCCTCCGTCATCTTTGGGAAAACTAACTTCGACAGTGATGTATCAGGAGCATAGTCAAACTCGGAAATTCTGCCCTCCCCCGTAAAGCGAACAGCCCACCGAATCGCCTGCGCCTCCATAACTGTACAATAAAATCCAAAACCAAAGTCCTTGTTGTGAGCGGACTTGCGGATTTCCGGCTTCTGCACCGCAACCTGACTACCATGGTAAACTATCATATACTGTATTATATCAAATTACAGGTACTTGCGGAGGGGGAAACCCACCTACACGTTTACCATTGACATGAGCTTCATAAAACTTCACCCAATCGACTTGCATTATAGCTGGAAGTCCACTAATATCCACACTTCCAACCCAATTTCCTCCAAGCTGCATATCAAACATAATGTAATATGGCGTAACCCAAGGATATTTTAGTTCATCATCATTTGCTTGCCGTTTCCAACTATAAGTGCGCTTGCCATTAACTATCCAAGCGATTTCCTCATTTGTCCACTCAAGCGCATAGATATTCCACTCCCCATTATTAATTGCACCCGCCAAATAACGCAACAAAAAGCGAAATATATCTTCTTCGCATAATTAGTGTTTTCTCACTCTGGAAGCTTTTTGGTGTGGTAATCAATCCAAAAATATAGCGTGAGATCAGTTGCGACAAGAAGCATATCTACTGCATATACCCAGCAAAGCCAAAGCTTTGCACCTTCAACTATATGGGCTGCAATACCACAAAGATATCCAACAATCACAATTATCATAAAAGCTGGACTTTTACCGTCCACCCGTCTTGCTTTTATGGTGCGAGCAATTGCAAACGGCCATGAAAAGCCAAACGCGAAGAGCATCGCGAATTCGAGGATTTCGGCAAGCACGGCAATTAGCGGACGACGAAGTTCACCATGCGCTTCGGGACGGCGATCACCTTGACGATGGTCTTGCCTTCGAGGAACTTCGCGATGTCGGCGTTGGACGCAGCCGCCGCTTCCATCTCCGCCGGCGTGGCGGCGACGGGAACGGTGATGCGACCGCGAAGCTTGCCGAGGACTTGCACCGGAATCTCCACTTCGTCCTCGACGAGCGAGGCGGGGTCGAACTCGGGCCACTTCTCGTAGGCGAGCGAATCCTGGTGGCCGAGAACCGACCAGAGTTCCTCGCCGAGGTGCGGCGCGAACGGCGCGAGGCAAAGGACGAACTTTTCGAGATACTCCCTCGGAAGCTCGCCCGACTTCTTCGCCAAATCCTCCGCTTCGTTGATATAGACCATCATCGCGGAAATCGCGGTGTTGAACGCCATCGCCTCGAGGTCTTCGCCGACCTTCTTAACCATTTGGTTAAGCGATTTCGCCTCCGCCTTGGAAAGCGCGCGCTCCGCCGACTTCGTCTCGGTCACCAACTTGTTGGCGCGCTTCAGGAAACGATGAACGCCCTCGACGCCCTTCGTCGACCACGGCTTCACCGCCTGCAAAGGCCCCATGAACATCTCGTAAAGCCGAAGCGAGTCCGCGCCGAAATCGCGAATGACGTCGTCGGGGTTGACCACGTTCTTGAGCGATTTCGACATCTTCGCCGGAAACTCGGTCAAAAGTTCGAGCTCGCCGCCTTCTTCGCGACCGTACGGCTTCGAGTCCTTCCACTCGATCTTGTCCATCGGGACTAACACTCCGCGTTTCGTCTTGTAGGCGAGCCCGAGAATCATGCCCTGGTTGACGAGCCGCTGGAACGGCTCGGACGTGGGAACGAGTCCGAGATCAAAGAGGACTTTGTGCCAGAATCGCGCGTAAAGAAGATGCAAGACCGCGTGTTCGGCGCCGCCCACGTAGAGATCGACCGGCAACCACTCCTTAAGAAGCTTCGGATCGGCGAACGCCTTGTCGTTCGTCGGGTCGATGTAGCGGAGATAGTACCAGCAACTGCCCGCCCACTGCGGCATCGTATTCGTCTCGCGAACGCCCTTCTTGCCGGTGGCGGGGTCGACGACGTTCACCCAATCCGTCGCCTTCGCCAGCGGCGGCTCGCCGGTTCCCGTCGGCTTGTAGTCCTCGAGTTCGGGCAGGGTAAGCGGAAGATCCTCTTCGGAAACGAGCGTCTGGGTACCGTCTTCCCAGTGGATGACCGGGAACGGCTCGCCCCAATAGCGCTGACGCGAAAAGAGCCAGTCGCGAAGCTTGTACTGGGTCTTCGCCTTGCCAACGCCCTTCGCCTCCAACCACTCAATCATCTTCTTGCGGGCGTCATCGACCGTAAGCCCCGTCAAAAAGCCGGACGACACCATGACTCCGGTCGCGATATCGGTGAACGCCGCGCTCGCCGTATAGGGAACGGGATCGGGCGAAGCGGTTTTCGCCGCCTCGGAATCCGCCGGCGCGACCACCTGCACGATCGGCAGATCGAACACCTTCGCGAAATCGAAGTCGCGCTCGTCGTGCGCCGGAACCGCCATAATCGCGCCCGTGCCGTAAGTCGCCAATACGTAATCGGAAATGAAAATCGGAATCTCGACGTCGTTCACCGGATTAAGCCCCGCGACTCCCTCGAGCTTGACGCCGGTTTTCTCCTTATTGAGCTCGGTGCGTTCGAGATCGGACTTCGAAGCCGCTTTCTTCTGATACGCCCTGATAGCGTCCGCGTTCTTGATCTTGCCGGCGGCGAGCCACTTCTCCACGAGCTTGTGCTCCGGCGAAAGCACCATGTAAGTCGCGCCGAAGAGCGTATCGCAACGGGTCGTGTAGACGGTTACGATGTCGTCCGTACCGGTCGCCTTGAAATCGACGAGCGCGCCGGTGGACTTGCCGATCCAATTGCGCTGCATCTCCTTGATGCCCTCCGGCCAATCCAAGCCGTCGAGATCCTTCAAAAGCCGTTCCGCGTACTCGGTGATCTTGAGCATCCACTGGCGCATGGGCTTGCGGATGACTGGATGGTTGCCGCGCTCGGAGCGCCCGTCGATCACCTCTTCGTTCGCGAGAACCGTACCGAGCGCGGGGCACCAGTTCACCGGCACTTCCGCGACGTAGGCGAGACCCTTCTTGTAAAGCTGCTCGAAAATCCACTGCGTCCACTTGTAGTACTTGGGGTCGGTGGTGTTGACCTCGCGATCCCAGTCGTAGGAGAATCCGAGCGCGCGAATCTGCTCGCGGAAGCGATCGACGTTCTTCTTCGTCGTCACCGCGGGGTGGGTTCCCGTCTCGACCGCGTACTGCTCGGCGGGAAGCCCGAACGCATCCCAGCCCATCGGATGCAAGACGTTAAAGCCCTTCATCCGCTTGTAGCGGCAAAGAATATCGGTCGCCGTGTAGCCCTCGGGGTGGCCGACGTGAAGCCCCGCGCCCGACGGATAGGGAAACATGTCGAGACAGTAGAACTTCTCGCCCTTGCCGTTCGAGTCGGTCTTGAAAGTCTTGTGTTCGAGCCAGTAATTCTGCCACCGCTTCTCGATGGCGGAAAAGTTGTAATCGCTCATTGCTGCTTGAGGTCCTCGGCGCTTTCGGCGATCGATTTTGCGATCAATCCGGAAACGTCGTTGGTCGCCGCAGCGACGCCGGCTTTTACGGCGTAGTAAATTGCCTTGTGGCTGGAGCTGCCGTGTCCGATGATCACGATTCCGGGCACGCCCAAAAGCGGTGCTCCGCCGTAGATCTCCGGATCGAGCTGGTTCTTGAGCGAGCGGAAGGCGCCCTTCAGAAGGAGCGCGCCCAAAATGCGGAACGGGCCGCGGAAGCACTCGCGCTTCAGCCAGTATCCAATCGCCTTGGCGATGGACTCGGTAGTCTTCAAAACGACGTTACCCACGAATCCGTCGCACACCGCGACGTCGATCTGGCCCTTGTAGAGATCCTTGCCCTCGATATTGCCGACGAAATTGAGATCCCGATGGTTCTTGAGAAGCGGGAACGTCTCCTTCGTCATTTCGTTGCCCTTGCAGTCCTCGGTACCGATCGAAATAAGGCCGATTGAGGGCGTGGTGCGCTTCAAAACCGCCTTTGAGTAGGCGTTGCCCATCATCGCGAACTGAACGAGCCACTCCGGCTTGCAGTCCATATTCGCGCCCGCGTCGAGCAAAATCAACGGACGGCTCGGAGTGCGGGTAGGAAGCACGGTCGCGATCGCCGGACGCTTCACGCCGGGGATGCGGCCCAAATTGAGAATCGCGCTCGTCGCCACCGCGCCGGAATTTCCGGCCGAGACGAACACATCCGCTCGACCATCCTTCACCAAACGCATCGCGACGTTGATCGAGCAGTCCTTTTTCTTGCGAACCGCGTCGACCGGATTGTCGTCCATCTCGGCGACGTCGGGAGCGTGGATTATCTCCAGCGTACCCTTCTCGATCGCCGCTTGCGCCGACGCCCTGAGCTTCGCGGGAAGCTTGTCGAGCTCCGCCTGAATGGGGCTCATCTGCCCCACCAGGAGAATCTTCACATCGGGAACGCCAACGGCGCTCTCGACGGCTCCCACTACGATTTCGCCGGGGGCGTAGTCGCCCCCCATGGCGTCAAGCGCAATTCGCGTCATTTTGCCGCGACGATCTTACGACCCTTGTACGAACCGCACTTCGGACACGCACGATGCGAACGAACCGTGGCGCCGCAAGCAGGGCAAACGCCGACTTGGGCGATGATCGGCTTCTCCAACGAAGCCACGCGCTCGCGTTTCCGGCGCTTCGACACTCTGTTCTTGGGACTTGCCATGTTACTCCTTCTTGCTTTCTCTCTTGTTTCCCACCTTCAACCCGTCCAACGCGCTCCAGCGATCGTCCTTGGGCATCTCGCTTTCGCGGCTGACCCCCGGACACGCCTCGTCGCAAACCGGGTATGTCGGTAGGGCGAGTATTATACTCTCTCTAAGTTCATCCGTCAAATCGACCTCGGGCGTTTTTTCGCTCACTTCGAAGGACGCGGTGAAGTCCTCGACCTTGACGGTATCGTCGAAATCCTTGCCGCAACGCGAGCAAACGAGGTCGAAATCCTGCTCCAAACGCCCGCGAAGCAGAAGTTCCGTCCCGAAAAGCTGGGCCGTAAGATGATATCGAACGCCGCCGAAGGACTTGACGAACGGCTCGTCCAGCCCCACGCAATCGACTTCGCCCTCCAGCTCCTCTCCCTCGGGATCGATCCGCGAGGTGTCGATTATCAACTTTTCTTCCATTTAATGAGCCGTTTCTGCACGGCCGAGGTGACGAACGGCGCGGTATCGCCGCGGTAGCTCGCGATCTCGCGGACGGTCGAGGCCGTAACATAGGCGAGATTCTCGCTCGGCATCATGAAGAGGGTTTCGATTTCCGGCGCCATCCGACGGTTCGTAAGCGCCATCTGGAACTCGTACTCGAAGTCGGAATAGACCCGAACGCCGCGAATGACGACCCGCGCCTTCTCGCGCCGGCAGAAGTTGACGAGCAAGGTGTCGAGAACCTTGACCTCGACGTTCTTCAGTTTCGCCTTGCGGACGTCCTCTCGAATCATCGAAAGCCGCTCTTCCGCGTCAAAAAGCGCGCCTTGCTTCTTGCTCGTCGAAGCCACGGCGACGATTACCTTGTCGTAGAGCTTGGACGAACGCTTGATGAGGTCGAAGTGCCCGAGGGTCATCGGGTCGAACGTTCCGGGATATACCGCGATCTTTTCCGCCATAGCAGAGGTATTATACCACAATTTTTACTCGAAAAGCCGTTCCTGACCGGTCGAATCCATCACACACCGCCAAAGGTCGCCCGCGAGATTGAGTCGCTGACGCTCGATGGTGGCGAGCGCGATCGGAACGAGCGTGTAGTCCTCGCCCATGTTGCCGACGACGCAATCCGTGCGCCCCGCCATCGCCGCGTGTACCGCGTTGCGGGCGAGCATGTAGCACCGAATCGCGTCCGTGCCCTTCGCCGGAACCGAACGAATCATGTAGCTCGGATCGAAATACTTCACCGTCGGCTCCACGCCCTTGGCGAGATAATGCTCTCGAATCCGGCGCTTGAGATAAAGGCCGATATCCTTCTTAAGGACGTTGCCCGAGGCGTCCTTTTCGCTGTCGCCGTCGAAAAAACGCTGACCCGCGCCCTCGGCGACGACGATGACCGCGTGATCCTTGCCGGAGGCGAAACGCCGATCCAACGCCGTCAATAGCCCGTGCGGCCCGTCAAGCTCGAAGTCGATTTCCGGAATGAGACAGAAGTTGACCACCGGATTGGCCATTGACGAATAGGCGGCGATGAAGCCGGAGTCGCGCCCCATCAGCTTTACGAGCCCGATTCCGTTATGCGCGCCCTTCGCCTCGATATGGGCGGAGCGAATGACGTCGGTGGCGGCGTCGGCCGCGGTCTCGAAGCCGAACGAGCGACCGATGAAGTTAAGATCGTTGTCGATCGTCTTGGGGATGCCGACGACGGAGATCTTGAGCCCGCGCCGCTTGATTTCCTCGGCGACATCGTGCGCGCAACGAAGCGAACCGTCGCCGCCGATGGCGAAGAGAATGTTGATGTTCATTCTCACCAGCGTATCCACGATCGTCTCGGTCGGCTGCTGTCCGCGCGACGAGCCGAGGATCGTTCCGCCGATTTCGTGAATGGTGTCCACCGAATCGACGTCGAGCGGAATCGGCGCGTAGCCGCGCTCCGGCGAAAGCCCCGCGTAGCCGTACTTGATGCCGAAGATGTTCTTGATTCCGTAGTCGGCGGAAAGAATCTCCACGAGCCCCTTGATGACGTTATTGAGCCCCGGGCAAAGCCCGCCCGCGGTCACGATCCCCACTCGCGTCCACGCGGGATCGTGGAAGATCATCTTGTGCGGGCCCGCCTTCTCGAAGCTCGGCTTGTGGCCGAGTTTGCGCTCCCACGTCTCCAGCTGCTCGGTGTTGCCGGTGAGCAGCACCCGCTGGCCATCGACGATGAAATCGTGGTGCCTTACCGGCGAGACGATCTTCGCCTCGCCCACCGTCTGCACGCCGCAATTGTATTTCGTCCGATCGGCGGCGATCTTGTCGAGAATTGAGCTCATTGTCCGATTCCCCTTTAAATTGAATAGTGGCGAAGTTCCTCGCCGTCGAAGTATCCAAACGAACGGTTGCTGCCGCCCTTGGGCAGCGAAACCGAGCCGGGATTGAAAAGCTTGAGCCCGCACGCGAGCGTCTTCAGCTCCGGGATATGGGTGTGACCGTTGACCATCGTCGTCCCCATGCCGAGCGGCGGCAGGCGGAATTCGTTGAAGAGATGGCCGTGGGTCATGAAGAAGCGCTCCTTGCCCGCGTCCAAAACCTCGTAATCCGCCATCATCGGAAACTCGAACATCATCTGATCGACTTCGGCGTCGCAGTTTCCGCGTACCGCGGTAATGACGTCCTTGCGGGAATTGAGAATACGCGAAGTCTTTATCGGGTCGTAAAAGTCTGGAACTCCGTTGCGCGGTCCGTGATAGAGAAGGTCTCCGAGAAGCGCAATGCGATCGAACCCCAGCCGATCGGCTACGGCCAGCGCCGCCTCCAGCGTCGAAGGCACTCCGTGGATGTCGCTTAGAAAGACTACTCGCATTTCACTCGAACCTGTAGGTCTGACCGGGCTGGGGCGCGACCACGTTTTTGATGCCGCGCTCCTTCAGAATCTGCTCCATCGCCGCCACCTTCTCCGGCTCGCCGTGCACGGCGAAGGCGTGGCGCACGTTGTCCTTGACCTCGTCGATCCAGTCGATCAATCCCGCGCGGTCGGCATGGGCCGAAAGCGCGTTGATGACCTCGACTTGCGCCTTGAGCTCCACTTCCTCGCCGAAAATGCAAATCGGATTGCGCTTCTCGACGATGCGCCGGCCGAGAGTGTTCTCCGCCTGGAAGCCGCAGATGAGGATGATGTTGTCCTCGTCCTGCACGCAATGCTTCAAGTGGTGGAGGACTCGCCCGCCTTCGCACATGCCGGAAGCGGCGATGACGATCATCGGGCCGGGCGTCTCGTTGAGCGCCATCGATTCCTCGGGCGTGCCGACGAAAATCATTCCCGGATATTCGAGCGGATCCTTCCCCGCCGCGAGCATGTTCCGCGCTTCCTCGTTGTAGACTTCGCGGTGGCTGGCGTAGATTCTGGTCGCCTTCTGGGAAAGTGGCGAATCGATGTAGACCTTGACCTCGCGCGGCACCTTGTTCTTCTCGCGAAGCTTGTTGAGATAGTAGATGATTTGCTGGGTGCGACCGACCGAGAACGCCGGGATGAGCAGTTTGGAATTGTGCCGATCGATGTACTTCAAGTACTTCTCGAGTCGCAGCTCGACATCGTCCGCCGAAGGATGGTACTTGTCGGCGTAGGTGGACTCGATAAGCAGTATGTCCGCGCCCGAGGGATATTCGTAGTGGCGGAGAATCGGCTGGTTGGGCTGTCCGAGGTCGCCGGAAAAAAGCAGCCGATGGTTGTGGCCGTGATCCGAACGAATGTCGAGCTGGACGAGCGCGCTGCCGAGAATGTGTCCCGCGTTGAAGAACTCGAGCGTAATTCCCCGGCTGATCTCGCGCGGCTCGTGCATGTGCGTTGGCACGAAAAGCTGCATGAGCGCGTCCACGTCGCTTTCGTCGTAAAGCGGCTCGAAGAGGTTCTTTCCCTCCTTCTTGCGGCGCTTATTGATGTATTCGAGATCGCGCTTCTGCAAAAAGCACGAATCCCGCAGCATGATGTCGCAAAGATCGGTCGTCGACTGTCGCGCGAATACCCGCCCGCGAAAGCCCTGTCTCACCAACTGCGGCAGGTTGCCGGAGTGGTCGATGTGGGCGTGGGAGAGAATTACGTAGTCGATCGTCTTCGCGTCCACCGGCAAATTGCGGTTCTTCTCGAACGCCTCCTTGCGATGGCCCTGGTAAAGCCCGCAATCGAGGAGAATCCGCTTGCCGTTCGCCTCGACGAGATGCATCGAGCCGGTGGTGGTCTGGGCCGCGCCGTAGAAAGTGAGTTTCATCAGGTGGTGTAGTCGGCGTTGATGTGAACGTACTTGAGCGAAAGGTCGCAGGTGTAGATCGTGCTCGACGCCTTGCCGAGTCCGAGATCGACCGTAACCGAGAACTCGTCCTTTTTCAAAACCTTTTCGAGAAGCTTGAGCTGCTTCGCGTCCGCAACCTCGCCGCGCCGAAACGCCCAGACCTCGTCGTAATAGACCTCCGCCTTGGCGTCCGACACCTCGGCGCCGGAATAACCGGCGGCGGCGAGCACCCTGCCCCAGTTGGGATCGCGTCCGAACCAACTCGTCTTGGCGAGCGGACTCTTGGCGATCGCCCGCGCGGCGCGTTCGGCGTCCTTCTCGTTTCGCGCACCCTTCACGTTCACCGTAACGAACTTGGTCGCGCCCTCGCCGTCCTTCGCCATCTGCCGCGCGAGCGAAACGCACACCGCGACGAGCGCTTCGAGAAGCGCGTCGAAATCCTTCCCCGCCTTCGCGATTTCGCGATTACCCGCCGCGCCGCTCGCCAGCAAAAACACCGAATCGTTGGTCGATTCGTCGCCGTCGACGACGAGCCGGTTGAAGCTCCGCGCGATCGCGAGCGTCAGCGCGCGCTTCAGCATCGTCGCGCTCACCGCGGCGTCGGTGGTGATGAAACCGAGCATCGTCGCCATGTTCGGCTCGATCATGCCCGAGCCCTTCGCCATGCCGCCGACCGTGATCTTGCGCCCGCCGATCGTCGTCGTCGCGCACGCTTCCTTGGGCCGCGTATCCGTCGTCATCACCGCCTTCTCGGCGGCGAGCGAGTGCGCGCGCGTCCGTCCGAGCGACGCGGCCGCCCGCTTCATCCCCGCCAAGAGCCGCGCCATCGGCAAGCGGCGCCCGATCACCCCCGTCGAGGCGACGAGCACTTCGCGAGGATCGATTCCGAGCTCGCCCGCGGTGGCGAGCGCGGACACCTTCGCGTCCCTGAGGCCCGCCGCTCCCGTGCAGGCGTTGGCACAACCGCTGTTGGCGAGAATCGCCCGAGCCCGACCGCGCTTCATCACCTCGCGGTCGTAGACTACTGGCGCGGCCGCGACACGATTGGTGGTGAACGCCGCCGCCGCATTGCAAGTCGAGTCGGCGACGACGAGCGCGACGTCGTTGCGACCCGCGTACTTGATTTCGGCGGGAACTCCCGCCGCCCGAAAACCCTTGGCGGAGGCGACTCCGCCGACGATCATCTTTATCTTGGACATATGCTTATTATATCACACCTCGCGATGCAGGGAAACGCTTTGCACCAGTCCCAACGCGCACATCACCGTTACGAGGAAGGTGCGACCCGAGGAAATGAACGGCAACGGCAATCCGGTAATCGGCACCAACCCGATGGACATGGCGATATTGATGTAGACGTGGGCGAAGACGAGCGTCCCCACGCCGAGCGCCAAAAGCCGTCCGCGCGCATCCCGCGCGACGAAGGCGACGTAGCAACACGGCAGCAGCAACGCCGCGAACAGCGCGAGCAAAATCATCGATCCGACGAAACCGGTTTCCTCGGCGTAGACGCAAAAGATGAAATCGTTCATCGAAATCGACTGCGGCAGGTACTTGAGATGATTCGCCTCGCCCTTGCCGATTCCCTTGCCGGAGTAACCGCCCGAGCCGATGGTGATTTTCGCCTGCCGAAGGGTGTAGCCGGATCCGGTGGGATCGGAATCCGGAAAAAGGAACACCTTGACGCGCTTGACCTGGTGATCCTTGAGCGGCAAGACCCGCAAGATTTTCGCCTTCCGGTCGGCGCTCGTCCCCGGTCGCTCCGCCTCGTACACCGCGCCCAAAACCGCCATCGCCGCAATCGCGCCGACGGCGGCGACAATAACAAGACCCTTGCGCCAGACACGAGCGACGAACATCATCAAGATCGTCGCCGGAACGAGCGTAAGCGTAGTGCCGAGGTCGGGCTCGGCGAGGATTAAAAGCGACGGAATCCCAACTATCGCAAGCGCGAGCGCAAAGCCCCCGAACGAAGACCTCCGGCGCGTCTCCCGTCCGAAAACCTCGGCCATCATCGCGAGCACGAAAAGCTTGGAAATTTCGCTGGGCTGAAAACCGAAAAGCCAACGCCGCCCTCCGAAGCGCAAGTCGCCGAAAACGAGCACCGCCGTCAACAGCACGATTCCGAGCGCATAGGCGGGAAGCGAAAAATACTCGAGCGTCTTGCGATAATCCGAAAGCGCGAACGCGAAATAAAGTCCGAGTCCGACGATGGCGGTAACGAGGTTGTTGACCCACATTCCGTGGAAGACGACTTCCGCACGAGCGTTGCCGGCCGACCAGATGGCGACGGTGCCGATGCCGATGAGTACGAGCATCGCACCGAACATGATCCAGTTGAAATTCCGCGCCTTCACTTGAAAATCTCCCGCAAAACCGCCCCCACCTTCGGCGCGGTCGTGCCGCCGCCCGAGGAACCGTTCTCGATCACCATCGCAATCGCCACCGACGGATTCTCGATCGGCGCGTAGGCGACGAACCACGCGTTCTTGCGCCGCGTCGCGCCGCGCCCGATTTCCGCGGTTCCGGTCTTGCCGGCGACGGATACCGAAAGCCCGCTCGCCGCCGGCATTCCTCCTCCCGTCTCGACCGCCATCCGCATTCCGTCGCGCACGACTTGCAGTTGCTCAGCCGAAAACGCAATCGGCGTCCGCGCGCCGTGCAAATCCGCTTTCACATGCGGAGTGACGAGATATCCGGTCGCAATCGCCCCGACCGCTCGCGCCATCTGCAAAGGCGAGACGAGCAGCATGCCCTGGCCGATGGACATTTGCGCAAGATCGCCGGGATACCACTTCTCGCGATAAGTGCGCATCTTCCACTCGCCATCCGGAACGACGCCCGCGGCATCGGCTCCGAGATCCACGCCGGTTGGCGAGCCGAGCCCGAATTCGCGAGCAACCGACAAAAGCTGATTGGTTCCGACCTCCATGCCCAAATCGCAAAAATACGGGTTGCAGCTTTCGCAAATCGCATGTCGCATATCAAGCGTACCATGCCCCCAACGACGTGCGCACCGCAAATGCAACGCCCCGAGCTCGAATACCCCGTCGCACCTGTACTCGTGCGTATCCGGAACGCCGAAACGCAACGCCGCAAGCGCGGTAATCGGCTTGAAAATCGAACCCGGCGTGTAAAGCCCGCCCGAAGCGCGATTCAAAAGCGGCTTAAGCGGATCCTTGGCGAGCGCGTCATAAGTCGCGTGCGTCAGCGTCGGCACGAAATCATTGAGATCGAACGTCGGCGAACTCGCGAGCGCGAGAATCTCGCCGTTACGCGGATCGATGACCGCGCAACCGCCATGCACGTTTTTAAGTTGCGTCTCCACGGCTTTTTGAATTCGCGCGTCGATGGTAAGACGAAGATCCAATCCGCGCTTCGCGTCGACCACCGTCCGCTCCTCGATCGCAAATCCGCGCGCATCGACCCGAACCCTTTTTTCGCCGGGAACTCCCCGCAAAAAACTATCGTAATAGCCCTCGACGCCGGCGCGCCCGCGCATCTCCGGCAAAAAGAAGTTGAACTTCTCGTCTCCCGCCTCGATCTCGCCGCGATCCTTGCCGACATAGCCGACGAGATGAGCCGCGAGCGAGCCGTTCGGATACGTCCGCTCCTCGGTTTCCTCGCAACTGAACGAGGGGAAACGATACGCGCTTTCCATGAACCGCGCGAGTTCGTCCTCGTTCAGATTGCGCCAGACGACGAGCGGCATCGCGAGCGACTGGTTGACGTGCCGGCGGATGTCGCGTTCGGAAAGCGCCGACTTGCGACCGATGATCGCGCCGAGCTCGTCCACCGCGCGAACCATCTTCGCCACCGTCTCGTCCCATGTCTTCGACTGAAAACCCGAGGCGTCGCAAACAATGGAAAGCGACGCGACGTTTCCCGCCAAGACCCGCCCTTCGCGATCGAAAATTCGCCCGCGCGCACCACCCGTCTGCACCCGTCGCACCGACTGCCGCGAAGAGGCGTAATTGTAGCTCGCCGAATCGTCCACCTGCACATCCCGCAAACGCACCAAAAGTACGATTAGCCCGAGCGCAAAAATCGCCGCGGTAATCAAACACGCGAGGTCGCTGACGATGGAGTCATCCCTGCTCATCGATCGCCACCTTCGCTTCCGTAAAGAGAACCACCATCGCCGTCGCGTAAGCCGTAATCGCGCCGAACGGCACCGCGATCAGCATCCGTCCGAAAACGCCGCCTTGCAAATCCGCCGCCCAAACGGTCAGCCAAAGCTGATAGACCGGATAGGTGAAAATCATCGCCACGCGCGGCACGTTCGCCCAACGAGCGAGAATCGCAACCGCGAGAAAGTAGCTTACGCTGGTAAATGACGGCAACGACGATATCGCGTCCTCGACCGCACCGGCGGCGAGCGCAAAAAGAAGCATCGCTAGCGTCGTCCGTCTCGCCGCCGTAAGTTGCACGAGCGAAAGGAGAATCGGAAACCCGACCCCCAGCGCCTTCGGCAGCATCTCCTCGAGCGCGCCGCCGACAATCAGCGCGATCAGCGCCAACGTCAGTTGGATGTGCCTATTTTTCACGGCGGATGAAGACGTCTTCGAGCGCCGGATAGTCCACCGCCGGCAAAATCCCGCCGTCGCCCAGATAAGTGCCGATGACAAATCCCCGCGGGAACACTCCGCCAGCGCCCGACGTAATCACCCGTCCGCGCGGTTCGATCGCGTCCTCGTCCTTCAAATACCTGACGACGAGCAAATCGTCGCTGCCGCCGATGACGATTCCCCGCGGAGGCCTCGCTCCGTCGGTTTCGATTTCGCAGGCGACCTTGACCGAGGAATCGGTTACGAGCACGACCTCGGAAGTGTGCGGCGTTACCATATCGACTCTGCCGACCAATCCCTCCGGCGCGACGACAATCGCGCCTTCGCGAATTCCGGCGAGCGAACCCTTGCCGACGCGCAACGTCTTGCGCGCGCCGGCGGCGCCACCTTCGCGCGACAAAACCTCGGCGGCGACCCATGTTTCCGGCGACTTGGCGGCGTATTCGAGCGCGCGCCGCAATCGCGCGTTTTCGACTTCCAGCCGTTCCGCATCGCCCATATTCAGCGACAGCGTTTCGACATAGCGCCGGAGTTTGACGTTCTCCGCCCGCGCCGCCGCTCCGTCGAAGAACCCGGATACGCGCGACCAGATCTTGTCGAGAAACGAACGATGCGCCCGCTCGACCGGATAAACCGCCTCCACCGCCGCCGAACGCGACGACACGAGAACGAGCGTCAGCACCGTTGCCAGCGCGATTACGGTAAGTGCGCCGGTACTCCGAGCGTTCACGACTTGCGCTTGTTGCGCGCGAGGAAGTCGAGTTCGTTCATGACGACGCCCGTGCCCTCGGCGACCGCGGAAAGCGGATCGTCGGCGATGACGACCGGGAGCCCCGTCTGCGCCGCGAGGAGCTTGTCCAAACCCCTGAGCTGGGCGCTGCCGCCGGAAAGCACGAGTCCGCGATCGACGAGATCGGCGGCGAGTTCCGGTTCGCAACGATCGAGCGTCGAGCGCACCGCGTCGACGATCAAGCCGACGGTGTCCTTCAAGGCGTCGCGAATTTCCTCGCTCGTAACGGTAAGCGTCTTCGGCAAACCCGCGACGATGTCGCGCCCGCGAACCTCGTAAGTCGATTCCTCGCCGACCGGGTAGGCGCTGCCGATGGCGACCTTGATCGCCTCGGCCGTGCGCTCGCCGATAAGCAAGTTGTAAACCCGCTTCACGTAGCTCATAATCGCCTCGTCCATCGCGTCGCCGCCCGCCTGCCGCGCGCTGTAGCTGTGGACGATGCCGGCGAGCGAAATAATCGCGACTTCGCAAGTTCCGCCGCCGATATCGACGATCATCGAACCCGCGGGCTCCGAAACCGGAAGTCCGACGCCGATCGCCGCCGCCATCGGTTCCTCGATCAGAAAGACCTCGCCCGCTCCCGCCGCGTGCGCCGCGTCCTCGACCGCGCGCTTCTCGACCTCGGTGATTCCCGAGGGCACCGCGATAACCATCCGCGGCTTGGCGTACTTCGAATAGAAACGCTTGGGGCAGACCTTGTTGATGAAATACTCGAGCATCGCCTCGGTGATGTCGAAGTCGGCGATCACGCCGGACTTCATCGGCCGGATGGCGACGATATTGCCCGGAGTTCTCCCCAGCATGCGCTTCGCCTCCTCGCCTACCGCGAGAACGCGCTTGGAGCCCGCCTGAATCGCCACCACCGACGGCTCGCGCAATACGATGCCGCGATCCTTGGCGTAAACGAGCGAATTGGCCGTGCCGAGGTCGATTCCGATGTCCGTCGAGAAGAGCGATTTCAGTTTTCCGAGCATTGGTTTATACCTTTTTGCAGAATTGTCGGTATTTTACCGCAATTTCGGGTAGAGGTCAATAGCCCGCCTCACCCGAAAAACGCACCATAGATCGCCCGCACCGCCTTGGCGCGATCAGGCGACTTAATGGCGAGCATGAACGAAACCATGCTCGCGCCCTGATTGAGCATGAGCACGTTCACCTCGGCGGCGGCGAGCGCCTGCGCGGATTTGGCGAACATACCGGTCGCCTGGCTCATGCCTTCGCCGACGAGCATCAAAAGATCGAGATCGCGATTGACGGCGACGCTATCGGGCTTGAGTTCCTCGCGAATGCGCTCCAAAACCCGTTCTTCCACTTCCCTCGACATAAACTTCTCGCGGACGATAACGACCTGCGAATCGATGCCCGAGGGCATGTGTTCGTAGGGAATGTTCTCCTCTTCGAGAATCGTGAGAATCCGCCGTCCGAAGCCGATTTCGTGGTTCATCATGTACTTGTCGATGACGATGCCGACGAATCCTCCGGCCGAGGCGACGCCGACGATCGAACCCGGTTTGGCCTCGCGCGACTGCACGATCATCGTGCCCGGCGCTTCCGGATGGTTGGTGTTGCGGATGTTGATCGGAATCTTCGCCTTCACCGCCGGCACGACCGCGTCGTCGTTGAAAACGCCGAATCCCGCGTAGGCGAGCTCGCGCATTTCGCGATAGGTCATTACCGGAATTCCCTGCCCGTCCTTAACCTCGGGAACGATTCGCGGATCGGCGGGATAGACCGAATCGACGTCGGTGAAGTTTTCGTAGACATCGGCCTCGAGCGCCGCCGCGAGAATCGAGCCGGTGATGTCCGAGCCGCCGCGCGGAAACGTCGCGACCTTGCCCTCGTCGGTGTAGCCGAAGAATCCGGGATAGACGATGATCCCGTCCATGCCCTTAAGCGACTTCGCGAGCGCCGGATAGCTCTTGGGGTCGAGCTCGGCGTTGCCGAATTCGCCCCTCAGCGTCATTCCCGTCGTTTTCGGATCCGCGTAGACCGCCTTCTTTCCGCGAGCGGTGAAGGCGACCGCGACGAGCTTGGCGTTGTTGTCCTCGCCCGCGGCTTTCATAAGATCGAGAAACTCCCGCGCATCGAGCTCGGAGCGCTTGGCGAGGCGCCCTTCGAGATCGCGCCGAATCGCATCGACGACGACTTCGCCGAGCTTCAACTCGCGCGCAATCGAGGCGTAGCGTTCGACTACCGCGTCGAGCTTGGATGCGACGTTCTCGCCGTTCCACGCGCCCTCGGCGAGCGCAATCAGAAGATCGGTTACCTTGGTGTCCTTGCCGTCGCGCTTGCCCGGCGCGGAAACGACTACGACCCGCCGCTCGGAATCGGCGAGGACGATATCGAGGACTTTACCCAGTTGACCGGCGTCGGCGAGCGAACTGCCGCCGAATTTGCATACTTTCATCAGATCATCCTCATGATGACCGGCTTGCCGCGAATGATGCCGGCCTTTTCGATTTCGGCGAGCGCCGCCATCGCGTCCGCCTTGCGCGCCGCGTGGGTGCGGACGACGACGGGAATGACCCCTTCGACCTCCTGCCCCTTGGGAAACTCGTGACTGGTCGCGAAATTGATGGAGACGTGGTGCTCGCCGAAGATGGTGCCGAACTGACCGAGCGTACCGCAGCGATCCTCGACCATAAGCCGGATGTAGAACGCCGATTTGACGTCGCCGGGATCGGCGAGCGTGAGCTTGCCCTCGCCCGCGGCGGAAATCGCGCTCGAATAGCGCGCCGAACCCTGCGTCAGATTGCGCGCGATATCTCCGATGTCGCCGATTACCGTCGAAGCGGTCGGATTGCGCCCCGCGCCCTTGCCGTAAAAGATGAGATCGTCGGAAAAGTCGCCGTGAACCATTACCGCGTTGAATACGCCGTTCACCGCCGAAAGCGTGTGGTTCTCGGGTACGAGCGTCGGATGCACCCCGACTTCGACCTTGTCGCCTCTCTTGGCGATGTGCGCGAGGAGCTTGATCGCGTAACCGAGCTTCTGCGCGTAGAGAACGTCGAGATTGGAGAGCGAACGAATGCCCTCGACTTCGATGTCGTGCGGCGAGATGAAAAATCCGTAGGCGATGGACGCGAGGATGCACGCTTTGTGGGCGGTGTCCCAGCCGTCGATGTCGAGCGTCGGATCCTGCTCCGCGTAGCCGAGGCGTTGCGCGTCCTTGAGTACTTCGTCGAACGCCGCGCCTTCCTTGATCATGCGCGTTAAAATGTAGTTGCAAGTTCCGTTCAGAATACCGCGAATCGACTCAATTTCGTTGCCGGCGAGGCCCTCGCGCAACGAGCGGATGATCGGAATTCCGCCGCCCACCGCCGCACCGAAATAAACGTCCACGCCATTCTTGCGCGCCGCGTCGAAAATCTCCTTGCCCGCTTCGGCGAGCAGCTTCTTGTTGGCGGTAACCACGCTCTTGCCCGCTTCGATTGCCGCGAGCATGAGCGTTTTCGCGATTCCCGTGCCGCCAATCGTCTCGACGACGACTTGAATACCCTCGTCGGCGATGACCGCTTTCGCGTCAGTGGTCAATATCTCCTTCGGAATCTTCACTCCTCGGTCGGTCTTGACGTCCAAATCGGCGATGCGCTTCAAGACGATGTCCACACCCAGCCGCTCCGCCATCACTTCCCGATGACGAACGAGACCGTCCGCGACTCCCGCGCCGACGGTTCCAAAACCGAGTATGCCCACGCCAATCTGCTTCATAGTTGTCTTTCCGAAGTGAATGAGCGCGTATTATACCATAAATCGAGCGCTTACGCCTTGCGATCGACGAGCCGGTTCGCGAGCCCTACCAAGTACTCCGCGTCGCCCGAAAGCCGCTTAAAGCCGTCGATCGCCCGCGCGGTCGTTTCCCGGACGAGCTTTTCCGTCTCCGCGCGCGAATACGGCGAGTCGCCGTCCAGAAGATCGTCCTCGTATTGGAACGCCAACCCCAAATCTCTCGCCGCCTCGCCGATGAGCGCGACCTCTTCGGCCGTGCCGCCGCCCGCCAGCGCGCCCATCTTCGCCGACGCGATGAACAAATCCGCCGTCTTGTGGAGATAGATGAAAGGCACGTCCTTCGTCTTTTCGATGTCCTCGACCTGCCCTTGGACGACGCCCACGCCCTTCTCGCCCAAAACCTCGACAATCGCCGCGACATTGCGCGGCGCCTTGGCCGCTACCCGATAGGCGAGCGCGAGCAAGGCGTCGCCGGCGAGAATCGCGTTCGCCTCGCCGAACTTCTTCCACACGGTCGGCCGGCCGCGCCGCAATTCGTCGTTGTCCATCGCCGGCAAATCGTCGTGGACAAGCGTGTAAGAGTGCAAAATCTCGATTGCCGCCGCCGGATATTTCGCGTCGTCCTTCGTGCCGCCGACGGCGAGCGACGAGGCGAGGCAGATGAGCGGGCGAATGCGCTTGCCCGCGCCCAAAACCGCGTAGCGCATCGCCTCAGAGAGTATCGTCGGACGCTCGTCGAGCTTCGGCAAGACTTCGCTCAACGTCTTTTCGATGAGCTCAATCGCGTCTTTCATAACTCGGACGAAGTCCCAATGCGAGTCGCGCCGGCTTTAATCATTTTAAGCGCCGTCTCCTTGTCTCTTATTCCGCCAGCGGCCTTAACCCCCATCTTACTTCCCACCGCTTTGCGCATAAGCTTCACGTCTTCAATCGTCGCTCCGCCCTTGCCAAAGCCAGTTGAGGTCTTAACGAAATCAAAACCCGCCTCTTTGGCCATTTTGCAAGCGCAAATCTTTTCTTCGTCGGTTAAATTGCAGCATTCAATAATCAGTTTTAAGGTTACGTTGCGCTTTTTATAATAATCGACGCAACCTCGACACCACCGCACCCAATTCTCCAAATCCTCTTCGCACGCCGATTTGTCATATTTAAGGAGTCGCTGATTGATAACCAAATCCAATTCTTCCGCCCCTTGCTTAATCGCAAGCATTGCTTCATTCTCGCGAGTATTGCCCGTCGCTTGCCCAAGCGGGAAGTCGATCACCGTGCAAACCTTGACCTTGGAGTTCTTTAAAAGCTTCTTGGCGTTGGCAACTTCCGCAGGATTGACGCAAACTGTCTTGTATCCGCGCTTCTTGGCGATTCGGCAAAGCTTGGTAATAGCGCCTTTTTCGCCATCGCTTTTAAGAAACGTATAATCGATATAAGAAGCTAACTTTTTCATCCAATCCTCACTCTACGACCTTCAAGTTTATATTTACCGCTCGCAATAATCCTAAGCGCCTCGGGATAGGCGAGATGCTCCTGCACTTGGATTCGCGCATGCAAACTTTCGGGCGTGTCGTCCTCCAATACGGGAACCGTCTTTTGAACGAGAATCGGTCCCGAGTCGGTGCCGGCGTCGACGAAATGCACGGTAACTCCCGCGACCTTGCAGCCGTAATCGAGCGCCTGCGTCCAGCTGTGGACGCCGGGGAACGCGGGCAGAATCGCGGGATGGATGTTGATAACGCGATTGGGGAAGGCGGCGAGCAGCTTGGGTTTTACGATGCGCATGAAGCCGGCGAGCACGACGGTATCGACGCCGAACGACTTCAACAGTTCGATGCACTTGTCCTCGGCGACGCCTTCGAGCTTGGTCTTGAACGGCGCGCAGTCGAGGTATTGCGCGGGGATGCCGTGTTTCTTCGCGCGCTCCAGAATCTTCGCGTCCGCGACATCGGCGAGGACGATTTTGATCTCCGCGTCGAGCTCGCCCTTTTCGATCGCATCCACAATCGACTGCATGTTCGAGCCCGCGCCCGAACCCAACACTCCAAGTTGTAACTTGCTCATAGGGGTATTATACCAAATATGGTGCGGCAAACTCTTTACCTACCGTTAGAAGCGCGATAGGTGATTTCGCGAACGAGCGTCTTCACCCACTGATCGTACTTGCGCACGGCGATATTGCTCTCCACGGGCAGCACCGAAAAGCTCGAACCGTTCGTCACGACCTTGACGACGCAACGATTATCGCGCTGATTGATGGTGAGCCGAAATTCGTTCGCGCCGAGCTTCTCCACCATCCATCCGCGCCGACCGGCGGCGCTAATCACCGCCTGCTCGAGCGTATAGCCCTCGGCGACAACGACCGGATGGTCGTTCACCGCCTCGCCAACTCCAGTTTCGCTAAAGCATCCCGCGCAAATCGCGCCCAATATAGCCGCCAACACAATCTTGTTCATATCATACCTCCTTTTGATTGGCATTATACCAAATAGAGCCACCCAAAGTCGATAAGTTCGCTTCGGTATATGTTATACTATATGCCGATGACTCCGTCCACCATACCTATGACACAGGCGATTCGCGCCTTAAAAGCCGCCAAGGCCGAATTCGAGCTTTTAACCTACGACTTCACGCCTCATGCACGGCGACAAGGAGATTTCGACGAAAGCGCTCGCCCGCATTCGCGGGGTGAAAAGCGTCGCCACCTGCACGCCGGAAACGGCCGATAGACATTCCGGCTATCATGTCGGCGGAACCTCTCCCTTCGGAACTCGCAAGGCGATGAAGGTCTATATCGAATCAACGATTCTTGATCTGCCGACGATATACATTAACGCCGGCCATCGCGGAATCTGCGCAAAGATGTCGAGCACGGTTTTGGAGCGCGTCCTCCCCGATACCCAGCGCGTCTCCGTCGCCATCGACTAATCAATAACGCCCAAATAGCGTCGCTTCGGAACGGAAGGTGTGCTTTTGCCAACACACCATTCGCTCCGCACTGGGCACTACGCGCAAAGGGATTCCCGAAACGACTTGTCGACTTCTCGTTCCTCGCTAGGCAAAAGTTATCAACATTTTCCATCAATGGGGTCGGACCTTACTGCGACCCCAGCGTCCGAACGCCCACGACTGGCGAACGCTTCCGTTCTCGTCGCGGTCGATGCGGGAATGCGCCGAAAAAACAGCTTCGGCTCCGAAGCTGTTTCGAAGGGGACCTTCGACCGAAGGGAGAACCGCCGCAACGCGGCGGCCCGCAAGGGGGCGCGATGGGCCGGTTGAGTTGGTTGCCGAAGCAGAGGTAGGTTATACCCTCGCTTCGTTTGATGAGATACGGATCAAGCGTCCGCCGCTTGAACCATTGGCTTGTCGCCTCAAAGCCATAGAGATGCGCCGTAGTAAGCGCGACCGCGCTTACGCAGGGCAGCCGCGCAGACCGAAGGTCGAGCGCACGAGCGAAGCGAAGTGGCCGCAAGGCGCCGCGTCAATTTGTATGGCAACTCCTTTCGTTTGGGTGGGTAAACGATGAGCGCGGCAGTTCTGCCGCGCTGAGTGAAATGAGAGCGAACGAGCGCGACAAAAGTGCCGCGCTCAAAATGAAAACGCCGCGCTCCTATTCAGAAGTGCCGCGTTACTTCAATAACTTAAACTCTCAATACATTGACGCTTTTGCGCCATCTGCGGATGGACGTAGAGATTGAGCGTCAAATTGACCGTCGAATGACCAAGCAATTCGCTGACCGTCTTGCAGTCGCCGCCTGCCTCAATGCAGCGCGTCGCAAATGTGTGGCGGAGCGCATGAAACCGAATATGCGTAAGATTGTTCCGTGCAAGAAAACGGTCGTAGAACTCGCGATACGTGCGAACTTCCGAACACTTTACATTTCCGCCGATGAAATAGCACTCCGCATCTTCCTTGCGAAGCCGTTCCAATACGGGCAGAAGAATCGGCGCAAGGGGAATTTCTCGCGCCGAGGTGCGGCTTTTGGGCGCGGCAATGACGACCTTCGACTTACCCGCGCCATTCAATTGCTTTCGGTAGATACGCTGAACCGTCTGACGAACATGAAGAATCTTGTTTTCAAAGTCTATGTCCTTCCATTGCAGGGCGCACAGTTCACCGATGCGCAACCCCGTGTAGAGGCACAAGAGGATGCCCGCGCTCTTCGACGAGAAATCCAAGTAGATCGCCTGTACCAGCCGTTCCTGATCCTTACGGTCAAGAAGAGGCACGCTCTCGACCTGCCGTTTGGCCGGAACGCGAACATCATAGACCATGCGCGGCAGTTCCTTTGCCCGCATCGCGTCTCGAAGCGTTGTTTTGAGAACGATCAGCACGTCCTTCGCCGAATGAGGATTGAGACCGCCCTTCCCATCAAGGCGACCTTCCTTGACGAGTGAAAAGACGTACTCTTGCATACGCTCCTCGGTGATTTCCGTCAGTTCAAGTTGTCCGAACTTCGGTAGGAGGTGATTGACTATGATGTTTGAGTACGCGGCAAAAGTTGATTCTTTCACCATCGGACTTTTTCGTTCGATCCAGTTTTCGATCCAGTTTCTGTATGTCATTGTTGTTTTCCTTTGTTTGTATTTATGGCGAGACTCGCCACAAAAGTAAAATGCTTTTCATATCAAATTCTCCTTTAGGTGT
>JAZRWB010000006.1:0-1009 GCA_045599445.1 Kiritimatiellia bacterium | reverse complement strand
GTTCGTTCATGTCTGCCATTCCTCGATTCTCATCATCATGTGGAACGAGAACATTATACCACATTTCCGCCTCGTTATGACGACTGCCGCGGCCGCACTCGCTTACGGCGCCGACACCTCGACCAGATAGAACGCCTTATCCGTCGACGGCTCGGTGTCCGCCAGCGTCAACGTCGTTCCCGACGACATTCGCGCCATCCGCCACCTTCATCGCGCTCTGGCAAGCGCTCGCCGTATAGTCAATGTTCTCGGTGAATAGGTACGTGTTGCCGTTCTACAGCGTACGACAACTCTCGAAATTCGCCGTCGTGACGTAGATGGTCTCCGCCACCGCCGCTTTCGCGACGAAGGCACACAGCAACGCCATCATCAGTCTTTTCATATCGCTTTTCCCTTCACTTCAAATCAAACGCAAGGGCAACGGCACCAATCACAACCCTCTCGCATTTCAACAGCACAATATCAAGACCGCACAGCTTCCGTCTTCACCTCGCCGATCGTGCGCACGGCGGGATCGTAGTTGACGCCGACATACACCACCCGGCGCGGATCATCCGCATAGGCGTCGGCGTAGCGCTTTTCGCGGCACTGCCTGAGCGCGGCTTCCGCCGACTGGCTGTACTTGAACTCGACGATGTAAACCGCCTTCTCTGTCTTCACCACGGAATCGGGACGCCCGAGCGAATGCTGCTCTTCCGAAACGACTTCGGCGCGTGCGAAGACCATGTACGCGAGAAAGTAGCGCTTGATCTCCTTCTCGCCCTTGTCGAGCCACTCGTGCGGAATCTTCGCGAACGCGGTTTTCAGAAGCGCCGCGAACTTCGCGCCTGTCTCGTCGGCGAACAGCTCGGCGGCCGTCTCTTTCGCGGTCAGCGAAAAATCATCCAACTCGAAATCGCTACCCATGAGCTGCGACATATATCCGCGATACAGCGAATTGCGCACCTCGTGATTCGGGATTCGCAAGAGAACCGTCTCGCCGTCAATGCGCCTGTCGATCGTGAGATAT
>JAZRWB010000005.1:0-1022 GCA_045599445.1 Kiritimatiellia bacterium | reverse complement strand
ATTGTCCTCAATGATCGCCGCCGTGCGGAAATGGTGCATCGCCTGCTTGCGAAACGTTTCGCGACTGTTCTCCGCGTACCTCGCCCCGCGATAGTTCTTGCGCAAGAACGCAAGAATGTCGTGAATGCGCGTCCATTCGTTAGTAGCCGCCGACCAGGAAGAAGAGGACGAAAGATTCAACAGGGCCAACAGAGAATAGCAACAAATGTCACTCTGTTGCTCGGTAGGCATACCGAGCAATTCAAGTACCTTTTTAGATTCCTGTCTTTTCGTCATGTTTTTCCTTGTTCATTTCAGGGCATAATTACCCCAAAGAGTCACCATATATTATATCATTTTTCCCGACCCGACTTTGCCAGTTCGGTGACTAACTAAAAGCTACAGTTTGGACCATTTCCGTTCGGTAATTTGGCGGCGTTTCGTTCGGTAGTTTGAAGGTTACAAAAAATTGCTCGATTGCGACCTCATCAAGGTCGCCCTACCGCGCGGCTTCCGTCTTCACCTCGCCGATCGTGCGCGCGGCGGGATCGTAGTTGACGCCGACATACACCACCCGGCGCGGATCGTCCGCATAGGCGTCGGCGTAGCGCTTTTCGCGGCACTGCCTGAGCGCGGCTTCCGCCGACTGGCTGTACTTGAACTCGACGATGTAAACCGCCTTCTCGGTCTTCACGACTGAATCTGGACGCCCGAGCGAATGCTGCTCTTCCGAAACGACCTCAGCGCGCGCGAAGACCATGTACGCGAGAAAGTAGCGCTTGATCTCCTTCTCGCTCTTGTCGAGCCACTCGTGCGGAATCTTCGCGAACGCGGTTTTCAGAAGCGCCGCGAACTTCGCGCCCGTCTCGTCGGCGAACAGCTCCGCGGCCGTCTCTTCGGCAGTCAGCGAAAAATCATCCAACTCGAAATCGCTACCCATGAGCTGCGACATATATCCGCGATACAGCGAATTGCGCACCTCGTGATTCGGGATTCGCAAGAGAACCGTCTCGCCGTCAATGCGCCTGTCGATCGTGAGATAT
>JAZRWB010000004.1:0-22529 GCA_045599445.1 Kiritimatiellia bacterium | reverse complement strand
TACGGCTACAGCCGCAAGCTCAACACAGGGCTTGCGATCGTCGCGAAGCAGCGCACGGGCGACTCGACGGTCGACGCGTTCAGCGTGGTCGGCGACGTCAAGGGCTGCGATGTCATCATGATCGATGACATGACGGCGACGGGCGGGACGCTTTCGGCGGCGGCGAAGATGTGCCGCGAGAAGGGCGCGAAGTCGGTGCACGCGTTCGTGTCGCACTTCCCGCTCACTGCGAAGGGCCAGGAACGTCTCATGACCGAGTCGCAACTCGACGAGCTCGTCGTCACCGACTCGCTTCCGCTTCGCGAGGGGTTCGATCCCTCGAAGCTGCCGTTCAAGCTCACGCAGCTCTCGGTCGCGCCGCTCATCGGCGAGGCGATCAAGCGCACTCACAACGACGAGTCGATCAACGATCTCTTTAACCACGAATGAGTCGCTTCGCCATCGCCGCGCTGGTTTGCGTCGCCGCGTTTTCCGCGACGGCGCGAACCAAGTGCAAGTTCCCCGGCGAAATCTGCACCAAGATGGCCGAGGACGGGCACAATTTCTGCCAACGTCACGAATGCGCGTCGTACGGGTGCAAGGAAGTGGTCTGCGTGTACACGCGTCCGCAGTGGGCTAAAAGTTCGTCGCTTTTCAAGATGCGCGGCGGCGTGGCCTCGGCTTCCTCCGATTCCGACAGGGCGCGGCGCTACGTCGCCAGCTATTGCAAAAAGCACATTTGCACGCGAACGCTCGATCAGTGCAAGATCGCCGACATCTCGTGGAGCTTTGTCGAAAATTTGAGCGATGATCAGCTGATCGACGTCTTTTTCTGCAACTCGGAGCGGCTTGCGAGCGGCAAGTTTTGCCTCAAGCACGCCTGCAAGGTGTCGACGTGCGGCGGAAGATGCCTCGAGTCGTGGCAACGCGGGCGCGGCGGGGATTTTTCGTTCACCGACGACAACGACGGAGACTGGTGCGTAACGCGGCTCGAAACTTGCCGTTCGCACAGCGCCAAGGATCCCGAGACGATTCCGCCGCGCGAGGGCAAGTACGCGGAAACCGCGGGCGATCGTCAGCAGGCGAAGGACGAAGCGCGTCAGCGGGCGAGGGAAGAGGCGAAGGCGAAGGCCGAAGCCGCCAAAGCCGCGCGCGCCGCGAAGGCGGCGGAGCAAAAGGCCGCTGAGGAATCTGCGGCGAACGAACCGCCGAAGACGGAAGACGCGATTGATGAATAGTCCGCTTGTGGAGATGGCGGCGCGCATCCGCGAAATGCGCGCAATCAGCGGTTACAGCGTTCAGCAGATGGCGTCGCTCACCGACGTAACCGTCGACGAGTATTCCGCGATCGAAGCGGGCGAGGGCGATCCCTCGTTTACGTTCCTCCATAAATGCGCGCTCGCCTTCGGCGTCGACATCAACGCGCTTTTGGAAGGTCACAGCGCGAAGCTTTCGCGATATCTGGTGACGCGCGGCGGTCAGGGCACGATCACCGCCAAGGAAAAAGGCATCGAGATCCGCAACATGGCGGCGATGTTCAAAAGCCGTCTCGCGACTCCGTACTACGTAAAGTACGATTACGACGAAAAACTGCAATCGCGCCCGATCCACACGACCACCCACTCGGGACAGGAGTTCGACTACGTTATCAGCGGCTCGATGCGCATTCGCGTCGGCGAACACGAGGAAGTGCTGAATGCGGGCGACTCGATTTTCTACAAGTCGTCGACGCCCCACGGCATGATCGCGGTCGGCGGCAAGGACGTTACCTTCATCGCGATGATCATGGCGGGCAGCGAAGACGAGCAGGCGCTGCCGATCGAGTCCATTCGCTCGGAAATGCCCGAGGAGCCGCTGGTCGTCGAAAAGTTCGTTCGCACGGTCGAGGATGCGAACGGGCGGCTCGAATCCATCGGGTTTAAGAACACGGAGAAGTTCAATTTCGCCTTCGACATCGTCGACGAGATCGCGCGTCGTACTCCGGACAAGCTCGCGATGCTTCACGTCGCCGACGATTTCACCGAGCGGAAGTTCACCTTCAAGAACATCGCGGACGACTCTTCGCGAGTCGCCAATTATCTGAAGAAGCTCGGCATCGGGCGCGGCGACAAGGTGATGCTTGTCTTGAAGCGTCATTGGCAGTTCTGGCCGGCGGTGCTCGCCTGCCACAAGCTCGGCGCGATCGTCATTCCGGCGACGAATCAGCTGATGGTTCACGATTTCGTCTATCGCTTCAAGGCGGCGGACGTGAAGGCGATTCTCTGCACCGCCGACGGCGATACCGCCAAGGAGGCGGAGGACGCGATGCGCGAGCTCGGACGGGAGTTCGTGAAGGTAATCGTGAACGGCAAGCGCGCGGGTTGGCGTGAGTTCGACGCCGAGTTCGCGAAGGAGAGCGCGGTTTTCGAGCGGGCGAAGGACGCGCCCGGCGGCGACGAGCCGATGCTCATGTTCTTCACGAGCGGTACGACGAGCTATCCGAAGATGGCGCTTCACAGCTACAAGTACGCGCTCGGCCACTTCGTTACCGCAAAATACTGGCATCTCGTCGATCGCAACGGACTCCATTTCACGATGTCCGAGACTGGCTGGGGCAAGGCGCTCTGGGGCAAGCTTTACGGCCAGTGGCTTTGCGAGGCGGCGATCTTTACCTACGATTTTTCGCGCTTCGACGCCGACAAGGTGCTGCCGATGTTCGCAAAGTATAAGATCACGACTTTTTGCGCGCCGCCGACCATTTATCGCATGCTCATCAAGGAGGATATCTCGAAGTACGACTTCTCCTCGCTTAAGCACGCGACGACCGCGGGCGAAGCGCTGAACCCCGAGGTTTTCCGCGAGTTCCGCAAACACACGTCGCTTCGAATCGCCGAGGGCTTCGGCCAGACCGAGATGACGCTCGGAATCGCCAACCTTGTCGGCGAGCCGCTCGAACCGGGGTCGATGGGCAAACCCGTTCCGGGATATAACATCGATCTCGTGGATGACAAGGGCGCTTCCGTCCCCGCGGGCGAGAACGGCGAAATCGTGATTCGCACTTCGCGCGGCGGCGGACAGCCGGGCGTGTTCCTCGGGTACTACATGGACGAGGAAAAGACCGCCGAAGCGTGGCGCGGAGGATACTACCACACCGGCGATCTCGCCTGGAAGGACGAGGACGGCTTTTACCATTACGTCGGTCGCGCCGATGACGTCATCAAGAGCTCCGGCTATCGGATCGGCCCCGCCGAGATCGAAAACGTCATCATGGAGCTTCCCTACGTTCTCGAGTGCGGAGTGTCGGCGTCGCCCGATCCGATTCGCGGACAGGTCGTCAAGGCGTCGATCGTGCTCGTAAAGGGCAAGAAGGGTGACGATCTCCTTAAAAAGGAGATTCAGAATTACGTCAAGGAACACACCGCGCCCTACAAGTATCCGCGAATCGTGGTATTCCGCGACGAGCTTCCGAAGACGATTTCGGGCAAGATTCAGCGCAATTTGCTGTGAAGCGAATAACCTTGTTCGCGGGGCATTACGGTAGCGGCAAGACCAATATCGCGCTCAATTACGCCCGACGGCTGAAATCGCTCGGCGCGAAAGTCGCGATTGCCGATCTCGACATCGTCAATCCCTATTTTCGCACCCAGGATTCGGCGACGACGCTCGCCGCGGAGGGAATCGAGCTCGTGGTTTCGCAATTCGCGAACTCCAACGTGGACTTCCCGGCGATGCCCAAGGAAGCATATTCGCTCGTTGCGGATCGTTCGCGCAAGGTGGTGATCGACGTCGGCGGCGACGACCGCGGAGCGCTCGCGCTCGGGCGCTACGTACCCGAAATCCTCGCGGAGAACGACTACGAAATGCTTGCGGTGGTCAATGCGTCGCGTCCGCTCACGCGGACGGTTCGCGATGCGATTTTGGTTTTGCGCGAGATCGAGCAAGCGGCGGGGCTGAAGTTCACCGGTGTCGTCGACAACACCAATCTCGGGCCGGAAACCACCGCCGATTACGTCTTGGAGCATGCCGATTACGCGTCGGGAATCGCCGATGAGCTGGGAGTTTCGGTTCGCTTCGTCGCCGTCGACGAAAGGATTTTCGGCGAGCTCGCGGGAAAGATCGAAAACTTGCTGCCGCTGACCATTCAGCGGTTGTACTATCATTTGGAGAAGTGACGCGATTATGGTATAATACGCACCATGATTGCACTAATATTCGCACTGTTGTTCGGCGTCGGCGGCTTCTTGGCCGCGTATCGGATAGCCGATTTGGGAACCGGGTGGAGCGTGTTTCTCGGAATCGTCGCCTTCGGACTTTTCCAGGGAGTTTTCGGATTCTTGATCCAAAGACGGGTGAAGTCCGCGATGAACGGCGTTCAGGGGATTCTGATGGCCGGGCAAAAACGCCTGCAGCAGAAGATGCAGCGTTGGCAGTTGCGTCCGCCGGGGTCGGTTCGGGCGGCGCAGAAGGAAATCTTCGAGGACACGAAGCTGTTCGTAAAGGAGGCGCTCGCCGAGACCGGAAAACTCGAAAAGTTCCGTTGGTGGGTTCCGATGATGGATCGCCAGATCGCGACGGCGCGCTTGCAGCTCAACTGGATGATCAAGGACTTTCGCGAAGTCGACGCGTTGATGCCCAAGGCGTTGCTGATCGATCCGACGATGGTCGCGATGAAGATGGCGCGGCTTTACATGACCGGCGGCGAGCTGGACGAAATCCGCAAGCTCTATCGCAAGGGCGTCAGGCGGGTGCGCTACAACGGTAACGTTCTTCTGGCGGCGGCGATGAGCTGGATGGAAGTCCAGAAAGGCGAAATCGACGCCGCGTTCAAGACGCTCGCCGAGGCGCTCAAGAAAAGCGACGACGAAACGCTGAAGCGCAACCACGAGAGTCTTATGAACAACCGCGTCGCCCACTTCTCCAATTCGGGAATCGGCGACCAGTGGTATTCGCTGATGCTGGAGGAGCCGCGGGTGCGCACCCAGCGGCAAAGGAGCGTTTATCGCTAAAAAGGCCATAGTGCTTGCGGCGGGCTTGGGCACGCGCTTGAGGCCGTTCACCGTTTGCACCCCGAAGCCGCTAATGCCGGTGTGGGGCGAGAGCATGCTTTCGCGCGTTATTGCGATGCTGCGCGAGCGCGGGGTCGATGACATCGTCGTCAACTGCCACTATCTCCACGCGGCGATCGAGGACTGGTGCGCGAAAAACGGTTGTCGCGCGAGCTACGAAAAGGAGATTTTGGGCACCGGCGGTGTTCTCAATCCGCTTCGCGAATGGATCGGCGACGACGAGTTCTATCTGGTTAACGGCGATATCGTGGTCGAGAACGTTCCGGAATTGAAATTCACGGGTGACGAATTGGGTGTGTGCCTCGTTACCGAGTCGGGCCCGCGAACGATCGAGGTCGAGCCGGAATACGGCTACGTCACCAACTGGAAGAGTGACGACGCTGGATTCCCGGGGACGTTCACCTATTGCGGAATCGCGCTGCTACGTCCGGAGATTCTCGAATACGTCGCGCCGGAGGGATTCTCCTCGATCGTTTCCGCTTACGAAAAGGCGATGATGAACGGCCGGTTCGTTCGCGCCGTGAATTCGAAGGACGCGCTCTGGACCGACGCCGGAACCGTGGAAAGCTATTTGGAGATCAATCGCGACGGCGAGGACAACGCTTTCGGCGAATTGCCGCAGCTCAAGGCGGCGGGATTTTCGGGCAAGATCGATTTCATCGGAGCGCGCGGCAGCGATCGCGTGTTCTTTCGCGCGCCCGGCAAGGTCGCCGTCGTCTACGATGACGAAAAACGCGCCGAGAACGCGCGTTACGCCGCGCATGCGAAATTTCTGAAGTCGGTCGGCGCGCCGGTTCCGGAAGTGCTCGTCGATCTGCCGGATTTGAAGACGCTGGTTCTCGAGGACGCGGGAGCCGAGCGCAAGATGACGCTCGAGGAATACGTCAAGGTCGTCGAAGCGCTCGCCGCCTTCAACGCGATCGACGCGAGCGGATTGGAGCTGGAGGCGCCTTTCGACGCGAAGCTTTATCGCTGGGAGAGGGAGCTGTTCGCCGAGCACTGTCTTTTCGCGCGATTCCGGCGGGAGCTTCCGAAAGCGGTCGCCGACGAACTCGCCGGGGTCGCGAGCACGCTCGAGCGCGAACCGCTTCAACTGGTTCATCGGGATTTCCAGTCCACCAACGTCCTTTGGCGCGGCGAAGAGTTCAAGTTCATCGACTTTCAGGGAATGCGGCTCGGGCCGGCGATTTACGACCTCGCGTCGCTCGTGTACGATCCGTACGTAGAGTTTTCCGAGGGCGAGCGTCGGGCGCTGATCGCGCTGTACGCGAAAAAGTCTGGGCGTGCCGAGATTTCGGAAAAAACGCCGTTCGCCGCGGTCGAGCGGCTGGTCCAGTGCCTGGGGGCGTACGGCAGACTTTCGGCGGCGGGCAAGACCGAGTTTTCCAAGTACGTGTTGCCGGCGCTGGAAAATCTGCTGACGGCGGCGGACGAGGCGGGGTTGGAGGCGACCGGCGCGCTCGCCGAGGAATTGATCCATCTCGAATCGCACTCGCACGGTCATCATCACGACGGCGAGTGCCATTGCCACGACCATCATCGATGAACGCCGTTCGCCAGTTGTTGTTGCGGGTAAGGACGAAGGGCAGGCGACGGCCGACCACTGTGAAAACCGTCGCCATGGGCAGGAAGCGAGAGTTCGAGGCGTTCGATCGCGGCGACGACACCTATGTCGTGGAACGGGGGATTCTCGCGCATCTGACGGACAACCCCAGCGTGCTGATCGTCGAGAAGTCGGCGTTGCATCGGCGCGGCGGCGGCAGGGTGTTTACCATTACGAGCGGCAATCATTCGGTGGCTGCGTTGCCGCTTTTGGACGGAAGGTTTTGGAAGTTGTCGAATCTGCCGCCGGAGCGACGCAGCGCGGTTCTCGCCGGCGACGTAATTTGCGCCAACGTGGTCGACGGGCGATTGGAGCTTTCGCAGCGCGAACTTTCCACCGCGAAGCTGATCGCCGCCGATCATTGGCTAACGGACGTCGTCGGGCTTTCAATGTCCGATGTGGTGATGGGCGAGCGCAACGACGCCACTTTGGAGCATTATCGCCGACTCGGGCAGGAGTGGCGCGTTAAACCGCTCGCCTGGACCGAACGGGAAATGCGCGCCGCGCTTGCGTCCGCGCATAAGCGGATTTCGACTCGAATCGGATACTATCATTCGGCGAAGGGCGTGCATTTCCTCTCGTTTTCCGAGTTTCGCCGCTTTTCCGAACTTGCCGAGCGCGCTCCCGAGGACTACGTCGCCGGCTTGAAGGAATTGGTCGGCGTCTACGAGGGCAACGAAACCTCGTTCGTCCGCATGAGCAAGTATCGCGGGCATCACGAAATCGAGTTCTTCGGATTGCGGCGCGGTGCGGCGCTCGAAACGCTGATTCCGGAAATCGAACGGTTCGTGCGGGATATCGAGGGAGGGCGAACCGGGCAGCTCGGCGTCATCCAGCGTGCGCGGGAGATCGTCGACGAGTACGAATCGCTGCTTACCTCGGCGGCGCTCGCGGACGACAAATCGAAGACTTTCGTCGAAACGATGTACATGCACATCACCGGGGAGATTTATTCCATCGTCGGCGAAAACACCACGCCCGCCTTCGACGATCGGCGTACGGCGCTTCCCGGCGCGACGTTCGTCGAGGGGCGACTCGTCATGCATCCGCTCGCCGATTCGCGCAGCGAGGTGTTGCTCGCGAATCTCCGAAGCATGCTTTCGCAGGGCGAATACATCGAATACGCCAACATCTACGAGTTGCGCAAGGACGAGGTAACGCCGGTCGGCAAGGGTCGCACTCGCGAAGTGGTGTACAAGACCAACGCCCGTCCGATCGAGGCGAGCATGATCGAAAAGGGACTTTCCTCGGCGCGCTCCGGCTACGGCGAGTATTTGCTCGCGCGCATCGGCGCAATGCGGGCGATCGGCGTTTCGCTGAGCGGTTATTACAAGCTTTTGCGTCGTCGGGCGAAATCCGGGCGGGAGAGCGAATTCTACATTCGCAAGCGGTGCCAAGGCGAGCCTCTGGACGCGATTCCGGCGAATTTCTTCCGCACTTCGGAAGGCGACGAGAACCGCGAAACGGTGCTGGGAATCGCGACGCTGATGGGCGATGCGGCGGCGCAGAACATGGCGATGAAGAAGTACGACCCCGCGACAGACTCGCCGCTTTTCGGCGTGGGCAAGGAGATTTACGAGCTCGGTTACGACATTTTGCTCGGGCGAACGGTTCCGAAGCGGGTTTCGGTTTGCTCGATTCGCGGCACTCTCGGTTGGCCGACGATCGAACGCACGGAGGAAAACGTCGAGGCGATGGAGCGGTTTTATCTCGATCGGTACGCGCGGGCGCTGGCGGGCTTTCGGCGTCAGCACACGGTATCGATGAAGGAACTCGCCGAGCGCTTCGCCGACGGATTCGAGTTTCGTACGCACGCGATGGCGTGGAAGCTTTCGTTGATGCGGGATCGGTTCGAGGAATTCGGCGTGTCGCTTGCGCCGGGCTATCGGTTCCGCGAAAAATGGCGGTTCGCTATGTGGGCGCTCGAGGAGCAGGAAAAACGGCTCTCCGAGATCAGAAAGGTGTTTTGCGAAAAGGCAAAGGCGGTGGAAAATGAAAACATACGGAATAATTCCCAGTAGGTTCGGCTCCAGTCGTTTCCCCGGCAAGCCACTGGCGATGCTCGCGGGCAAACCGCTTGTCGCCTGGGTGGTGGAGGCGGTGAAAAAGGCGAAGACGCTGGACGAGGTTTTGGTGGCGACCGATGACGAACGCATCGTCAAGGCGGTAGAGGAATACGGCGGCAAGGCGGTGATGACGCCGTCCGAATTGCCTAGCGGCACCGATCGCATCGCCTGCGCCGCCGGCGATTTCGCCGATGACGACATTCTCGTGAATATTCAGGGCGACGAGCCGCTCATCGACCCGAAGTTGATCGACGAGTTGGCGCTGAAGCTCAAGACGGATTCGCGCTGGTCGATGGCGACTGCTGTGACGCCGCTCAAGGAAAAGCAGGACTACGAGGCGAAGACGGTGGTCAAGGTGGTGTTGGATCGGGACGGCGGGGCGATGTACTTTTCCCGTGCGCCGATTCCGTGCGATCGTGACCGCGAGATAGATCTCGCAAGCGGGCTTTACGTCCGGCATTTGGGGATTTACGCCTATCGCGGGGAATTTCTGAAGCGTTACATCAAAACTCCGCCGTGCGAGTTGGAAAAGACCGAGAAGCTCGAACAGCTGCGAGCGCTATGGATGGGCGCGAAGATCGCCGTCGTCAAGACCGATGACGAGGGTATCGGCGTTGATACGCCGGAAGACGCCAAGCGGGTGGAGAAACTTTTGGTATAATAGGACATAATGGATATGAAGATAACCGAAGACATCAAGTATATTGGCGTAAACGATCACGACGTCGATTTGTTCGAGGGCCAGTTCGCGGTTCCGCTCGGGATGGCGTACAATTCCTACGTGATTCTCGACGAAAAGACCGCCGTGTTCGACACCGTCGATCGTCGTTTCGGCGAAGAATGGTTGGCGAATCTCCGTCGCGAGCTCGGTTCGCGCACTGCGGATTATCTCGTCGTCCAGCACATGGAGCCCGACCATTCCGCTTGCATCGCCGACTTCGCCAAGGCGTATCCGCAAGCGACGCTGGTCGCCAGCGCTCAGGCGTTTGCGATGATGAAGAATTACTTCGGCGACGATTTCGCCAATCGGCGGCTAGTCGTGAAGGAAGGCGACTCGCTTTCGCTCGGCAAGCATCTTCTGAAGTTCGTTGCCGCGCCGATGGTGCATTGGCCGGAAGTGATTGTGACTTACGACGCGACCGCGAAGGCGCTGTTCTCCGCCGACGGCTTCGGCAAGTTCGGCGCGCTCGACCGCGAGGATCCCGAGGGGTGGGATTGCGAGGCGCGACGCTATTATTTCGGCATCGTCGGCAAGTTCGGCGCGCAGGTGCAATCGTTGCTCAAAAAGGCGGCGACGCTGGATATCGAGCTTATCCTGCCGTTGCACGGGCCGATTCACGCGGACAAGGCGACGATCGCCCATGTCGTAAAGCAGTATCTGACCTGGTCGGCTTACGAGGTCGAAAGCGATGGCGTCGCCGTCGCCTACACCTCGGTCTACGGCCACACTCGCGAAGCGGCGCTGAAATTCGCCGAAATGCTGACGGCGAAGGGGTATAAGGCCTCGGTTACCGATCTTGCGCGCGGCGATCTCCACGAAGCGATCGAAGACGCGTTCCGCTACGGCAAGCTCGTTCTCGCGACGACCACCTACAACGCGGAGATCTTTCCGATCATGCGCAATTTCATCGCCAATCTGCTGGAGCGGAACTATTGCAAGCGCAAACTCGGCGTAATCGAAAACGGCACTTGGGCGCCGGTGGCGGCGAAGGCGATCAAGGAACTTTTCGCCGGCTCGAAAGACGTCGAGTTCGTCGAGCCGACGGTGACGATCAGGGGCGCGTTGAACGAATCGAGCTTGTCGCAACTCGAAAAACTCGCCGAGGAGATGGTGAAGGCGTGAAGGAACGCGTCGCGAGACACGTCGCGGAACTGCCCAAAAGCGGGATTCGCAAATTCTTCGACCTGGTCGCCGAATCCAAGGACGTGATTTCCCTGGGCGTCGGCGAGCCGGACTTCGATACGCCCTGGCACATTTCGCGCGCGGCGGTTACCGCTTTGGAGAACGGCGCGACCCACTATACCTCGAACCTCGGCACGCCCGCGCTTCGGCAGGCGATCGCCCGCTACGAGAAGCGCCGCTTTTCGGCGGAGTTCGACTGGCGAGGCGAGATTCTGGTCACGGTCGGAGTGTCCGAGGCGATTGATCTTGCGATTCGCGCGTTGTGCTCGCCGGGCGACGAAATCGTCTACCACGAGCCCTGTTTCGTCTCCTACGCGCCGACGATCCGGCTGGCGCACGCGGTTCCGGTTTGCGCGGAGACGCGAGCCGAGGACGGGTTCAGGTTGACCGTCGAGGCGCTGGAGAAGAAAGTCACTCCGCGAACCAAGGCGATTTTGCTCAACTTTCCGTGCAATCCGACGGGCGCCACGCTTTCGCGTTCCGACGTTCGCGCGATTCTCGAGTTCGCCGCCGCGCACGATCTGATCGTTCTCGCCGACGAGGTCTACGGCGAACTCGCGTACGACGGCGAGTTCGCGAGTTTTGCGCTTTTCCCGGAGTTCCGCGACCGAGTGGTGATCTTGAACGGTTTCTCCAAGGGCTGGGCGATGACCGGCTATCGGCTCGGCTACGCCTGCGGCCCCGCCGACATCGTCGACGCGATGATGAAGATTCACCAGTACGGCATCATGAGCGCGCCCACGCTGTCGCAGGCGGCGGGCGTCGAGGCGCTGGATTTCGGCGACAAGGACGTGGATCGGATGCGTCGGGAATACCGGCGTCGTCGCGACTACCTCGTGCCGGCTTTGCAGGCGCTGGGGCTCGAAACCGTGATGCCGAGCGGCGCTTTTTACGTCTTTCCGTGCGTTCGCGCGACCGGTATGGACGACGAGAAGTTCGCGCTTCGACTTTTGAAGGAATTCGGCGTCGCCTGCGTGCCCGGTTCCGCCTTCGGCAGGTGCGGCGAGGGCTTTGTGCGCATGAGCTACGCCACTTCACTCGAAAAGATCAAGCTCGCCGTTGAACGAATCGGAAACATGCTCCGCTGACGCGACGCTCGAAGGCACAATCAAGAGCGTCGTCTACCACAATGACGAAAACGGCTACACCGTGTTGCACGTGGAGTTGCCGAGCGAGTTCGAGCTCGCCCAGAATCCGGTCGTCACCATCGTCGGCAAGACTCGGGCGGTTTGGGAAGGCGAGGACGTCAAGGCCGAAGGGGAGTGGGTCGTCGACAAGACGCACGGGCGGCAATTCAAGGCCGAAAAGCTCGTCTGCGTCGCTCCGCGTTCGCTGAAGGGAATCGAGCGCTATCTCGCTTCCGGCCTAATCAAGGGCGTGGGGCCGGTCTTGGCCAAACGCATCGTCGACACCTTCGGCGAGAATACGATGACGGTTTTGTCGCACCAGTCCGGGCGGCTTCGTGAAGTGCCGAAGCTGGGCGCGGCGAAGATCGAGCAGATCCGCAAGTCGTGGCACGCGAACGAAACCTTGCGCGAGAATCTGATTTTCGGGCAGACTTACGGAATTTCCGTTACGAAGATGACGAAAATCGTGCGGCGCTACGGACCGGACGCCATCGCCATCATCAAGGCCGACCCGTATCGGCTTTGTCGGGACATTTGGGGAATTGGATTTGCCACCGCGGACAAGATCGCGCTTTCCACCGGCATCCCCAAGGATTCGCCGCTTCGCGCTCGCGCCGCCGTCGGGCATACGCTCGAAACCGATGCCGACGAGGGCGGGCATTGCTGGACGTACGAAAACGATCTTTTGCTTCACGCCCACGAGCTTACCGAGATTCCGGTGGAGACGCTCGCGCTCGCGCTCGCCAGCGAAATCGCCGACGGACGGTTGGTGAAGGAGGATGCGCGAGTTTATCTCAAATCGCTCTATTACGCCGAGCGCGACGTCGCCGCGCGGGTCAAGGCGCTCAAGGCGGGCGCTCGAAAACTCGCCGACGCGGAAGTGGAGCGCGCCGTCGAGAGATGGGAGCGCTCGTCGGGAATCACGCTTGCCGCGATGCAGCGCGAGGCGCTCGTAAAATCGCTTTCCGCCAAGTTTTCCATCATCACCGGCGGGCCCGGCGTGGGCAAGACCACGATCATTCGCGCGCTGGTGGAGATTTTCGCGAAGAAGGGCTTCAAGGTCGTGCTCGCCGCGCCGACCGGTCGCGCCGCCAAGCGCATGTCCGAGTCGATCGGCGTCGAGGCGATGACGATTCACCGGCTTTTGAAGTGGAATCCGGTTACCAATCGCTTTACCTTCAACGACGAAAATCCGCTTGAGGGCGACGTTTTCGTGTTTGACGAAACGTCGATGATCGACGTGAAGCTCGCCGCGGAACTTCTGCGGGCGTTGCCGAACGGCGCGACGACGGTTTGGGTCGGCGACACCGATCAGCTGCCTTCCGTGGGCGCGGGTTCGGTTTTGGGCGATCTCATCAAATCGAAGGCGATTCCCGCGACCAAGCTGGATCGGATATTCAGGCAGGACGCGAGCGGACTTATCGTCAAGAACGCCCACCACGTCAACGCCGGCGAATCGCTGGAGACGCGCGCCGGCGACACGGACTTCTACTTCGCGCGTTGCGAGGATCCGGAGCTTTGCCTCAAGCGGGCGATCGAGTTCATGCAAACGCGCATCCCCGGCAAGTTCGGCATGGATCCGCTTGCGGACGTGCAAGTCCTTTCTCCGATGCGCCGAAACGTCCTCGGCACCGACAACTTGAACGTCGCTCTCCAAAAGGCGCTGAATCCGACTGGCGAGGCGATTGTGCGCGGCGGCACGACTTTTCGCGTCGGCGACCGGGTGATGCAGCTTAGAAACAACTACGACAAGGACGTCTACAACGGCGACGTCGGTTTTGTGAAGGCGGCGAACGCCGATGATCGGTCGCTGATCGTCGCCTTCGACGGCAGACCGGTGAAGTACGACGCGGGCGACTTGGACGAACTTACGCTCGCCTACGCGACGACCATTCACAAGTCGCAGGGGAGCGAATATCCGGCGGTAATCGTGCTTGTCCACGCCCAGCACTACGTGATGCTGCAACGGAATCTGCTCTACACCGCGATTACCCGCGGCCGCAAGCTGGTATTGCTCATGGGCGTTCCCTACGCCGTCGATCGGGCGATTCAGACCAACACCGTGCGCGAGCGGCGCACTTCGCTCGCGGAAAGGGTGGCGGGATGATCCTGTCGCCGCTAAGGGGCGTTACCATTCGCGCTTTTCGCGAGACTTTCGCGCGTCCGATTGCGGAGGCGGGCTTTACGGAGGCGTTTACGCCGTTTATCAGCGCCATGCCCGGCGTCGATCCGCTTAAAAGCCCCGAATTGCGCGGTGGCGAGGAGTCGCTCAAAATCACGCCGCAGTTCATCGGCAAGGATCCCGCGGCGCTGGCCGAATGTCTGAAAAGAACGAATGGCGCCGGCTACGATACCGCCGACCTTAACTGCGGCTGTCCGTTTCCGATGGTGCGCAATAAGGGCCGCGGAAGCGGAATTCTGCGCTCGCCCGATACGCTTCGCCGGATGCTCGAAGTCGGTTGCGAGGTCATGGGCGCGGGCAAGTTCTCGATCAAGACGCGACTCGGGGTGGAGCGGAATGACGAGCTTTTGGAATTCCTGCCGATGATTGACGAGTTTCCGCTACGGTTTGTCGTCGTTCACGCGCGCAATGCGAGGCAAATGTATTCGGGCGAAACGGACTTGGGCGCGCTCGCTCTCATCCGCGAAAGCGCGAAAACGCCGATTGTCGCGAACGGCGATCTCGATTGGCGGAAGGGCGAGGGCATGGTGGGGCGGTCGTTCGTTCGCTCGCTGGGCGAACGGGCGGACGTTCGAGAGCTTTTGGCGCTATACATTGAGCGTTCGCGAGCAGAACTCTCAGGGGATCGCCCGATTTTGGGGCGGATGAAGGAGCTGATCGCCTATTGGAAGGATTCGCCGCGGTGGAAGAAACGGTGGAATGTCGTTAAAATCTGCCGCTCGGTGGATGAACTTCTGACGATAATTTGATAAAATACCCGCGAATATGAATCGAAACATCGCTTGCATCGGTGCGGGATACATCGGTGGCCCTACCATGGCGGTAATCGCCAAGATGAATCCGAAGCGCAAGGTAATCGTCGCCGATGTCGACTCGGAGCGCATCGCCGCGTGGAATTCGTCCGATTTCCATCTCCCGATTTACGAGCCGGGTCTGAAGGAAATTGTGAAGGCGGTTCGTGGCAAGAACCTTTTCTTCACCACCGATCTGAAGCGGGCAATCGAATCTTGCGACATAATTTTCGTCGGCGTCAATACTCCAACCAAACTTTTCGGCAAGGGCGCGGGAAGAGCCAGCGATTTGCAGTATCTCGAAGCCGCCGCTCGCGCCATCAAGCGCTATGCCAAGCGGCCGAAAATCGTCATCGAAAAGTCGACGTTGCCGGTGCGTACCGCCGCCGCTTTGGAGTCGATACTGGGCTCGCGCAAGTTCACCGTCCTTTCCAATCCCGAGTTTTTGGCCGAGGGTTCGGCGATTGACGACTTGCTTAAGCCCGATCGAGTGCTGATCGGTGGTCCCGATACTCCCGCCGGCAAGGCGGCGGTGAAGGCGGCGATCGACATTTACGCGACGTGGGTGCCGAAAAAGCGTATTTTGACCACCAACGTGTGGAGCGCGGAGCTGACCAAGCTCGCCGCGAACGCCTTTCTCGCCCAACGCGTGAGCTCCATCAACGCGATCGCCGGTTTGTGCGAGGCGACCGGCGCCGATGTGGACGAGGTCGCGCGGGTAATCGGCGCGGATCACCGAATCGGTCCGAAGTTCCTCAAGGCGGGCCCCGGTTTCGGCGGCAGTTGCTTCAAGAAGGACGTCCTCAATCTCGTCTACCTTTGCGAATCGTTCAATCTGCACACCGCCGCCGATTACTGGAATGGCGTCGTCGAAATGAACGACCATCAGCAGGAGCGAATCGTGACGCGGCTCTTTAAGACGATGTTCAACACGCTCGCCGGCAAGCGCATCGCCTTGTTCGGCTTCGCCTTCAAGGCCAACACCGGCGACGTGCGCGAGACGCCGGCGTTGACCGTGGCGCGAATGCTCGTCGAGGAACGCGCCCGGGTCGCGATTACCGACCCGAAGGCGCTGGCGAACGCCGAGCGGGAGCTCGGAACACTCGCGAAGCGCGTGGAGTTCGCCGCCGACGAGTACGCGGCGGCGAAGGACGCGGACGCGATCGTGGTGATGACCGACTGGTCGAACTATCCGAAGCTCGATTGGAAGCGGATTTACGGTTCGATGCGCAAGCCCGCGCTGGTGTTCGATACGCGCAACTGCCTGGACGCAAAAAAACTCAAGCGTCTCGGCTTCAATACGCTTAATGTGGGGAAGTGAAATGGAATTGACCGCTATTGTTCGCTTGGCCTTCGAGAAGGCGTTTCCCGGCGAGGACTTTTCCTCGGTGAAGGTCGTGCCGGCGACCGATCCGAAGTTCGGCGACTACCAGTGCAACGACGCGCTTAAGATTGCGAAAAAGCTCGGCCTCAAGCCGCGCGACGTCGCCGCGAAGGTGGCGGAATCGATGGACGCCTCGCTCAAGGTGGAGATCGCGGGACCCGGGTTTCTCAATCTTACGGTTTCGCCGGAATGGCTTAACGCGGAACTTTCAGCGCTTTGCGCGAAGCAGAATTGCGGAATTCCCGCGCTCGGCGCGGGCAAGCGGGTGGTGATCGACTACTCGTCGCCCAACGCCGCCAAGCAAATGCACATCGGGCACATCCGTTCGACGGTGATTGGCTCGGCGATTGACCGCATCTTCCGCGCCCTCGGCTACGAAGTCGTCGCCGACAACCACCTCGGCGACTGGGGTACGCAGTTCGGCATCCTCATCAAGGGCTATCGCGAGTGTCTGAACGACGAGGAGCGGGCGAATCTTACCGTCGCCAATCTCGAAAAGTGCTACGTCCTTTCGGCGGCGCGGGCGAAGGAGGAGGACGGAGTCTGGAAGGACGCGTGCCGCGCCGAGCTCGTGAAACTGCAGCAGGGCGACGCGGACAACCTCGCGCTGTGGAAGCGGTTCATCGACATTTCCATCGCCGAATTCGAACGAATGTACGCCAAGCTCGGCGTGAAATTCGACACCTATCGCGGCGAGTCGTACTACAATTCGATGATGCCGGGAGTCGTGGAGAAACTCCTGAAGGCGGGCCTCGCGAAGGAGTCCGAGGGCGCATTGATCGTGGATCTCGACGCGGAAAAACTCGGGGTCGCCATCGTTCGCAAGTCCGACGGCGGCTACAACTACACGACGAGCGATCTCGCCTGCGTGGAAAGCCGCGTAAAGGACTACGACCCCGAGCGCATCATCTACGTAACCGACGATCGCCAGCAGCTCCACTTCAAGCAGTTCTTCTCGATCGCCGCCAAGCTCGGACACACGGTTAGACTCGTGCACGTGCCGTTCGGACTCATGTCCTATCAGGGCAAGGCGATTTCCACTCGCGAGGGCAATCTCATCAAACTCGACGATTTGCTCGCCGAGGCGAAGAGGCGCGCGCTCGCCATCGTAAAGGATCGCGGCGGCGACGAAACGCTCGCCGAGGCGATCGGCTACGGCGCGGTGAAGTACGCCGACTTAAGCCACGATCCGGCGACGGCGATCGATTTCAACTGGGACAAGGCGCTCGCGCTCGAGGGCAATTCCGGACCGTATCTCCAATACGCCCACGCGCGCGTCTGCTCGCTGATGAGCAAGGCGGGCGAATTCTCCGCGAGCGGTTTCGCCGTGTCGACGCCGAGCGAAAAGCGGTTGGCGCTGCAACTTCTGGAATTTCCTGGCGCGGTCGTCCGCGCGGCCGAGGCGTACAAGCCGAGCGTGCTCGCCGATTATCTCTTCCAGACCGCCCAGCTCTATTCGAGCTTTTACCAGAATTCGCCGATATTGAAAAGCGAGGACGCGGTAAAGTCCGCGCGGCTCAAACTTTGCGAACTTTTCGGCGAAGTCGTTCGCACCGGCCTCGGACTTCTGGGCATCGAGGCGCCCCGCCGCATCTGATAACGCACAAGAAAGGTAAAACCGAAATGGAACTCAAAGGATCCAAAACCGAGAAGAATCTCCTGCAGGCGTTCGCCGGCGAATCGCAGGCGCGCAACAAGTACGATTACTTCGCTTCGCGGGCGAAGAAGGACGGCTACGAGCAAATCGCCGCCATTTTCCAGGAAACCGCGCTCAACGAGAAGGAACACGCCAAGCTCTGGTTCAAGGCGCTTTCGGGAATCGGCGACACGCCGGCCAACCTCGCCGCCGCCGCGGCCGGCGAGCACGAGGAGTGGACCGAGATGTACAAGCGCATGAGCGAAGAGGCGAAGGCCGAGGGCTTCGAGGAGCTCGCGTTCCAGTTCGCCAAGGTCGCCGAAGTCGAGAAGTGCCACGAAGAGCGCTATCGCAAGCTCGCCGCCAACATCGAGAAGGGCGAGGTTTGGAAACGCATCGGCAAGAACAAGTGGCAGTGTCGCAATTGCGGGGCGATCGTCGAGAGCGAGGAAGCTCCGGACAAGTGCCCGGTCTGCGCCCACCCGCGCGCCTACTTCCAGCTGGAAGCCGATAATTTCTGATACGATTGAAAAAGCCCGGGCGGAATGCTATAATAAACGAACATTTTCAAGGTAAAACTCTAACTTGAAACCAAAGGAACGGAACAATGGCTAAAAAGATAATGGTCGACGGCAATACCGCGGCCGCTCAAATCGCGTTCGCGTGCTCCGAAGTAGCCGCGATCTATCCGATCACCCCGTCCTCGCCGATGGCGGAAACGTGCGATGAACTCGCCGCCGCGTGCAAGACGAATATCTGGGGGTCGATCCCGTCCATCGTCGAGATGGAGTCCGAAGGCGGCGCCGCCGGCGCGGTCCACGGCTCGCTCACCACGGGATCCTTGACGACGACCTTCACGGCGTCGCAAGGCCTCCTCCTGATGATCCCCAATATGTACAAGATCGCGGGCGAGCTCGCCCCGACGGTGTTCCACGTCTCCGCGCGTTCGCTCGCTTGCCAGGGTCTCTGCATCTTCGGCGATCAGGGCGACGTGATGGCGTGCCGCCAGACCGGTTTCGCGATGCTCTGCTCCAACTCGGTGCAGGAAGCGCACGATATGGCTATGGTCGCCCACGCCTCGACGCTCGAGGCGAAGGTTCCGTTCCTCCACTTCTTCGACGGCTTCCGCACCTCCCACGAGGTCCAGAAGATCGAGGAGATTCCGACCGAGACGATTCGCGAGATGATCGACGACAAGTTCGTCGAGGACTTCCGCAAGCGCGCGCTCGATCCGGAACACCCGACGATGCGCGGTACGGCGCAGAACCCCGACATCAACTTCCAGGGTCGCGAGAGCTGCGAGAAGTACTATCAGGCGACCCCGGCGATCGTCCAGAAGTACATGGACAAGCTCGCGAAGCTCACCGGCCGCGCCTACAAGCTCTACGACTACGTCGGCGCGCCCGACGCCGAGTACGTCGCGATCGCGATGGGCTCCGGCTGCGACACCTTGCACGAAACGGTGGACGCGCTCGTCAAGGAGGGCAAGAAGGTCGGCCTTGTCAAGGTCCGCCTCTATCGTCCGTTCTCGATGAAGGACTTCGTCCAGGCGATTCCGGCGACCGTGAAGGTCATCACCGTCCTCGACCGCACGAAGGAGCCGGGCGCGATCGGCGACCCGCTTTACCTCGACGCGTGCGCCGCGATCGGTCAGGCGAAGCAGCAGGGTCTCGTCAAGTTCGCGTATCCTAAAATCCTCGCCGGCCGCTACGGCATCGGTTCGAAGGACTTCACGCCCAACATGTGCGCGAACATTTTCAAGAACATGACCGAGGCGAATCCCAAGGATCGCTTCGTCGTCGGCATCGTCGACGACGGCACGCCTTCCGCGCAGTACATCCTCGGCGACGAGAGCTTCGTTGTTCCGAAGGGCGACCGCAAGGAATGCATGTTCTGGGGTCTCGGTGCGGACGGCACGGTCGGAGCGAACAAGAACTCGATCAAGATCATCGGCAACTACACCGAGAACTTCGCGCAGGGCTACTTCGAGTACGACTCGAAGAAGTCGGGCGGCGTCACGATCTCGCACCTCCGCTTCGGCTCGGACATGATCCGTTCGCCGTACTTCATCAACACCGCGGACTTCACCGCGTGCCACTGCTTCCCGTATCTCGAGAAGTACGACATGCTCAAGGCCGCGAAGTCGGGCTCCACGTTCCTGCTCGCCTCGCCGTATCCGGCGAACGAGATTTGGGACCACATGCCCGACGAAGTCGAACAGGCGATCATCGACAAGCAGATCAAGTTCTACGTAATCAACGCGGCGAAGATCGCGCTCGAAAACGGCATGGGCACTCGCACCAACACCGTTCTCCAGACCGCGTTCTTCAAGCTCTCGGGAATTACGCTCAAGAAGGCCGACGGCACGATCCTCGACCCGATTCAGGTCTTGAAGGACTACGCGACCAAGGCGTATTCCAAGAAGGGCGAGGACGTCGTCGCGATGAACCACAAGTGCATCGAGGCCGCTTCCGCCGCCATCGAGGAGGTCAAGTATCCTTCGAAGCCGGCCGGCAAGCTGAAGATGCCGAGCGCGGTTTCCGCCGAGGCGCCCGACTTCATCAAGAACGTCACCGCGAAGATGATCGCCCAGAAGGGCAACGAGCTGCCCGTGAGCGCGATTCCCGACGACGGCACCTGGCCGACCGCCACCACCCAGTGGGAGAAGCGGAACGTCGCGGCGTTCATCCCGGCGTGGGATCCTTCCGCCTGTATCCAGTGCGGCAACTGCCTTGCGATCTGCCCGCATGCGGCTATTCGCATGAAGGTCTATCCGGCCGCCGAGCTGAAGGGCGCTCCCGCCACGTTCAAGAGCGTGGACGCCGGCAAGCTCACCGCCAAGTTCGGCGAGAAGGTTACGATTCAGATCGCTCCCGAGGACTGCATGGGTTGCGAGCTCTGCGTCGTCCAGTGCCCGATGAAGGCGAAGGGCGCGCTCAAAATGGTCGAGCAGATTCCGCTTCGCAAGGCCGAAGCCGAGAACTGGAAGTTCTTCCTCGGACTCCCCGAGGTCGACCCGATGAAGCTCAACACCAAGATGCTCCTCGACAGCCAGCTCAAACAGCCGCTCTTCGAGTTCTCGGGTGCGTGCTCGGGCTGCGGCGAGACGCCTTACGTGAAGCTGTTGACGCAGATTTGCGGCGATCGGCTCCTTATCGCGAACGCGACCGGCTGCTCGTCGATCTACGGCGGCAACCTGCCGACGACCCCGTATTGCCAGCGCAAGGACGGCAAGGGTCCGGCGTGGTCGAACTCGCTCTTCGAGGACAACGCCCAGTTCGGTCTCGGAATGCGGATCTCCGCCGACAAGCTCTACGGATACGCGATGGAGCTCGTCGACAAGGTGATCGCGGCGAACAAGAACGCCGAGGTCGTCAAGATCTGCGAGGAGATCAAGAAGGTCGATCAGTACGACGAGAAGGGTCAGGGAGTCGAGACGATGCGCAAGCTCGTCGCCGACCTCAAGTCCGCGATGGCGAAGTGCCCGGGCGGCGCGTGCTGCGCGACCGGCAAGGCGCTCCTCGCGGTCGCCGACAATCTCGTTCGGAAGTCGGTTTGGGTGCTCGGCGGAGACGGCTGGGCCTACGACATCGGTTACGGCGGGCTTGACCACGTTCTCGCTTCGGGCAAGAACATCAAGATTCTCGTCATGGACACCGAGGTCTACTCCAACACCGGCGGGCAGGCCTCGAAGTCGACGCCGATCGGCGCGATCGCGAAGTTCGCCGCCTCGGGCAAAACCCAGGCGAAGAAGAACCTCGGTCTTATGCAGATGCAGTACAAGAACGTCTATGTCGCGTACGTGTCGATGGGCACGAATCCGGCGGCGACGGTGAAGGCGTTCAACGAGGCCGAGAACTACAATGGCCCCGCGATCATCATCGCCTACGCGCACTGCATCGAGCAGGGACTTCTGACGAAGACCGGCCCGGCGCATCAGAAGGCGGCGGTCGAGTCCGTCCACTTCCCGCTCTGGACCTACAACCCGACGACCGGCAAGGTGAAGCTCGATTCGGCCGACAAGTCCGACACGGTCTCGTTCGCGAAGAACGCGATCTCGAAGGAACTCGGCGAGAACCGCTTCAAGCAGCTCGTCAAGAAGGTCGGCCCCGAAAAGGCCGAGGAAATGCTCAAGCGCGCCGAGGACGGCTTCAAGGAGAATTACGCGCTCCTCAAGAAGCTCTCCGAGATGTAAGCGAAGCGTCCAAAAACGAAAAAGAGCGGAGGGGTTGCCTCCGCTCTTTGCGTTTCTTAAACGCGGGGCTTACTCGTTGTCGAGGTAGACGCGACGCTCGGCGGAAGTGACGCTCGAACGATACCGCTGGCGTTCGCCGACGATGGCGGTGTCGATTTTCGAGTTCGTAAAGGTAACCTTACCCATACGATTTGTTTCCTTTCTTTTTTGTTTCCCTTCGGCGACGCCGCCACACGCGTGGCGGACTTTTTTGAATCGCCTCCGGAAAGGGCAAATGTCCATATATGGACATGTAAATCTCCAAGTATGGACTTCGCAATCTCCATACTAGGACATGGCATGGGTCCATACATGGAGATCGCCGTGTCCATACATGGACATGGAGGGGGTCCATACATGGAGATTGACGTCTCCATATATGGACATGGCCAAGCCCTCGGTGGGGCTTATTCCTCGTCCTTCTTGAGGTCGAGATTTGCCGTCGGAGAACCTCTCTTCGATCGCGCCCCCATATACCGATACAAGAAAACGTCAAAAAGTGTAAAGTTTGGCAACGTGAAAAATGCGACTTTAGGCGCGTCAGTATTGGGCGGGATGCATTTTGAAGATTTTTTGGTA
>JAZRWB010000003.1:0-13327 GCA_045599445.1 Kiritimatiellia bacterium | reverse complement strand
TATATGGACATGGCCGACTGCTCGGGCGGACGTTTGCAAGCGGTCGGGGAGAGCCGAAAAACGCCAAAACTGCGACATTTTGTCACGCCTTTGGCCGCTGTACTGGGCTTTTATCGAAGGGAAAAGTCGTACCTAGCACTTATGGAAGTGCTACCTACGACTTGAAAACTGCGGGGTACGAGTTCGTGAAAAGCGAGGCGGAAAGGATGGGGGACAGGTTTCCGTGACGAGCGACGGCGAAGATGGTAGCGGGGAGTGCGTGGGCGACGCACGGGAATTTGCTCGCGAAAAGGGCGGCGTGAGAGGGGGAAGAGCGACGAAAGGCAATTCGAAGAGTATTTTTCGCTTTTGCGAGTCTTCCGCTCACGGAAGCGGGGTTTCGATGCGTTGTCTGATGTCGAAGTCACAGCGTCTCGAGGAACTTCGGGTCAAGCAGGAACGGCATGATGCCGATGAAGGTCACGCCTTCCTTGCTTATCCACGGCCTCTCGTAGGGATCGCCCGTTACGACGACTTTGCGAAAAGCGTCGTGTATGTGGGTAAGCGAAAAGATTTCCTGCTCGCGCTTGACCTCGTTAGGAATGTCCCAGACGGACTGGATGTAAACGCGTTCCGAATCACGGTTGACCACGAAGTCAATCTCGTGCTGCCGTTGTTCGCGCTCGCCGTCCTTGTTTTCGGTGCGCGTTTCGACTACGCCGACATCGACGGAATAGCCGCGTCTGATCAGCTCGTTGTAAATGACGTTCTCCATCAGGTGGGGTGGCTCGTATTGGCGAAAGTTCATTTGGACGTTGCGCAGTCCGGGATCCTCGGCATAGTATTTGACGGGAAAATCAAGGTAGTGTTTCCCTTTGACATCGTATCGTGCGGCTTTTCCGATGAGAAAGGCGTCGCAGAAATGATCGAGATATTTGGACACCGTGACGGAGTTCGCCGGAAGCTTTGCAACACTGGTGACGGCGTTCGCCAGTTTCGTTGGATTCGTGAGGCATCCGACATTGCTCATCACGATGTCGAAAAGCGCGTTCATAAGCGGTTCGTTCCGAATTTTGTTGCGCTCCTCGACATCGCGCAGATAGATGGTCTTGCAGAGGGTGCTCAAGTAGTCGCGTTTCGCGCGTTCGTCGGTTTTCAAGACGCAGTCGGGCAGCCCACCGTACATCAGATACTCGCGAAGAACGGTTTTGAGGTCGGAGATCGGTTCGCGAAGCGGGAGGAATTCGGCCATCGAAAGGGGAAAGACGCGAATCTCCTCGCCGCGTCCGCGAAAAGTTGTTGCCACGTCGCTCGACAGCATCTTCGAGTTCGATCCGGTCACATAGCAGTCCACCAGCGGCGTCGTGCGCAGCTCATTCAGAACATCGTAAAAGGTCGTGTAGCAGTCCTCCCGATCATCGGGATGAACGCGCGAAAGGTCGATGTTGGCATCCAGTATTTTCTTGCAATATTGAATCTCGTCAATGAGAACATAGTTGGTCTTTCCATCGGAAACGAGACGTTTTTGAATGTGTGCAAGAAGAGTGTCGGGGGTACGAAGGTTTTTCGAAGAGTTCTTTTCGAGGTCAACCTCGATGATGTGGTCGGGCGAAACGCCAACATCAAGCAAATGCCGCTTGAACAGTTTGAAGAGGAGATAGCTTTTCCCGCAACGCCGAATACCTGTGATAATTTTGATGAAATTGTCATGTTTGGATGCAATAAGTCTATTAAGGTACAGATCTCTGCAGATTGCCATGGTTGCTCGCCTGTTTTGTTTTCCGTGGATGAAGCCAGTTACTTTAAAGTAAGTGAATTGTATCATATTCGCATTCGCTCGGTCAACTACGTGCCCGAAGCGAGCCTATCATCTTCTCGCTTGGCACTGGGGCGCGATGCGCGTAGTGAGATTTAGCCCAGTTGACGTTGCATATTCTCGCGGATATTTGGTATAATAACAAGGTAATGGATTTTAAACCTTTAAAACTCTTAAAACATGAATTTATTCGGTTGGTTCAAGCGTTCCAAGACGAAACGCGAAATAATAATTAACGTCGAAAAGCTCGAAACCCGGGTGGCGGTGCTGGAAAACGGCCGGCTTGAGGAGTTTATGGTCGAGCATCCCGAGGAAGAACGGCTCGTGGGGAGCGTCTTCAAGGGGCGCGTGCAGAATCTCGAAAACGATTTGCAGGCCGCGTTCGTCGACATCGGGCTCAAGAAAAACTCGTTCCTGCACTATTGGGACATGACGAGCGACGCCGATTCGATTTTGGACGACGACGATAATGGCGGCGAGCGGCGCGGCGGGAAGAAGGCGAACCGGCTTTCGGACGAGGAGATCGCGAAGCGCTTCCCGCCCGGGTCGGAGATCATCGTACAGGTCACCAAGGGCCCGATTTCCACCAAGGGTCCGCGAGTTACGGCCAACCTCTCGATTCCCGGACGCTATCTCGTAATGATGCCGGGCGAGCACATTCGCGGAGTCTCGAAGAAGATTTCCGACGGCGCGGAGCGCAAGCGGCTCAAGAAAATCATCGACAAGCTTCCGCTTCCCGACAACGTGGGGCTCGTGGTGCGCACCGCCGGCGCGGGCGCGTCGGCGAAGGCGTTTGCGCGCGATTTGCGGGGGCTGCTCTCGATTTGGAACGAGATGCAGGCCAACACCCGCAATTTGCGCACGCCTTGCTGCATCTTCCAGGAGCCGGACCTTTGCGAGCGCGTGGTGCGCGACTGGCTGACCGAGGACGTGGACGCGATTTTGATCGACGACGAGAAGACCTACGAGAACATGCGCGAGCTTACGAGCTCGATTTCCCGTCGGGCGCGCGCGAAGATCCGTCGCTACGACGGCGAGTCCAACATCTTCGACCACTACGGAATCGAGCGTCAGCTTTCCGAGGCGTTCTCGCGCAAGGTTCCGCTCAAGAGCGGCGGCTATCTCGTAATCGACGAGACCGAGGCGCTGATCGCGGTCGACGTCAATACCGGCCACTACAAGGGCAAGGGCAGCCAGGAAGACGCGATTCGCGAGGTCAATCTCGAAGCGGTGGAGGAGGTCGCGCGGCAGTTGCGGCTCAGGAACATCGGCGGCTTGGTGATTCTCGACCTTATCGACATGAAGTCGCGCAAGCATCAGCGCGAAGTCTGCCGCGCGCTCAAGGACGCGCTGAAGCGCGACCGCGCGCGCACCAACGTTTTGGACATTTCCGATCTCGGGCTTTTGGAAATGTCGCGTCAGCGTCAGGACTCGTCGATTCTCTCCCAGTTTACCTCGACTTGTCCGTATTGCCAGGGCCACGGGCTCGTCAAGTCGCCGATGGCGGTTTCGATCGAGATTCAGCGCGCGCTCGTCGCCCTCTTGAAGAAGGCGGAGATCGAGAAGCGCCCCTTCGAACCCAAAATCATCATCGCGCCGCAGGTTATGCAACGCCTGCGCACGGAGGATAGCGCGATATTGGCCGAGCTGCAGAAGGATTTCAACACGCGTCTTACGTTCGTCTCCGAATTGCATCGCCATCCCGAGGCGTTTGCGATTATGGACGCCGCTACCTCGCAAGTCCTCTACTCGCAGTCATGATTATCGCCACATTGCTTCTCGCCGCCGCTCACGCGATGACCTTCACCGCGGATCGAGTCGCGGCGGACAACGTAACCAAGGCCGTCGTCGCCACCGGAAACGTGCACGCCGTGTACGGGCCGATTAATCTGCGCAGCACCGCGCTGGAGCGCGACGCGAATGGCGTCGTGCGTTTTCGCGATCCGACGTCCGTGACGACTTGTACGAACGAGCTCGGCCACACCCACTGGGGCGTCTCGGGCGAGGTCGAGTACGAGGCCGACGACCACGTCCTCGTCAAGAACGCCTGGCTCAGATTTTGCGAAATCCCGGTATTCTATCTTCCGTATTTGCGGTATCCGCTCGCCACGTCGTGCGGATTCAGCTGGATGCCGGGCTATACCAGCCGCTGGGGCGGGTATTTGCTGACGCGTTATCGTTACCAAATCGCGGGCGATCCCGAACGGCGGGACGATACGTGGTGGCTCAAGGGTGCGACGCGACTCGATCTTCGTTATCGCAAGGGCGTCGCCCTCGGTGAGGATCTCGGATGGAATCTCGGCGATTTCGGACATGGGTCGATGAGCCTATATTACGCGTGGGACGAAGACCACACGCGCGGACGTTCGTCGAGCGGCGGCTGGAATAGCGAGCATTGGGGGAGCTGGGTGGAGCGCGATCGCTATCTCGTTTCGCTCAAGCACCAATGGGAGGCGTCGGAGCGAGACATGGTGCGCATTCAGGGGACGTACCTTTCCGACTCCTACTTCCTTTCGGACTTCGAGCGCAATGGATTCTTCGGCAGCCGCTCGCGCTGGATCAATTACCGCACCAACGGACTTTTCTGGGAGCATGGAGAAAACGATTTCTCCTTCGGCGTCGAGGGCTCGGGGCGGCTCAACGACTTCTACGGTATGGTCGACAGACTGCCGGAGTTCTATCTTGACGTAAATCCGCAGCCGGTGTTTTCGACGCCGGTGAATTACGAGAGCACGACCAAGATCGGATATTTGCGGCGCAATTACGCGAAATACGGGCGCGGCGATATCTACGATCCGTTTGCGTGCAATCCCGGGCCTTGGGCGGATTACGAAACGCTGCGCGTTCACACTTACCATCGTCTCACCTTGCCGATGCGCACTCTCGGCGACGTTCTTTCGGTGGTGCCGCGCATCGCCTATCAGGGAAGCTACTGGGGCAAGTGCTCCAATCGGGGCCACGACATGCACCGCTCGATTGCGGAGGGCGGAGTGACTTTCTCGGCGCGCGGCAAGGCGTGGATCAACGAGCGCTGGCAGCACATGATCGAGCCGTACCTCGACGTACTCGCGCAGGATGCGTGGTATACCGGCGACAAGCACGGATCGCGTCCGTATCTCTTTGACAACCTCGACGGCTCGTACATTTGGGAAGACCAATTCGCCGGGCGTTCGCGCAATCTGCCCTACGCGTACTACGGCATTACGCCGGGGTTGCGCAATTCCTGGAGCAAGTTGGAGGAAAGCGGGCGGGTGAGAACGGTTTTCGATCTTGACATCTACGGCGCGATGCAGTTCAATCAATCGCGCTGGACGAGCGGCAACGCGAGCCATCGCCTCGCGGAACTCGGCAAGCCCAACTATGGCAAACGCCATCTCACGGTAATCCCCGGAGCGCGTGCGCGCTGGTCGCTTACGGACGATTTCATGCTCGCGGTGGTCGCGGAATACGACGAAAGCCACAACACCGTCGCCTTGGGTTCGGCGACGCTGACTCATAGAATCGACAAGGACTTCAGTTGGTACGGCGGCTACGAAAAGCGCGATTATCGCTACTGGGATTTCTCCGACGTTCCGTACGAGCCCGAATACATGACGAAGGACGAGCTTAACGACGTGAAGTTCGAGATGGCGACGCTCGGGTTCAAGTACCAGCCGTTCGACTTCCTGTGCTTCAGCCCCTTCATTCGCTGGGACGTTCGCGAGGGCGAAATGGACGAGGTCGGCGGGTGGGTCGATTTCCTCACCGATTGTCTGGGATTCCGTTTCATCGTAAAATACGAGAACGAATATCGCACGATCGACGGTTGGGACTGCGACGAGGACTTTCGCGTCGGCTTTTACGTCTATTTGCGCGCGCTTGGCGCGGATAACGGCGGACTTTTCTCCGGCGAGTGATGCGCAAGGCGAAACAGAGCGGTCTTGAACGGCTTGAGAGCCATCTCGTAAAGCTGATTCAGTCGCCCGGCGACGACCTCGATCGAACTGGCGCGGAACGGGCTTTGCTGGGGTTCCTCAAATTCTGCAGCTACCTTTTCGCGGCGGCGGTGGGGGTGCGGTATTTCCTTTACAAGACCGGAGTCTTGCGCCGCTTTCCGTTGGGCGTGCAGGTTGTTTCCATCGGCAACATCACCGCCGGAGGAACCGGCAAGACGCCGGTTACCGAGATTTTCGCGCGTACGCTCGCCTCCGAGGGGCGCAAGGTCGCGATTCTTTCCCGCGGATATCGGCGCAAGGAGGCGCCGTGGTGGAAGCGACTTTTCACCGACGTGGTGGAGCCGCCGCTCGTCGTCTCCGACGGCAGACGGGTGCTGCTCGATTCCGAAACCGGCGGCGACGAGCCGTACATGCTCGCCTCCAATCTTCCGGGCGTCGCCGTGGTCGTCGACCGCAATCGGGTCAAGGCCGGTCGTTACGCGATCAAGCGCCTCGGTTGCAACACCCTCGTTCTCGACGACGGCTTCCAGTATCAGCGGCTCAAGCATTCCACCGAGGTCGTGCTCGTCGATTCGACCAATCCCTTCGGCAACGGCAACATGCTGCCGCGCGGAATTTTGCGCGAGCCGGTGCGCCACTTGAAACGCGCCGACATCATCTTCCTGACCAAGTGTCGCGGAGATACGAGCGCGATCAAGGAACTGATTCGCAAGTACAATCGGACGGCGGAAATCGTCGAATGCAATCACGAGCCGAAGGTGCTTAAGGACGTGTGGAGCCGCGAGGAGTATCCGCTTTCTTTCCTCAAGGGGAAGACCCTGTGCACGCTTTCCGGAATCGCCTCGCCCAAGGGCTTCGAGAATTCGCTCAGGGCGATGGGCGCGAAGGTCGTGTGGTGCGACCGCTATGCCGACCACCATCGTTACGCCTCGTCCGAGGTCCTCTACGCGCTCAACCGCACCGCCGACATGGGCGCGGACGCGCTCGTGACGACCGAGAAGGACGCGGTTCGATTCCCGCGTTTCGAGACTTCGCCGGTAAAGTGTCTCTATCTGCGCATCGCCATCGAGATTCTCGCGGGCGGCGACAGCTTCAAGTCGATTATCAACCGGATATGCTTCCGAAGAAGCTAATCAGAAACGTCTTCACCGTCGGCGGGCTTACGGCGTTTTCGCGCGTTCTGGGGCTCGTGCGGGAGATGTTGCAGTCGCGACTTATCGGCGCGGGTATGGAGCAAAGCGCGTTCGTTCTCGCTTTTGCGATTCCCAACATGGCGCGCAAGCTCTTCGGCGAAGGCGCGCTTACCGCCGCTTTCGTGCCGATTTTCAAGGGCGAGATCGAGCGCGGCGAGATCGAATCGGCGAAGCGCCTCGCGCGGGCGGTGATGATGACGGTGATACTCTCCTTGGGCGCGCTCGTTATCCTCGCGACAATCGCGCTTAGCGCGTATCTGGGGTTCTCGGACGTCGTTTCGCCGCGCGCCGAGCTTACGATTCGACTCGTTCGGATACTCTTGCCGTACATGCTTTTCATTTGCGGTGCGGCGTTCGGCATGGGAGTTTTGAATGCGCTCGGACGGTTCACCGAGGGCGCGTTCATGCCGGCGATGCTTAATATCGTGTGGATTGTCGCCTTGGGAGCAATCGCGTTTTTCCCGTCGCTTTCGCTTTCTGCGCGGGTAACGGCGGTTTGCTGGGCGATTCTCGGCGGCGGCGCGGCGCAAATGGCGTTTCTCTTCCGCTGCATGGCGAAAAGGGGATTTTCGCCGCTACCGGTCTTTTCGGGGCTTTTCGCGGGCGAGGCGCGAGTCGTGTGGCGGAATACTTTCATTGCGGCGGTTGGTGCGGGCGCGGTGCAGATAAACTATATGCTCGATCAGGTGCTCGCCTATCTCGCATCCGACTGGGCGGCGGGGGTGATTGGCTACGCGGAGCGGCTTATGGATCTGCCGCTCGGGGTAATCGGAGTCGCGTTCGGGACGGTACTCTTGCCGACTTTCGCGGGCTATTTCGCGAAAAGCGACGTCGCCGGCGCGAGCGAGGCGCTTCGCGCTTCCGTCGAGAAACTGATGTTCGTGATGCTGCCGGCGGCGGCGGGGCTTTTCGTGCTTGCGCCGGAGATCACCGCCGTCATCTACCAAGGAAACGCCTTCGACGACGTAGCGACCGTGCGCGTTTCGCGGGCGCTCGCGGTGTATGCGCTCGGCCTCGCTTTCTTCGGATACCAGAAGTCGCTCGTGCCGTTCTTTCAGGCGCAATCGGACATGAAGACCCCGCTCGCGGTTTCCGTGAAGATGGTGGGGCTTAACGCCGCGCTCAACGTGCTCGCCGTCTGCGCCTTGCCGGTCGAGTGGCGGCATGTGGGCCTCGCGTCGTCCACCGTGATTTGCGCGGCCATCGGCGCGGTGATGCTCACTATTCTCGCCTATCGCAAGAACGGGCCGCTTGGGCTTAAGGCGCTGATCGTTCCAATTGCGAAGTGCATCGTCGCTTCGTTGGCGATGGGCTGGGCGGTAGCGGCGCTAAAGCCGTTTTTCGCCGCTTTCGGCGATTTAATCGCGCTTGCGCTTTCGATTGCGTCTGGAATGGCGGTTTACGGGATTTTCGCGCTCGTATTTCGGCGGCGGGTTGACTGAGCCGAGCGGCTTTTGATATAATACGAGCCAACTTATCCGGTGGGATGGCCGAGCGGTTAGGTCGCGGACTGCAAATCCGCTTACAGCGGTTCAACTCCGCTTCCCACCTCCAATTTCGATGATAAGCGAGCGAAAATCCAAACTATTGGCAGCGGTTTTGACCGCGATTGCGTGGTTTTGGGCGGCGTACGAATGCGACACGATTGGCGTGGACGTATTTGACGCGATTCTCCTGAAGGCGCAGACGGGCGGACTTTTCGTTTGGGTATTGGCCGCGGTTCTTACGTATCTTACGATTATTTGGATGGAGAAGAACTTGCTGACGCGCTCGATTATGGGAATTTTCATGCTCATTCCGTCGGAGCTCTTCAAGCTTACGCGACCGCTCGTTCCCGACGGCGGTTTTGCGCCGATTCAAATCGTAGTCGCGCTCGCGTACCTGCTCGCCATCATCGGAATGTACGGGATGTTCTATCCGTGGCGAATCGAAGCGGCGCTCAAGTTCGTTTTCGGGAAAAAGCGGGGCGAGGCGTAAAAATGCGCGAGGCGTTGACCATATTTCTGACGGTGCTTGGAGGGCTTGGCGTATTCCTTCTCGGAATGAAGCATCTTTCCGAGGGCTTGCAGGCCGCGGCCGGCGGAGGACTTCGCAAGTTCATGTCCCACGCGGCCAGCCATCGTCTCGTCGGCGTGGGCACGGGTATTGTCTCGACCATTATCGTGCAGTCCTCGTCGATTATCACGGTAATGCTCGTCGGGTTCGTCTCCACGGCGATTATGACGCTACCGCAGGCGTTCGCGGTTTTGATCGGCGCGAATATCGGTACGACCGCGACGGTGTGGATTATCGCCTACGCGCCGAATCCGCAGATGCTGGGGCTAATCGGGCTCGCGCTCGGCGGCGCGATGTACTTTTTCTTCAAGGGCGAGAACGTTCACCACTTGGGGCTGACGATTATCGGGCTTGGGCTCGTATTCTTGGGGCTCGCGTTCATGTCGCAAGGCGTGATGCCGATTCGCCAAAACCCGGAGATTGCGCGGATATTCGAGACTTTGAGCGCGGACTCGATCGGCGGCGTCGCGGAGGTCGCGATTCTCTCGGCGCTCTTTACCGCGGTAATCCAAAGCTCGGCGGCGACGATTGCGATTGCGATGGCGCTCGCCTCCCAGTCGCTCATCCCCTACGAAGTCGCGATTGCCGTCCTCTTCGGCGCCAATATCGGTACGACCGCGACCGGCTGGCTCGCGACGATCGGCGGCACGGCGGACGCGAAGCGAACCGCGCTTTCGCATACGCTTTCCAACTTCATCGGGTCGCTCGTCTTCATCTGGTTTTTCCCGCTCTTTCTCAAGATTCGCAATGTGATTCCCTCGGAGATGGGCGCAATCGCCATTACCGACACCGTTTTCGCGATTTGCCGGGGAATGATCTTCTTCCCGATAGTCGGGCCGTTTTGCCGGTTCGTGGAGCGGCTCGTCCATCAGCCGGACGATGAAAAGCCCCACCTCTCCGCGCTCAAGGTCGGAGCGCCGATTTCTCCGGTCATCGCCTGCGATCAGGCGCTCAAGGAAGTCGATTTCATGAAGGAGTCGAACCTCGATTTGATCGCTTGCGCGCGCAAGGTGGTCGAGGGCGTCGCCGACGAGGACGTGGAGAAGCACATCGTTCATCGCGAGGACATTCTCGACAACGTGCAGAAGGAAGTTACGGAGTTCTTGGGCTCGATTATGTCGAAGCGTCTCGCCTACGATCTTTCGGAGCGGGCGCGTCGGCTCTTGCGCATTACCGACGAGCTGGAATCGGTTTCGGACGAGTGCGCGGCGATTCTTCGCGTTGTGAAGCGACTCCGTAAGCAGAAGGAGAAGATGAGCGAGGTTTCGGTCGCGGTCCTTTTGAGCGTTCACGACCGTGTTGCGGATTTTGCGCGGAAGATAACGCCGCTCATTCGCTCGCCGCGCGTCGCCATCGACCTCGAAAATTTGCAGGCGGAGTCGCGCGAGATTCACGAATTCGCCCGCGAATGCCGGCGTGTCCAGCTCGGACGAGTGGGGCCGGAGGACCCGGGTTCGTCGGTGCGCGTATTGGGCGAACTCGACATCATCAACGCCTACGAGCGCATTCGCGCCTATTATTTGAACTGCGTCGAGACTCTCGCCGGCGGAAAGCGGTAGGGAAATGCAGCTCGCCTTCGCCCTCGCGCCGATTGCGCTTCTAATCGTTCTGTTGACGGCGTTTCGCATGAAGGCGTGGAAAGCGGCGCTCGTCGCGCTTGCGGTCGCGATTGTCCTCGCCGTCGTTGGATTCGATCTGCCGCTCACGCGCGTCGCGCCAGTGATTGCGGGAGGGGTCGGTTTCGCGCTTTATCCGATTTCGACGATCATTCTCGCCGCGCTTTTCGTCTATTCGCTGACGGTGGAATCGGGGGCGATGGCGACGATCAAGTCGGGGCTCCTCGCGATCGGCGCGGACCGGCGCGTGCAAGCGCTCGTAATCGTCTGGGGTTTCGGCAATTTCATGGAAGGGATGGCGGGCTTCGGCACTGCGGTCGCGATTCCGGCGGCGATCCTCGTCGGAGTCGGCTTCGATCCGCTCAAAGCGGTGATGATGTGCCTTGTCGCGAACACGACTCCGACGGTGTTCGGCTCGGTCGGAGTTCCGCTTATGACGCTCGCGAAGGAGAGCGGCGTCGAGCCGCACGCGCTTTCGTGGGCTTGCGCCGCGCTTCAAGCCATGGTTACCGCGCTCGGGCCGTTCCTCGTTTTGCTCGTTTTGGACGGGCCGCGCGCGCTCAAGGGAATGGTCGGCAAGGCGCTTATCGCGGATGTGGCGTTTCTCGTTCCGTGGATGCTTGCGGCGCGCTTTTTCGGCGGCGAGCTTCCCGATATTCTGGGCGGCGTTTTCGTAATCTTTACGTTCGTCGCGCTTTCGCCGAAAGCGATTTCCGCCGCCGGTTTCGCGCGCCAGTCCCACGCTTGGGCGCCGTTCGGTTTCGTGGTCGCGTTTTTGGCGATTGCGCTCGCGCTTCCGCCTTCCTTGCGTCGCTTCGCACCGCCGCCGCTCGTGGTGCTTGCGGCCGGTTTCGCAGGCGGGTTCGTCCAAGGGCTCGCGTGGAGAAGAATGGCGAACGTGCTTTGGCAGACGTTTCTCCGCTATTGGACGGCGTTCGCGACGATTTGCGCGGTGTTGGCGCTGGCGCGGACGATGGGCGAGGCGGGAATGATCTCGACCATCGCCTCGGCGCTCGTCAAGGTGGCCGGTTCCGCCTATCCTTTCGTCGCGCCGCTCGTCGGTGCGCTCGGCGGCTTCGTCACCGGCTCGGGAACGAGCTCGAACGTTCTTTTCGGCGCGTTGCAGGCGAAGGCGGCGAGCGAGCTTTCTCTCGCGCCGTCGCTCCTCGCGGCCGCGAACGTGATGGGTGCGGGCATCGGCAAGATGATTTGTCCGCAATCGATTGCAATCGGCGTCGCCGCCGCGGGAATCGCCTCGCGTTCCGGCGAGACGATGCAAAAGGTCGCGCCGTGGTTCTTCGCGGTTTTGGCGCTCGCCTCGTTAGTTACCGGACTTGCCGCGCTTTGGTTATGAAACGACACTTAATTGGCATTGGCGGAGTGGGGATGAGCGCGCTCGCGACCGCGCTCAAAAAGCTCGGCGACGAGATTACCGGCGCGGATCGTACGCTCGGGACTCCCAACATCGAATTTCTGAAGTCGCTGGACGTGAAGGTCTTTCCCGACGACGGCAGCGGTGTGGACGCGACTACCGACGAGGTAATCGTCTCCACCGCAATCGAGGAAACGAACGCGGGACTTGTGAAGGCAAGATCGCTCGGCATTCCCGTAGTCCATCGCGCCAAGGCGCTTGCTCAAGCGCTTAAGCCCTACAAACTCATCGCGGTCGTCGGCACTTCAGGGAAGTCCACGGTAACTGCGATGCTCGGCCACATTCTCGCCGAGTGCGGGCTCGACCCGATGTGCGTCAACGGCGCGAACGTTCCCGGTTGGGAAGGGGCGGTTAGATTCGGACGCGGCAAGTATGCCGTAGCCGAAGTGGACGAAAGCGACAAGTCGCTCGTCGCCTTCCGCCCTTACGCCGCCATCGTGACCAACGCTTCCGCCGATCACTATTCCAAGGAAGAGATGGACGAGGTTTTCGACGCGTTCGTGAAGGATTGCCCGGGGCCGGTCGTCGATGCGCGCGGCGAAGTCTATCGTCCGCAGGACTACAATCTCGAAAACGCCTCGCTCGCGATTAGGATGGCGGTGAAACTCGGAGTGGACGAAGCGGCGGCACGGAAGGCGATGGAGAGCTTTGGCGGTGTGGAGCGGCGGCTCGAGCGTTACGGAAAAAGGGTCTACGACGACTACGCCCACAATCCCGAAAAGTTGCGGGCGATGTGGATGACGCTTAGTGAGCATCACCCGAAGGGGATTTGCGTCGTTTGGCGACCGCACGGCTACGCACCTTTGAGGAAGATGAAGGAAGCGCTCGCGGAGATGTTTGGCGAGGTAATAAGGCCCGTTGACAAGCTGCTCGTTTTGCCGGTCTACGATGCGGGCGGAACGACCGACCGCTCGATTAATTCGGACGCGCTTTTAAAATTAATCTCGCCCGGCAAGGCCGAGCTTGTGCGCGATTTGGACGCCGCTTTCGAGTGGATGGCGGCGCACGAGCGCGATTACGAGGCGTTCGTAACCGCGGGTGCGCGCGACCCGATGTTGCCGAAGCTGGCGAAAAGGTTGAAAGAGAAGTTGGAAGGTTAGAGGATGTTCGAGAGGATTAAAAAAAGAGCGGAGGGATTGCCTCCGCTCCTTGTAGTCGTGGTATCAAGTTGTAGTGGTAGAGTGGAATTTTCATCCTTTCTACAACTACAACTATTCACTACAACTTCAACTACTGCTCGAGGTAGACGCGACGCTCGGCGGAAGTTCCGTCGGCTTTCACGACCCTCAACTTGACGGTGC
>JAZRWB010000002.1:0-24718 GCA_045599445.1 Kiritimatiellia bacterium | reverse complement strand
GCCGGAACCCGAGCCCGAGGAAATCGACATGACCGAGGACGTCGACGTCACGGTCGACGTCGTAACTCCCGACATCGTCAATCCCGCGCCGCCGAGTCCCGATCCGGGCGGCGAGCCGGACAAGGTCGCGCAAACGCCGAGCCCGGTGGTGATGCATGCTATGAAGGGAGCGCCGTTCCGCGGCATCGGCGACGGCACGGAAGGCGGCTTCGGTACGCTCATCAAGGGCGGGCAGAACGTCGACGGGTGTCTCATCGGCGTACTCGTCGACTTGAAACGCGACGGCGAGGGCAATCCGCGCACGCCTTCGTATTGGAACGACGTAAGCTCGGCGGTGGCGAAGGATTTCTCGCCGGAGTCGCTGGCGAACTTTTACGTGGTTCCCAAGAAGGTGGCGTTGACGCACGTCTTCATTCCGATGCAGGACGCGGGCAACGGCCCGAAGGCGTTCGGCGCCGGCGATCAGATGAAGCCGAAGGAATGGTTCGCCTACTACACCGGCGAAATCAAGGCGACCGAAAAGGCGCGCTATCGTTTCGCGGGATTCTTCGACGACTGCATTATGGTCAGAATCGACGGCAAGACGGTTTTCGAGTGCGTCTGCGACCACATGCCCGGCAAGAGCGGATCCAACAAGAGCCCGATGTCGGGGTGGGGCCCGAGCGACCAGTCGGTAATCGGCGAGTGGCGAGGTCCGCGGGATCGGGATCGACTCGTCGTCGGCGACTGGTTCGCGGTCGAGCCGGGCAAGAAGTTCAAGATGGATTTGGTGATTGGCGAGCGCCCGGGCGGAATCATCGGCGGACTGCTGCTTATCCAAAAGGAAGGCGAGGAATATCCAAAGGACGGCAATCGGCCGATTCTGCCGATTTTCGCCTCGCGTCCGCTTTCGGTGAATGAAAAGGATCGCATCGGCAAAAACGCCTACAAGATCGGCGTCGATTCTCCGCGATTCAATTCGCGCGGCAGCGCCAAGGCCAAGGAGAAGATGGTCAAGGACGACGTCTCCGTCGGAGTGGACATTTGAAACGGCGGTGGACGATTTTCGCGTTGGCGACGGCGTTTGTCGTCGCGGGCAATTCCTTCGGTGACGAGCTTTTCGCCGAGGGGGTGAAGCTCGTCGGCGGGAGAATCTTGCCCGAATTGGTGAAGAAGTGCGATCGCATCGACGATGAATTCGTAACGGCGACCGGCAAGGAGGCGTGGGACGACGTCATGCGCTGCCTTAACGGCAAAATCGGACCGGTGAACCACCACCACGCGAGCGAAAGCGGCACCACCGCCAAGGTTTCGACCGCGTTCGGGACGACTTGGAACGGCCCCGCGGACCGCGGCCCCAAGGTGTTTCCTCCGCGCGGCAAGTACGTGACCGACCGGCCGAAGAACTTCGTTCCGGGCTTTAAGAAGATTACGGCGGCGGCGCGAGCGGGCGACGCCATGGCTTGCGGCGAGGTCGCGAGCGCGATTTTCGTCAAGGCGATTGCGAACGAGAAGTACGACGCGAAGAAGATGTTCGAGTATTTCCGCGCCGCCGGCATCGCCGGTTCGGCGGACGCGATTTTCATGTGCGGGGTTTGCGGCTACTACGGCATCGGCACCAAGCTCAACCGAGGCGATGCGATTAAGGCGCTCAAGATTTGGCAGGCAATGACTCACGCGGAAGTTCGCGAAGGCGGCTGGGTCCACCGCCGGCTTTCCGAATAGCGGAAAGTCGGCATCGGCTCAACGCGCTTTCGGTCGCGACGGCGATTTTCGCGCCGCTCGCGATTTTCTGCGTCTTGGTTTTCGTCACCGCGGGCGGCGACGGCGAGCGGAAGGACAAAACGGAAATTTTCGTCGCGCCCGTGGAGCCGCCCGTTCCGGAACTCGTCGAGCCGACGGAAATCGAACTCGATGATTCGACCTTGACGAGCGAAACGCCGAACGAGATCGAAATCGGCTTCGAGAACGCGGAGGCGGATTTGCCGGAGATTCCTTCGCCGGGCGAGGTTTTCGATTTGGAGCCGGACAAGGTCGTTCAAGTCGCGAGCCCCGTGACGATGAACGCCGTCGTCGGCAAGGTTCGCCTTCGCGGACTCGACAACGGCGAGGGCGGGGATTTCGGGATGCGAATCGGCGAAGGCGGTCGCGGCCATTACCTCGACGGCGCGCTCGTCGGGCGCATCATCGACTTCAAGCGCAAACGCGACGGCTCGATGCGCGAGGACTACACCGACGAGGGCTATTGGGCGGACGTAAGGCAAGTCGTCGCGGCGGATTTTTCGGAGGTGGCGATGGACGAGTATTACCGGCCGAAGAAGGAAATGGCGTTCACCCATCTGCTCATGCGCCGGCAGCCCGCCGAGAACGCGCCCAAGGCGTTCGGCGTCGAGCGCGAGATGACTTCGCGCGGATGGGCGATTTATTATCGCGGCGAAATCGAACCCGGAAACAGTTCGCGCTACCGTTTCGTCGGCTACTTCGACGATCAGCTGGTCGTGCGGATTAACCGCAAGGTAGTTTTGGAGGCGAATTGGGGCGGCGGCAAGAAACCGCGCCCGCGCCGCATTACCGGTTGGACGCCGTCCGATCGCGAGCATCTCGGAAAGTGGGCGGGCTTCCACGGCATCGTCAGCCCGCTCGTGCCCGGCGACTGGTTCGAAACGAAGGCGGGCGAGAAGTTTTTCGTCGAGATCATGATCGGCGAGCGCGCGGGCTCGAAGGTGGGCGGGCTTTTGCTAATCGAGGAAGCGGGAGTCCAATATCCGCTCGATCACGTCGGCAGGCCGGTTTTCCCGATTTTCGCCTCGCGACCGCTGTCCGTCAGGGAGCGGGAATACATCGCCTCGCTCAAGTACCGCATCGGCGTCGATTCGCCGCCTTTCAACGCCGAGGGTTTTCGGCGCGCGGTCAGGGAAATCGTCGAAAAGGACGTGCCCGTTCAAGTGGACATGGAATAGCGATTTTGATAAACTATCATCGGTGAATTGATGAATGGTTTTCCGCTATTTTTGGCGCTAAAATACTTGAAGCCGAAGCGCTCGGTCGCCTCGGTCATCACTTGCGTTTCGGTGCTCGGGGTGATGCTGGGGGTGGCGGTGGTTATCGTCGTTCGAAGCGTGATGACCGGCTTCGGCGACATTTGGGAGGAGAAGATCCTCGATTTCAAGCCGCACGTCTCGCTCGTGGCGCGGCAGGGGAACACGGTGCACGGCGAGGAGGCGCTCGCGAAGAAGCTCGCGAAAATCCCCGGCGTCACTTGCGTCACTCCCGAAATCGACACGCGAGTGCTCCTTTCGTACAACGGCAAGGTACTCGCGCCGGTCATCATCGGCGTGGACGGCGACGATTTCAAGGACGCTTATCGCGTGGGCGAGCCGGTCGCGGGATCGTTTGAACTCGAGGGCGATTCGCTCGTTCTCGGTTATAGCGCCGCCCGCGCGCTCGGCGTCAGCGTCGGCGACGAAATCACGGTCTACTCGCCGAAGACGCTGGTCGCCGCCGACGAGGTGTATTTGCCGGTGAAGTGGAAGGTCGTCGGGCTCTTTTCGTGCGGCCAGCACGAGTACGATTCCGGCTACGTCATCGCCTCGCTCAACAACGTGCGCGATTTGATGGGAATGGAGAAGGGAGTCTTCGCGATTCATCTCAAGACCGACGCGCCGACCGACTCGGGCCGCTTCGAGGAGATTTGCGACCAGATTCGCGAAATCGCGCCGGAGCTGCGGCCGATTACCTGGCGCGAGGCGGATCGCCAGATTTTCAACGCGCTCGCGGTCGAGAAGAACATGACGGCGCTTCTGTTGTCGCTCATTTCGCTGGTTGCGGTCTTTTGTGTAATGAACACGCTGCTCGTCCTTACGGTGCAGAAGACGCCGGAGATCGGGCTTTTGAAGGCGCTCGGCTTCAGGAAGCGCGAGATTATGAAGGTCTTTATGGTGCACGGGATGATTCAGTGCGCGCTCGGCGTCGTCCTCGGACTTTTGGCGTCGTGGGCGATTTTGGCCAATTTGCAGAATCTCGTGGAATGGCTCGCGACGATGGGACTCGAGGTGTTTCCCGCCTCGGTGTACGGGCTTGCGGCGATTCCCCATCGGCTGATCGTCTCCGATGTAGTTTGGGTAGTTTCCCTCGTATTCGTCTTCGGGCTCGCGGCGTCGTTCATTCCGGCGCTCGCGGCGTCGGCGAAGGATCCGGTAAAGGCGTTGAACCAATGACTGTCCTCGGCAGCATCGACTTGAAAAAGTGTTTCAAGATCTCCGGCCAGCGGCCGATCGAGGTCTTGAAGGGCGTGAACTTCGCGGTGAAGCCGGGCGAGAAGGTCGCGATCATCGGGCGCTCGGGCGCGGGCAAGTCCACGCTTCTCAATATCCTGGGCGGGCTCGAAAAGCCGACTTCGGGAACGGTCACCCGGCCGAAGAACATCGGTTTCGTCTTTCAGCAGTACCATCTCATGCCGGAGCTGACCGTGCTCGAGAACGTGATGTTGCCGACGATGCGCGAGGGCGGCGCTCGCATTGACGCGATGTCGCGCGCGAAGAAACTGCTTTCGAAGGTCGGGCTCGGCAATCGGCTCGAACACCTGCCGGCGGAGCTTTCGGGCGGCGAGATGCAGCGAGTCGCGCTTGCGCGAGCGCTAGTGACCGAGCCGGAGGTCGTGCTCGCCGACGAGCCGACCGGCAATCTCGACGCGATGACCGGCGCGGATATCCTGCGGATGCTGCAGGAACTTTCGAAGGGAACCGCCGTCGCGCTCGTCATGGTCACGCACTCGCCCGAGGCGGCGGCGATTTGCGATCGGGTATTGACGCTCGAAAACGGAATTTTGAAATAAAAGGAACAGACAAATGAGCATATTCAAAGCATACGACATTCGCGGCATCTACGGACAAGACCTCGGCGAGGGCGATTTTTACAAGATCGCGCGCGGCTATGCGCAATTCTGCGGCTTCAAGACCGGCTCGCGGGTGGTGGTGGCGCGAGACTGCCGCAAGTCGTCGGATTCGCTTTTCGCGGCGTTCGCGAAGGGTCTCGTCGACGAAGGCGTGGAAGTTCTCGACGTCGGTCTCGCTTCGACGCCGATCAGCTATTTCGCCAACGCCTCGCTCAAGGCGGACGGCTCGGTTATGATCACCGCTTCGCACAACACCAAGGAGTGGAACGGCTGCAAACTTTGCAAGGCGAACGCCGTGCCGATTTCCGGCGCGACCGGCATCAAGGACATCGAAAAGCTCGTCGGCGCGATGACCGGCGAGGAAGCGCCCGCCGGCAAGGGCAAGATAACCTCGTTCGACGTCTCCGCCGCCTACGCCGCGCACGTCGGGAAGTTCGCCCACCTGAAGCGTCCGCTGCATCTCGCGCTCGATTTCGCCAACGGCATGGGCATCGCCGAGTCGGCGGCGTTCGAGAATTCGGCGATTACCTACGATGCGCTCTACGGCGAATACGACGGCGACTTCCCGAACCACGACGCGAACCCGTTGCACCACGAGACGCTGAAGGATTTGCAATCGCTCATCAAGGCGAACCCCGGCAAGTACGCTTTCGGCGTCGCCTACGACGGAGACGCGGATCGTGCGGGCTTCATCGACGAAAAGGGCGAAATCATTCCGATGGATTTCGTCACGGCGCTGATCTCGAAGGATTTGCTCGCCGCCAATCCGGGCGCGGCGTGCTTCTACGACCTCAGGTCCAGCAAGGTTTGCGAAGAGACGATCGCCGCCGCCGGCGGACGGCCGATGATGTCACGCGTCGGCCACTCCTTCATCAAGGAGCAGATGCGACAGAACGACGCCATTTTCGCGGGCGAGCTTTCCGGCCACTACTACTTCAAGGCGAATTCGACGGCGGAGTCGAGTTCGATGGCGACGTTCGCGCTCGCGAACATCGTTTCGGCGAGCGATCAGCCGCTTTCCGAACTCGTCAAGCCGCTGAAGAAGTACTTCCAGTCCGGCGAAATCAACACCAAGACCTCGACGCCGCCGGCCGAGATTCTCGCGAAGATCAAATCGACGTACTCCGCGAAGGCGAAGGTCTTCGAACTGGACGGCGTTTCGGTGGATGCGTGGGAGGCGGAGGGCTATTGGGCGAACGTGCGAATGTCCAATACCGAGCCGCTTGTCCGGCTCAATCTTGAAGGGAAAACCCAAAAGATCATGGAGGAGAAGAGAGATGAATTTCTCGCCATCATTCGCGCTTAAGGCGGCGGCGGCGGTCGCGATGGCCGCGCTCGTCGGGTGCGGTGCGAAGGACGGACTCGCGGAATTGGAGCGCGGTCGGGCGGCGTACGCGGCGCGCGACCTCAAAAAGGCGGAGAAGTTCTTCGAGAAGAGCGTCGCCTGCGCGCCGACGCGAGTGGACGCGCTCGTCGAACTCGCGCGCGTGAAGCTCGACCTCGGGGAACTCGCTTCCGCGAAGGAGTGGGCGCAAAAGGCGGAGAAGCTCGCCGAGCGCGATGTTGACGTGAGGATTCTCTCGGCGCAAATCGCCTGGCACGCGAAGGACTACGCCAAGGCGACGAAGCTTTTCAAGGGTATCGCGACCGACGCGACGCTCGCGCCGGAGATTCGCGCGCAAGGTTGGACGGGCGCGGGCATCGTCGAGATGGCCTGCGACAACCGGCATGTCGCGCGGGTCGATTTTCTGCAGGCGCTTCGCGTCAATCGCCGCGACGCCGCGGCGTGGTATCACCTCGGACTTCTCTATCGCGACGCCTTCGGTTATCACGACGCCGCGCTGGAGCAGTTGAACGTGTTCGTAAGACTCGAGACGGAGGCCTCGCCGCGCGTTCAGAAAACCCAGCGGGCGATCATTCCCGGATTGAAGGAGACGATTTCCCGCGCGCTAACCGAACGACCGGGCGCGGGCTCGCGCGACAGCGCGAAGTGCGCCGAGGCGCTCGCGAAGGCCGAAGCCGCGTGGAAGAAGGGCGAGTTCAAGACCGCGAGGTTGCGCTATCAGGACGCGCTCAAGGCCGACGCGCTCAGCTATCCGGCGGCGTTGGGGCTGGCGAAGGCGTATCAAAAGGCCGACGGATCGAAGGCCGGGCAGGAAAAGGCGTTCGAGAACTACAAGCTCGCTTGTGCCTTGAGACCCAGCGCGATTTCGACGTTCCTGGAGGCGGGAAAGCTCGCCGTCAAACTCGGATATCACGCGCAGGCGGTGGAAATCGGTTCGCGCGCGCTCGCCGCGAATCCCGCGTCGCTCGAAGCGCTCGATTCGCTGATCGCCGCGCTCGGCAAGACCGGCGCGAAGCGCGAGGACATCGCCGCCTATCGCGAATACCGCGAAGCGATCGCCGGAGCGCGGAAGCGTTGAGCCAATGCAACTTCTGAGAGCGGATTACGTACTCGTCGGCATTGCGGCGGTGATGGCGATCATCGGGCTGTTTAGGGGATTCTCGGGTACGATCGCCTTCTTCGCGGGCGTTGCCGCGCTCGCGATTTCGGCGGCGCTCGGTTGGAAGTATTCGGCGGAATTCGTCGACGCGACCTGGGCGCGCGCGCTCGCGACGCTTGTCGTCGCCTTGCTCGCGTTCGGCGTCGTGCGGATGATCGTGCGCAAGTTGGTGAACGGACTTTTGGCGCAGCCCTCGGACGCGCTTTTCGGATTTTTGCTCGGCGCCCTGTTCGGCGCGCTCGTCGTCGTCGGTTGGGCGGCGAGCGGCATGTACCTCGAATACTCCAATTTGGCGACCGAGGCGGCGAAATTTCTGCGATGAACGTCGTCTGCAGCGTAATCGTCCCGTGCTACAACGTCGAACGCTGGCTGAATCGCGCATTGGATTCGATTTTGGCCGCCCTCCCCGAAGATTCCGAAGTCATTGCGGTGGACGACGGCTCGACCGACTCGACGCTCGCGATTTTGCTCGAACGCGAGGGGAAGGATTCGCGAATCGCGGTAATCGGGCTCGATCACGGCGGCGTTTCGCGCGCCCGCAATCGCGCGCTCGACCGGGCGAAGGGGAAGTATCTCTTTTTCGTCGATCCCGACGACTGGGTGGAGCGGGATTTCTTTTCGGCGATGATCGCGAAACTCGAAGGCGACGCGGCGGATGTTTGCGTTTGCGCCTACGACGATACCGAAGACGGGAAATCGAACGCGATTCCCCGTTCGCTCAAGGGGGATTACCATTGTCGCGATAATGCGACGATCATCCGTGAATACGTTTCGCGAATTTTCGGTTATTCCTTCGACGACATTCGCGCGTGGTATTCGGGGAGGCCGCTTTTCGCAGAACGTGAAATGGCGAGCGCCTGCAGGATGGCCTTTCGGCGCGATTTCGTCGAGCGCAATCAAGTGCGTTTCGACGAGCGAATCGAGCTTTACGAAGACGCGATGTTCAACACGGAATATCTGCTTGTGGCGAAGTCGATGACGGCGATCGATCGCGCGATCTACCACGTCACCTGCCGGAATTCGGGGGCGATGCGCACGGTTCCGCGTCATTCGCGGCGATACGTTACGAACAAGCTGCGGCTGTTGGAAAAGCGCGACGAACTGAACGCGCGGCGGGGCGGCGCGCTGACGCCGCTCTACGAAGGCACGTGCGTCCTTTCGGCAATCGAGCTTTTGTCGCTCGTTCTCGGAGGCAAGGCGCATTGGAGCGATCTTTCGAAATGCCTGAAGCGCGATTCCATCCGCTGGGCGCTCGCGGGCTTCCCGCGCTCGTGGAAGCGACCGCTTGTCGCGCTCGCCTCGCTATTTTTGCTATACTACTCCAGACGAGTGAAATGATGGAGAAATTTCTCGAGGATATAGCGGAAACACTGGAAGTTCCGGTCGTGAAACCGGAGGACGACTTCCGCGCCGTGCCGATGTGGAGTTCGCTCGTCGGGTTCAGCGTGCTCGTCATGATCGAGCAGCGTTACAACCGCAAGCTCGCGCTCGCGGATCTCGAAGGCGCGAAGACGGTTGCGGATCTCGCCCGTCTCGCGGGAGTCGTCGCATGAGCAAGGCGTACGTAGTCACCGGCGCGAGCTCGGGAATCGGCGAGGCCGTCGCCAAGGCGTTGATCGCCCGCGGCGATCGCGTATTCGCGGTTGCGCGGCGTTGCGAGCTTTTGCAAGCGGCTTACGGACGCGATTTTTGCGCGCTCGATTTGAGCGAAGGCGGAGCCGCCGAACGGGTCGCCCGTGCGCTCGACGGCTTCGGGCCGCTTGACGGTTTCGTCCATTGCGCCGGATTTTCCTCGCCGGCGCCGATCGGAATGATTGACGCGGAGGTCGCGCGGCGCATGTTGGCGGTGCACGTGGTTTTCCCGATGGAGTTCGCGGGTTTGCTGGCGAAGCGCGTTCGGCGCACGGAGGATTGCGCAATCGTTCTTCTGACTTCGCTCGCGGCGCACGAGGCGACGGTCGGCAACGCGGCGTACGCGGCCGCCAAAGGCGCGGTGGAGGCGTTCGCGCTCACCGCCACCGCCGAGTTGTCAGTGCGCGGAATTCGAGTGCACGCGTTCGATCCGGGAATCGTGGACACGGACATGGTTCGTTCCACCTGGATGCGCACGATGAGCGCCGACGCCGTCGCCGAATTGATATCGAGGCACGGCGGCCTCGTCAAGCGCAAGGACGCGGCGACGAAGATAATTGCGTTGCTGGACGGCGCGAGCAAGGAGGGGAATCGGCAATGAAGCATCTCGTCATCATCGGCGCGGGCGGTTTCGGTCGCGAAATGTTCGGCGTGGCGCGCGAGGCGATCGGCTACGGCGATACGTTCGACATCAAGGGCTATCTCGACGCGAATCCGCGGGCGCTCGACGGATTTTCCGGTTATCCTGCGATTCTCGGCGACGTGGCGGACTACAAGATCGAGAAGGACGACGTTTTTATTACGGCGCTCGGCAGCGTGGAAAGCCGTCGGCGTTGCGCGAAGGCAATCGAGGAGAAGGGCGGCGAGTTCGTCGCCATCGTCCATCGAAGCGCGTTTATCGGTCCCAACGTTCGAGTGTCCGCCGGCGCCTTCGTTTCCAACAACGCCACGCTGACCGCGGATATCGAAGTCGGTCGTCACGCCATCATCTTCCAAAACGTCTCGATCGGGCACGATTCCGTACTTGGGGATTTTTCCCACGTTTACGCGCAATGCGCGCTCGGCGGCGGAGTGAAGCTCGGCGAGGGCGCGAGCGTCTATCCGGGGGCGGTCGTCGCGCCCAGGCGGACGATCGGCGAAGGCGCGGTGGTCGGCGCGGGTTCGACCGTAATCATCAATGTGGAGCGCGGCACGACCGTTTTCGGTTCGCCCGCCGCGCCGGTGAAATGAAAAAAGCGATATCGATGGTCGAGAGGTTGACCGAACTCGTCGGGCGGACGAGCTCCACCTTGCCCGCCGACGTAATCAAGGCGCTCGAGGCGGCGCGTCGTCGGGAAAAGCGCGGTTCCGCCGCGTCGACGATTCTCGAGCTCATGCTCGAAAACTGCCGCATCGCGAAGAAGGATGGCGTGCCGCTTTGCCAGGATACGGGGACGCTGACTTTCTTCGTGAGCGACAAGTTGCGCGAAACCGCGACGCCGGACGCGATCAAGCGCGCGGTCAGGGCGGCGACGAAAAAGGGGTATCTCAGGAAAAATACGATCGACGCCGTAACCGGCAGAAGTCTCGACGACAACTGCGCCGAGGGCGCGCCGGTCGTTCACTACGGCGACTACCGCGGCGTCACGCTGCTCATGAAGGGCGGCGGCTCGGAGAACATGTCGCGCCAGTATTCGCTGCCGGACGGCGAGCTCGGCGCGGAGCGCGACCTCGCGGGGGTGGAGAAGTGCGTCCTCGACGCGGTGAAGAAGATCAAGGGCTACGGTTGCGCGCCGGGGATTCTCGGCGTCTGCGTCGGCGGCGACCGGGCGACCGGTTACGAGGTCGCGAAAAGGCAGCTTCTCCGTTCGCTCGCGGAGAAGCCGACCGCGTTCGAATCGCGGCTTTTGAAGAAGGCGAACGCGCTCGGAATCGGCCCGATGGGACTCGGCGGCAAGACTACGCTTCTCGGCGTTAAGGTCGCTTCGCGCACGCGCGTTCCGGCGAGTTACTTCGTGACCGTCGCCTATATGTGCTGGGCGTGCAGGAGGGGCTCGCTGTGAAGCGTCTTGAATATCCGTTTTCCGAAAAGTCCGTCCGCGCGCTCGCGGCGGGAGACGTCGTTTCCATTTCGGGACTGGTTCACACCGGTCGCGACAAGTTCCACAAGTTCTTCGCCGACGGAGGAAAGCTGCCCGTGGATTTCCGCGACGGTGCGCTCTATCATTGCGGGCCGGTAGTCGTCGGGAATCGGGTGGTCGCGGCGGGGCCGACGACCTCGGTAAGGGAGAATTGCTACGAGCCGTCCTTCATCGCCCAAAGCGGCGTTCGCATAATCATCGGCAAGGGCGGAATGGACGCGGCCACGCTGAAGGCGATGAAAAAGCACGGTTGCGTCTACGTGCAGGCGGTCGGCGGGGCGGGCGCGCTCTACGCGAAGTGCGTACGCAAGATCGCGGGCGTTTCGCTATTGAAGGAATTCGGAGCCGCAGAGGCGGTTTGGAGTTTCGAGGTCGAGGATTTTCGCGGTATCGTCGCGATGGACGCGAAGGGCAAGTCGCTCTTCGATATGGTATAATTCAGCACTATGAAATGGACTAAAGCTCTCATTCAGACGCTTCGGGAAGACCCCGGAGACGCCGAAATCGATTCCCACAAGCTGCTCGTTCGTGCGGGCTTCGTGAAAAAGGTCGCGGGCGGCCTTTATGCCTATTTGCCGCTCGGTATGCGGGTGCTCAACAAAATCGCGAAAATCGTCCGCGAGGAGATGGACGCGGCGGGCGCGCAGGAGATGGTGATGCCGATTCTCCAGCCCGCCGAGCTCTGGAAGACCTCGGGCCGCTGGGAGACGATGGGACCGGGCATGTTCCGGCTTGAGGATCGCGCCTCGCACGCGGCGGCGCTCTCGCCGACCGCCGAGGAAATGGTAACCGAGGTCATCAGGAATTCGGTCGGCTCCTACCGTCAGCTGCCGCTTACGGTTTACCAGATTCAGTGGAAGTTCCGCGACGAGATCCGTCCGCGCTTCGGGCTTATGCGCTCGAAGGAATTTCTGATGAAGGACGCGTATTCGTTCGACGTTTCGCTCGAAGCGGCGGACGCGAGTTATCTGGCGATGTTCGAGGCCTACAAGCGAGTCTTCGAGCGCTGCGGGCTCAAGGCGTATCCGGTCGAGGCCGACACCGGCGACATCGGCGGCAAGTTCAGCCACGAGTTCCATGTGCTCGCCGAAGCCGGCGAGGACGGAATCGCGTTTTGCGACGCTTGCGGTTACGCGGCGAATCTCGAAAAGGCGGAGCGGAAGGTCGAGCCGTGCGCCGACGCGCCGTGCGGTCCGGTCGAAATCGTGCCGACGCCCGGCGCGAAGTCGATCGACGAGGTGGCGGCGTTCATGAAGCTTCCCGCCGAGGCCTTCGTCAAGTCGCTCATCTATCTCGCGGACGGCAAACCGGTGATGGTTTGCGTTCCCGGTGATCGCGACGTCAACGAGGTGAAGCTGCGCCACTTCCTCGGCGCGAAGAAGGTCGAGCTCGCCGACTACGAGACCGTCCTCAAGGCGACGGGTGCGAACGCGGGCAGCGTGGGGCCGGTGAAGCCGAAGGACGCGGCGCTCAAGATCGTCGCCGATCAGTCGCTCAAAGGCGCGAAGGGGCGCATCGTCGGTGCGAACAAGGACGACCACCACCTGAAGAACGTCGATCTCGAGCGCGACACTTCAATCAGGGACTTCGCCGACCTCGTCATCGTCAAGGACGGCGACGTTTGCGCGAAGTGCGGCAAGCGCCTCGTCATCAAGCGCGGCATCGAAGTCGGCCACGTCTTCAAACTGGGCACGAAGTACACCGACGCGTTCAAGGCGGTGTACAAGACCGACGACCTCAAGGAAAAGACGATGGTCATGGGATGCTACGGCATCGGCGTTTCGCGCACGTTGCAGGCGATCATCGAGCAGAGCCACGACAAGGACGGCGTCATTTGGCCCGCGTCGGTCGCGCCGTATCAGGTTTGCATTTGCCTATTGGATCCCGCCGACGCGGAGGTCGCGAAAGTCGCCTGCGATTTGGAGGCGAAGCTGATCGCGAAGGGCGTGGACGTCATCGTCGACGATCGCGAGGAGCGTCCGGGCGTGAAGTTCAAGGACGCGGATTTGATCGGATTTCCGGTGCGCGTCGTCGTGGGCGCGAAGGGACTCAAGGCGGGCGGCGTCGAGGTCAAGAAGCGTTCCGAGGACAAGTCGCACACCGTCGTCGTGCCGATCGCCGAAGCGCCGGACGCCATTTGCGCGGCGCTTAAATGATCTTTCTTCCGCTTTTGCTGGCGGCGCTGGTGAGCGCGCCCTGGACTGACGAGTTCGATTCGTTCGACGAGGCGCGATGGACGGATTGGGTCGCGTCCTTTCAGGGGCGCAGCTCCGGTTTTCTCTTCGCGCGCGACAACGTGCGGGTCGCGAACGGGCGGCTGGAGCTCGTCGCGCGACCGCTCCGCGAGGACGAGAAGACTGTCGAGAATCTTCGGCGCGGCTTTACCGATTGGGCGACCGCCTACGTGCGTACGCGCGACAAGTTCCTTTACGGAACCTTCGAGTGCCGCGCGAAGACGATGAACTCCAAGGTGTGCAATGCGTTTTGGCTTTACGATCCGCTGTCGGACGCGCCGGAAAAGAAGTTTCGCCCCGGCGACTTCTCGGAGGAGATCGACATTTTCGAAATCTTCGGCGCGCTGCGCGACTGGTACGGCACGGTTCATTGTCTCAAAACGCCGTATTTGGAGGGCATCGTGAACGGCGGGGTGGAGATGCTGTCCGAAAAGTCCCGCCGTCTCGCGCTCGATTTCGATCCGTCGGCGGACTTCCACGATTACGGATTCAAGTGGACGAAGGATCGGCTCGTCTGGCTAATCGACGGCAAGGAGGTCTTTTCGCGGCCCAACGACCGCTTTCACCGTCCGCTCCACCTCGTCTTCGATTGCGAAATCATGAAGTCGTGGGTCGGCGAGCCGTCGGCGGGAGAGTTTCCGCAGACGTTTGCGATCGACCGCGTCAGCTACTTGCCGGAATGAAAAACTCCTACAAATGGTGGATGCTCGCGCTGCTCGGCGGCGCGTATTTCTTTCATCAGGCGGATCGCGCGCTCTTCGGAGTACTCGTTCCCTACGTCCAGAAGGATCTCGCGCTTACCGACGTCCAGCTCGGGCACATCACGACCGCGCTATTCCTTACGATCGCCGTCGTTACCTTTTTCGCCGGTTTTCTCGGCGATCGCTTCAGCCGTAAGCGAATCATCACCTTTTCGCTGATCTTCTGGTCGCTGGCGACGATGGGCACGGGTTTCGCGGGCGGCTACGTCTCGATTCTGCTCTTGCGTTCGCTCGCAACGGGCGGCGGCGAGAGTTTTTACGGCCCGAGCGCGATGTCGCTTATCGCCGCGTACCACGAAAAAACGCGCTCGCTCGCCTTTTCGCTGCATCAGGCGGCGCTCTACATCGGGCTGATGTCGAGCGGGGTGCTGGCGCTTTGGACGCTGGGCTGGCTCGGTTCGTGGCGCGCGGTGTTCGCGGCATTCGGCGCGGCGGGGTTGGCGCTCGGAATCGCGTTTATATGGCTCTTAAGGGAACCTCAACCTTCAACCTCCACCTCGACCTCTCTTCCTCCCCTTACGTCTTCCTTCAAAGCGTTCTTCACCAATCCGAGCGCGCTCTTGGCGACGACCGGTTTTGTCGCGATTTGCTGTGTGAACAACACTTATCTCGCCTGGGCGCCCAAGCTCTTTTACGAGCGCTTCGGCGTGGACGGGGCGACGAGCGGGGCGCATGCGATGCTCTACCACCATCTGATCGCGTTCGCGGCGATTCTCGTCGGCGGGTTCGTTACCGACCGCTTCGTCGGACGCTATCCGCGTTTTCGACTGGGTCTGCAAATCGTCGCGCTCGTATTGGGCGCGCCGGCGATTATCGCCATCGGGCTCGCCGATTCGTTCGCGGGGGCGGTGGCGATGACGGCGGCGTACGGGCTTATGCGCGGACTTTTCGAGGTCAACACACACGCCTCGGTTTTCGACGTCATTCCCGCCGAGCACCGCGCGGCGGTCGTCGGGTTCATGCTGCTTTTGGCAATGGGCATCGGGGCGGTGTTCTCCGGCGAACTCGTCGGCTACCTCGTCTCGGCCTTCCCCGAAAACGGTTATCGGCTTGTCTTTGCGGTTTCGGGTCTAACCTACCTCGTCGCCGCCGTGTGCATGGCCGTTTCCTTCCGCTTCACTTTTCGCCGCGATTTCGGGTGAAGCGCATACCCGAACTGTGGAATAGCCGCCGGTTTTGTGGTATAATAGCGTCCGTATCTTACACATACAATACGGATTCGCTCATGGACCTCAAAACACCGCTTTACGACAAGCATCTCGAATACGGCGGGAAGATCGTGCCGTTCGCCGGCTATCTTTTGCCCGTCCAATACGGCTCCGGCGTCATCGCCGAGCACATGGCGGTTCGCGAAAAGTGCGGACTGTTCGACGTCTCCCACATGGGCGAGGTGATTTTCGAGGGACCCGACGCCCTGAAGAACCTGAATCACATCGTCACCAACGATTACACCAAGATGGACGTCGGGCGGGTGCGCTACGGTCTTATGTGCTACGAGAACGGCGGATGCGTGGACGACTTGCTCGTCTACAAGCTTCGCGACGACAAGTATTTCGTCGTGGTGAATGCCGGTAATCGCGTCAAGGACGTGGAGTGGATTCGCGCCCATCTCGAAGGCGACGTCAAGTTCACCGACATTTCCGACACGATCGCCCAGCTCGCGTTGCAGGGCCCGAAGGCGCCGGAAATTCTGAAGAAGCTCACGGCGGCGCTTCCCGAGAAGTACTACTCCTTCCTCTCCGACTGCGAGGTCGCGGGCATCAAGGGTGCGATCATTTCGCGGACGGGTTACACCGGTTCGGAGGGCTACGAGATTTACGTCGACGCGGCGAAAGGCCCCGCGCTTTGGGATGCACTGCTCGCCGCCGGCAAGGACGAGGGGCTTATTCCCTGCGGCCTCGGCGCGCGCGACACGCTGCGGCTCGAGGCGTCGATGCCGCTTTACGGACACGAAATGAACGAGACGATTACGCCCTTCGAGGCGGGGCTCGGGATGGGCGTTAAGATGACCAAGCCGGACTTCATCGGCCGCGCCGCGCTCGAGGCGGCGGGCGAGCCGAGGCGCGAGCGCATCGGGCTTGAAGTTACGGGTCGCGGAATCGTGCGCGAGCATCAGGACATTTTCGTCGGCGAAAAGAAGATCGGCCACACCACGAGCGGAACCCATTGTCCCTACGCCCAAAAGGCGCTGGCGATGGCGCTCGTCGAGAAGGGATCGCTCCCGCTCGGGGCCGTCGCCGAAGTCGATGTCCGTGGTCGCCGCGTGGCGGTCAAGGCCGTTCCCATGCCGTTTTACAAGAAAGGATAATCAAAATGAACATTCCCGCTGAACTCAAGTACGTCAAGTCCCACGAATGGATTCAGGATCTCGGCGGCGGCAAAGTCCGCGTCGGCATCACCGATTTCGCGCAGCACGCGATGGGCGACATCGTGTTCGTGAATCTGCCGGAAGTTGGCGCCGAAGTCTCGGCCGGCGAGCGGATGTGCGACATCGAGAGCGTCAAGAGCGTCGAGGACGTCTTCTCGCCGGTTACCGGCAAGGTCGCGGCGGTCAACGAAGAGTTGCGCGACGCTCCGGACAAGGTCAACTCCGATCCCTACGGCGCCTGGTTCGCGGAGATCGAGGGCGTGAGCGCGACCGAGGAAACGATGGACTCGGCGGCCTACGCGAAGCTCTGCGAGTCGGAGGGCTGAAATGGGCTCGTACATTCCCGCCGGCGACGACGATCGCCGCGAGATGCTCGCGAAGTGCGGCGCGAAGTCGGTTGACGACTTCTACGGCGCCGTGCCGAGCGCGATGCGTCTTGAAAAGCTGAATCTTCCCGCGGGCGTCTCCGAAATGGAGACCGCCCGTTTCGTATCGGACCTCGCCGACAAGAACATTGTCTTCAAGAGCGTGTTCCGCGGCGCGGGCGCCTATCGCCACTACATCCCCGCGACGGTGAAGTCGATTACCTCCAAGGAGGAATTCGTCACCGCCTACACTCCCTATCAGGCGGAGATTTCGCAGGGCATATTGCAGTCGATCTTCGAATACCAGACGATGATTTGCGATCTGACCGGAATGGACGTCGCGAACGCGTCGGTCTACGACGGAGCGACGGCGGCGGCCGAGGCGATTGCGATGTGTCGCGAGGCGAAGCGCGACCGCGCGCTCGTGGACGCGGGAATCAATCCGCGCGCGCTGGCGGTTATCGAGACCTACGCCTTCGGTAGCGGCATGAAGATCGAGAAGGTCGAGGCGAAGGATCTCGGCGCGAAGCTCGCTCCTGACGTCGCCTGCGTCTATCTGCAGCAGCCCGACTTCTTCGGCACCATCGCCGACGCGGAGGCGATCGGCAAGGCCGCGCACGCGGCGGGCGCGAAGTTCGTGATGGGGGTGAACCCGATCGCGGCCGCGATTCTCAAAAGCGCCGGCGAGTGCGGCGCGGACGTGGCGGTCGGCGAGGGCCAGCCGCTCGGGATGCCGCTTTCGTGGGGCGGGCCGTATCTCGGCTTCATGGCCGCGACGACGGCGATGATGCGCAAGCTTCCCGGACGAATCGTCGGCGAGACGGTCGACGCCGAGGGCAAGCGCGCGTTCGTCCTTACCCTGCAGGCGCGCGAGCAGCACATTCGCCGCGAAAAGGCGAGCTCCAACATCTGCTCCAACCAGAACCTCTGCGCCCTTACTGCGAGCGTCTATCTCGCGACGATGGGCAACGTGGGGCTGAAGCGCGCGGCGGAAAGCTCCTACGCGAACGCCCACTACCTGAAGGACGAGCTCGGAAAACTCGGCTTCAAGCACGAGGACAAGGGCGAGTTCTTCCACGAATTCGTGACGACGACGCCGGTTCCCGCGACGGAGCTTCTGGACAAACTCGCAAACGAGGGCGTGCTCGGCGGATTCAAACTCGACGAAGGCCGGCTCCTTTGGTGCGCGACCGAACTCAACGACAAGGCGGATATCGATCGTCTCGTTCAATTGATCGGGAAGGTGGTGGCGAAATGAAATTGCTGTTCGAACGCGGACGCGTAGGGCGCGTCCAAAGCGTACTTCCCGAGCCGACGACTCCGAAGCGCGAACTGCCGGCGGCCATGCGTCGTCAGCGGAAGCTGCATTTGCCGGCGCTTTCGGAAATCAACCTCTCGCGCCACTACACCGAGCTCGCCAAGCGCGTGCACGGCGTGAACTCGGGCTTCTATCCGCTCGGGTCGTGCACGATGAAGTACAATCCGAAGATCAACGAGGCCTTGTCCGCGCTTCCCGGATTCACCGAAATCCATCCGCTTCAATGCGCGCCGTCCTCGGCGGGTTGCCACGAGGTCCTCGCGACGTTGGAGAAGTGGCTTTGCGAGATTACCGGCATGGACGCGATGAACTTCACGCCCGCGGCCGGCGCGCACGGCGAATTCACTGGGCTTTTGACCATCAAGGCCTATCACGAAAGTCGCGGCGAACTCGCCCAGCGCACGAAGATCATCGTGCCCGACAGCGCCCACGGAACCAATCCCGCTTCGGCGCGGATGTGCGGCTTTACGATCGTCAACATTCCCTCCGGCGCGGACGGTTGCGTCGACTTGGAGGCGCTTAAGAAGGCGGTCGGGCCGGATACGGCGGGCCTTATGCTCACCAATCCGAACACGGTCGGAATCTTCGACAAGAACATTCTCGAAATCACGAAGATCGTCCACGCGGCGGGCGGGCTTTGCTACTACGACGGCGCGAACATGAACGCCGTTATGGGCAAGGTGCGCCCGGGCGATATGGGCTTCGACGTAATCCACCTCAACCTCCACAAGACGTTCTCCACTCCTCACGGCGGCGGCGGTCCCGGTTCGGGTCCGTGCGGCGCGAAGAAGTTCCTCGAGCCGTTCCTTAGGAAGATGCAGATGACGGCGTTCTACGGTAACTTCCTCGTCATCGTCCGCGCGCTCGCCTACGTGAAGACACTCGGCGCGGAGGGGATCAAGGCGGCGGCGGAAGGCGCGGTCTTGAACGCCAACTACATGAAGGCGCTTTTGGAAGGCGCGTACAAGACGGCGTATCCCGGGTATTGCATGCACGAGTTCGTGCTCACCCTCGAAGCGCTCAAGCACGACAAGGGCGTTTCCGCGCTCGACGTCGCGAAGGCGCTCCTCGACCGCGGCATCCATCCGCCGACGATGTACTTCCCGCTGATCGTCCACGAAGCGCTCATGATCGAGCCGACCGAGACGGAGTCGAAAGACACGCTCGACGAGGCGGCGAAGGCGTTTCTGGATATCCTCGCGACTGCCGATTCCGACGCGGAGAGCCTGCACGCCTCGCCCCGGCGAACCTACATTCGCCGTCCCGACGAGACGCGGGCGGCGCGTCAGCCGGTTCTCAAGTTCGCGTTCGGGGACTGAATGGCGGAACGCTTCATCGTCGAGGCGGACGGATTCGACGTCCATCACAACCAGGCGGTGGAGGAGTTCCTCTTGAGGAATCTCGAAGCGGGCGATTGCGGAATTTATCTTTGGCGCAACGCCCGCACCGTCGTGTGCGGGCGCAATCAGGACGTGCGGCGCGAGTGTCGCGTCGAGGAGCTTGTTGCCGATGGCGGCAAGATCGCGAAGCGGCTTTCGGGCGGCGGCGCGGTCTATCACGATCTCGGCAACCTCAACTTCTCGTTTTTCGCGACCGAAGGCGAGTACGACGTCGCGCGTCAGCTCGGCGTCGTCCAGCGCGCGCTTAAATCGTTCGGCATTATCGCCGAGAAGACGGGGCGCAACGATCTCGCGGTGGACGGGCGGAAGTTCTCGGGCAACGCCTTTTTGAAGCAGGGCTTTCGCCGGCTTCATCACGGTACGATTATGCTCGAGGTCGACTCTTCGGCGCTCGAAAAATATCTGACGCCCGCGCCGATCAAGCTCGCCAAGAACGGCGTCGCCTCGGTCGTGTCGCGCACGGTCAACTTGAAGTCGATTGCGCCGACGATGACGGTCGAGGATTTGACGGCGGAGTTGAAGCGGGTCTACGCCGCCGAATACGGGGCGAGCGAACGCAAGATGTTTAGCGCGTTAGAATTGACGGAAATCGCGAAGCTGGAAAAGCGCTTCGCTTCCGACGAATGGCTTTACGCCGCGCCCGGCGAGTTTTCGGACGACGGCATCGAGGAGATTTTTACCGAAGAATGGAGGAAAGCGTGAACTGGGATTTGATTGTCATCGGCGGCGGCCCCGCCGGCTACGTGGGCGCGATCAAGGCGGCGCAACTCGGAATGAAGACGCTCGTAATCGAGCGCGACGAATTGGGCGGAACGTGCCTTAATCGCGGATGCATTCCGACCAAGGCGTATCTCCGCGCGGCGCACGTTCTCGAGGAGGCGAAGAACTGGGGCGTCCTCGGTATCGTCGGCGCGGCGCCGTCCTTTGATTTCGCGGCGATGACCGCGCGCAAGGACGCGGTCGTCGCGCAGCTCAAGACGGGCATCGCGTCGCTTTTGAAGGCGAATGGCGTCGAGGTCGTGAAGGGCGAGGCGAAGATCGTCGCCAAGAACAAGGTCGCGGCCGCCGGCGCGGAATACGAGGCGAAGAACATTCTCATCGCCGCCGGCTCGAGCCCGCTTCGGCCGCCGATTCCCGGGATTGACGCGGAAGGCGTGTGGACGAGCGACGAGCTCCTTTCGGGCAAGTTCGTCAAGGAACTCGTTATCGTGGGCGGCGGCGTAATCGGGATGGAGTTCGCCTCGATGTACGCGGCGCTGGGCGCGAAGGTAACGGTAATCGAGGCGCTCGACCGAGTGCTTGCGACCGTTGATCGCGAAATCGGCCAGAACCTTTCGCTCATCCTGAAAAAGCGCGGAGTTGCGATTCGCACCGGTTGTCGCGTAAGCTCCTTCGAGCGGCGCGGCGACAAGACGGTTACGACCTTCTCCGCCAAGGAAGGCGCGAGCGAGGAGGTCGCCGCCGATGCGGTGCTCGTCGCCATCGGACGCAAGGGCAACGCGGCGGGACTCGCCGACGAGTCGGTCGGTCTTGCGGTCGAACGCGGGCAGTTCGTCGTGGACGAGAATCATCGCACTTCGGTCGAGGGAATTTGGGCGGTCGGCGACATTGCGAAAGGCGATGTGCAGCTTGCGCACGCCGCGAGCGCCTACGCAATCGCCGCGGTCGAGTCGATGGCGGGGAAGAGGGTCGAAACCGACCTGAAGCTCATTCCGGGCTGCATCTTCACCGATCCCGAAATCGCGACGGTGGGGCTGACCGAGGACGAGGCGAAGGCGAAGGGCCTCGCGGTCAAGAGCGCGAAGTACTTGATGAGCGGCAACGGCAAGACGATTATCGAACTCGCCGATCGCAGTTTCGTGAAGATCGTCGCCGAAGCGGAAAGCGGACGACTGCTCGGCGCCCAGCTCATGTGTCCTCACGCCTCGGATCTCGTGAACGAGCTCGCGCTCGCCGTTCGCAAGGGACTTTCGGCGGCGGACGTCGCCTCGCTCGTCCACCCCCACCCGACGCTCGGCGAGGGAGTTTTGGAAGCATGCGAAAGTTTTCTCGGGACGTCGGTACACACGATGCCGCGTCGGCGCTAAAAAGGAGAGGTTATGGAAATTACGAAAACCGAAGCGGGCGGCGAAACGATTCTCAAGCTCAAGGGCTGTCTCGACACGGCGGCGACGTCCGATTTCGCCAAGGCGATCGACGAGGCGGCGTCGGCGAAGACGCTGGTGCTCGACATGGGCGAGCTCGAATTCATTTCGTCCTCGGCGTTGCGGCAGCTGGTCGCGACCAAGAAGCGGCGGGGCGCGGACTTCACAATCGCGCTCGTCGGGATGAACGAGGTCGTGCGCGAAGTCTTCGACGTTACCGGGCTGGACGAAGTTTTCGAAGTCCGCTAAATGTTCCGTAAACCGAGATTCATCATCGTCGCCGCGGCGGTTTTCTATGTCGTCGCGCTCGTCGTCGCCTGGTGGCAGGTGACATTGCGCGCGGAAAAGCGCGTCGATACGATGCTCGTTGGCGCCGAGGAGGGATTCTCCGCGGTGGTCAACGGCGAGATCGAGGCTGCGCTTCGAAACGTGGGCGGCGCGTTCATCAACCTAATCGGCGGCAAGTGCGTCGCGGTGCCGATTGAGCGGATGAAGGAACTCGCCGCGACTTTCAACGTCGACGAAATCAACATCGTCAATCGCGAAGGCATCGCCATCGGCTCCAACCTCGAAGCGGTACTCGGCTTCGACTACAAATCCGACGCAACGACGCGCGAGTTCATGTCGCTCGTCGAGTCGGACAATACCATGGTGTCGCACGGCTTCCGCCTCGGCGTCGCCAATCCCGACATGGTCTGCGCCTACTACGGATTGCCGTTTCCCGAGCACGACGGCTTTCTCCAGCTCGGCACCACGGTCGACCGGCTGCGTCAGAACATGTACAGCTACACCGAGGCGGAGTCGGAGAAGATTCTGCGCGAGTGGCACTTCAGCGTCGTCGGCTGGTACGAGCGTGCCGATCAGGAAAAGGATTTCGCTTCGGGCAAGACGATTCGGCGCTGGAGCGACACGGCCGGCGAAATGGTGATTGGCCGCTATTTCCTCTACATGGGCTATCGCTACGTCGCGTACTTGCCCGAGAGCTATTGTTATGTGCAGCGCAACGGGGCGTTTGCGGTTACGGCGGTGGTATTGGCGACGTTGCTTACGCTTTTCGTTTGCGTACTATTGCGGCTTACCAAGGCCTCCGCCAAGCTGGAGCGCCTGCACGCCGAGGCCGAGCGGCGCACCGCCGAGGATCTCGCGCTCGCGAAGAAGATTCAGCTTTCCGCGTTGCCCTCGCCGAACAACGCCTTTCTCGACCGTCTGGTGTTCTCGTTTGACGCCGAGACCCAGCCCGCGCGCGAAGTCGGCGGCGACTTCTACGACTTCTACGAACTTGCGGACGGACGAATCGCGTTTCTCGTCGCCGACGTTTCGGGGAAGGGCATCCCCGGCGCGATGTTCATGATGGAGACGAAGAACATCATCAAGTCGAGTCTTATGGACTCGACCGATCTCGCCGAAGCGGTGACGAAGGCGAATCGGAAGATTTGCGAGAGTAATCAGGCGGAGCTTTTCGTAACGGCGTGGATCGGCGCGGTCGACCCGAAGAGCGGAGTTTTCGAGTACGTGAACGCGGGTCACAACCGGCCTTTCGTTCGGCGCGCGAACGGCGAAATCGAGAAGGTTATGGGGAAGGGCGGAAAGTTCCTCGGGATGTTCGAGCACGAAAACTACCGCGCCCACGCGATTAAGCTCGCGCGCGGCGATTTGGTCTATCTCTACACCGACGGCGTTACCGAGGCGATGAACCCGAAGGGCGAGCAGTTCGGCGAAAAGCGGCTTTGCGAGGTCTTGCGCGAGAAGCCGTTTTCTATAGACGTCGCGCTTAAGACGTTCGTCGCCGACGCGCCGCAGTCGGACGACATTACGGGGATGATGATTTATTGGAACGGTTTGCCGCCCGTTCAGTCGCGCGCTTTCCCGGTCGCCGACTCTTCGCTCGCCTCGGCGGTGGAGTTCGTGCGCGGGGCGCTTTCGCTCGTCGATAAAAAACCCACGGCGGAGCTACTCAACGCCGCCGATGAAATCGTCGCCAATATCGTGAGCTATTCCGGCGCGAAGGAATTCGGAATCTCGGTCGAGAAGTGTCGCGACCGCGCACGGCTCGTATTCACCGACGACGGATGCGCCTACAATCCGCTTTCGCACGTCGACCCCGATACGAGCGCTCCCATCGAAAATCGTCCGATCGGCGGGCTGGGGCTGGTCGTCGTCAAGCGGCTAGTCGATCGCGTCCAATACGCGCGCGTCGACGAACGCAACGAGCTTACGCTAATCAAGAAGTTCCAATGGACGTAAGATTCGCGAGAATCGACGACGATCGACTCGCGGAAAAGGCGCCGACGCACTGGCGCGAGAAGGCGGCGAAAATGCGCTTCGAACGCGGACGGCGACAGGAGCTCGCGGTCGGCGGGCTGTTGGTCGAAATGACGGGGATCGTAGATTCGGCGATTGTGCTCGACGAAAGTGGGAAACCGTCCTTTCGCGATCATCCCGAGATTCACTTCAGTCTTTCACATTCGGGCGATTACGTGATGTGCGCCATCTCGGATAGTCCAATCGGTTGCGACATCGAAAAGGACGCGCCGCTCGACGAGGACGTTAAAAAGGAAGTCGGCTCGATAGCGGAGTGGACGCTGAAAGAGGCCGCCTTTAAGTGCGGTAAGCGCGCCGAAGCGCGCCTCGTCTCCGCGCCAGCAGGGTACTTTGCTGCAGTAGCGTCACGTCACTGGTGACAGGCGCGAATCTCCATATATGGACATGCAAATCTCCTAGTATGGAGATTGCAATGTCCATACTAGGACATGGTAGGTGTCCATACATGGAGATCGGCGTGTCCATATATGGACATGACCTAAGTCCATACATGGAGATTGATATCTCCATATATGGACATGGCCGACTGCTCGGGTGGCTTATTTAATGGCGCTCTGGAGTCAAATTGCTGGCATTCGCGCGATGGCTGATTTTTTGGTATAATACATGCGTTCTCCGCGAGGGGAGCCACATAGGCCATAGAACTGGCGAAGTAGATGGGAGTCGATCCTACGGGT
>JAZRWB010000001.1:0-1768 GCA_045599445.1 Kiritimatiellia bacterium | reverse complement strand
CTCGCGAGAACCCTCGCGCTCTACTTCTTCGCGAAGAGCGGCATGTCCAACTGCCAGGCGTTCAAGGAGAAAATGCAGGCAAATCCAGACATGGTATTCGACCTCGTCATGGGAAAGGAGGTCTAAAGTAAATCACCATGCGCCCGAGGGCGAGCTGCTCTGGCGCCGCGCCCACTCGCCTAAAGTATCGCGACCGCCTCAGCCATAGTATCGCGACCGCCTCGGTCGCGTTGGATAGGAGCGGAGGAAAATAGGAGCGGAGGAATCCTTTCCTCCGCAGTATAGAAGCGGAATTTCGTTGGTTCAGAAGCGGAAGGGATTCCGCTTCTCCTAATCCAAGCCGCTCGAGGGCGAGCGGCGTACTTATCGCTCGAGGGCGAGCGGCGTACTTACCGCTCGGGGGCGAGCGGCGAACTCGCCATTGATGGTGGTTGCATGGGCGGGCCTGAAGAGGTGCAAGTTGTTATTTGAAGAATCGCCCAAAAAAGTGCCGAGAAGTGTGTTTTTGGGGAAGTCTTTATTGATTTTTGCTAAAGAGTCACCCAAAAACATAAAAATGTGGTATAATGTTCGGCAAATTATAGGGGGTAATCAGATGATCGATCCGTATTGCCTCTTTTACTTCGAGTTTCTCGAGCAGCGCCGTGGAAACGATACGCATTACTGGACGAGAAACTACAATTCGCCTAAGGTCAACGGCTGGAGGGGCCGTGCGTTTGAACGCGTTTGTTTCTGGCATGTTTCCGAGATCAAAGATCGGCTTGGTATCTCGGGAATTGAAGCGGATGTCTATTCTTGGCAAGGCAGGGTTGGTGCAGACTCCGAAAGGGTGCAGATTGACCTTCTGATTGACCGGGCTGATGGTGTCGTTGACGTTTGCGAGATCAAGTATTCGAACGAACCGTATGAGCTAAAGAAAGACGAGAACGAGAACATCGTAAGGAGGGTCTCTGCCTTTCGTGAACTTGCGCATCAGAAGAAATCGGTACGGACGGTTCTTATCGCCTCTTCCGGCCTGAAGTCCGGCAAGTACAACGGCAACATCATGGCCGTGGTCACCGGCGACGATCTGTTTGCCAGGCAGGCGCACTGATCGAGGCGCAGAGGGCCACGACCGATGGCCTAATCGGCGATATAATACGCGGCGGACTTTCTCTTTTTCTCCGGGCGGGTACGGTCCGCAAGGATGATTTCCTGTACGGTCTGAAGATCTTCATCCGCTGAAGTGCCGCGGCCGCCTCGGCCGCGTTGGAGAAGTTGCCAACTTAGATTCGGCTCTATCCAAGCGGCGTGAGGGCACGCCGCGTACTTGGCGGGAATTTGATGGATTCGCGCTTTGAGGCTGATTTGAATCGGCGTTCGCACTTAGGAGATAGTGCCGTACCGTCCGCGCCTCGCGGACGAGAGCGGAATTGCAAACTCCTCATTCACGCTCGCGAGGCGCGAGCGATACGGTGGGAAGCGCAAGGCGTACCTCGTCCAATCACGGCGGGAAGGTCTGTTGCTGATCGTGCGCTAATCCGCTCGCTAAGATCCGCGACCGCTCGACTATAGTACCGCGACCGCTCGAGGGGGTGCGCGTACTCGGTCAGCGCGCCAGCGGTATTGACTGACCGAGTACCGATGTTTGTAATAGGTTAGTCGAGTGTGTGGCTGACGCCCCGCACTCGACTAACCTGCATTAGGGCTACGCTTCGCTGAGGGTGAGGGCGTCAGGGTTTGTCGGTCTTGCCCCACAGCAAGTTCGCGACGTCTCGTTTTGGATCCC